>CP097899.1:7500-377500 GCA_023639215.1 Candidatus Pristimantibacillus lignocellulolyticus
ATAAATATCATCAGTACTAACGAATGCGTTACAGAAAACCAAATGTTCGATATTCCTGCTATGAATATCCCAACGAATACGAACCACTTTGTAGAAATTTTATCTGCGATAATACCATTAATTAATTTACCAATAGCATACATCCAGAAAAAAGCTGTACTAATAATACCGATTTGAGTTAGTGATACTTGAAGTTCCTCTTGAATATCAGGTAATGCAACTGACAAGTTTACTCTACCAAAATAGACTACCGCATAAACTAGCCAACTAAGCGCAAATATCGTCCATTGCCATCTAAATAATCGCTCGGCATTAGTCATATTCAATACTCAACATACCTGAAATAGGTACATTAAAACATTGAATTCCCGCTTCAAAGTTAATGGGTATATTTGATATAAGTTCACCAAAACAATTGTGTATATAACTTGTTCCTCGTACTGACTTCGTAAAGTCTATTATTATTGTTTCTTGCTTATTAGAATTAATAATTATTTCTCTCTGTGCCATACTTAGAACTTTGAGATATTGACTATTATAGAGTACGGTAATAGATTCGAACTTTGTTGTTGCATTCACAACTGGATAAAGATAATGGGGTGAATAAGCGATTAACTTCCCACTTAACAATGTTTCTTTATGCTTAATCCAGAAATTCAACCAAAACTCTATGACCTCATATTGTTCTTTACTCATTTCATGCAATTTAACTGATACTTGAGGTACCGAGAATAATGCATGAATAAATTGTAATGCAACATTTTCAGGCTTTTCATCCTTATGCCACATCATCATATCGGAATGAACAGCTGTGATACCAGCTAGCAATCTGATGTCGAGTGAACCAATTCTATTTTGACTGTAGTTGTTTGGACAATCTGCTACTCTAAACATATTTCCATACTTCCTCATCATAGGGCCAATATACTGTTGACGAAACTCAATCATGATGTCTGGTTTAATCGCTTGTAGTCTACAAATCGTATCAGATAATAGTTGGTCAACAGCTTCCGGCACCGAATCATAATCTCTACCTTCACCAATAGAGTATTTCAATTCTTCTGACATAACGAATGAATCAACAAAATCTAATTTAAAGCCATCTAGATTCCAATCGAGCAAAGCTTTTTCATAGATTGATATTAAATATTCTCTTACTTCTGGAAAACGCGGATCTAATATTGAAGTATCGACATCGTAGTCATTCAAATATTTGCCTTCGTAAGTAGACCATACTTGACTCTTCTTCCCAACGAATGGGACGGAATACCAAAGTAAAAACTTCATCCCAAGATTTTGTACGTCTTGAACAAATTGTTTCATATTAGGTATGCGCTCAGTTGAAACTTTCCAATCTCCACAGTAAGCATACCCTCGCTCAGAATTAATCGTTTGCCAGCCATCGTCAACAATAATCGCTTCACAGCCAAGTTTCTTCGCATAGTAACATTGTTGTAGTAATTCATTCGGATCTACATTTTGATGAAAACTGTACCAAGTGGAGTACATCGGCATTTTTGCTATCTCAGGAACAGCAGCAGGTTCATAGCCAGGCTGAGTTGCCCACCACTGAGCGACATCATTTATTGCTTCCTCATATCGTATTGAACGTCTATCAATACGAACATCAACAATATACTCATCAATTGGCGGAGAAGCTTCGATAAAGAATTCAGTATAAAATTCGATATTTGCCGATTCTTCTTGCACACCTGCACGTAATGCTATCGTATTCATCGCATCGGACAGAGCAAATGTTACTTTGTTGATGTCACTTTCGTTGTATAGACAGCAGACAGGTGCTAAAGAAGTTGATTTGGTTTGTATCGGTTTCTGAAAATCAATACGTAGTCCTTTGTCTCTTCCAGATCCAGCATCCCAATAACCTGCAATATCAACAGTAGGATAATACCATTTCATAATAACTGGTTTTGGAAATACATATTGCTGTCTTTTCATTGATATCCGATAAATTTGAACGCCTGAATCACTTTGTAGTAGTGTCGTAGTAAATTTGAAATTATTATCTGAATCAATAAATTCAAACTTAATCTCTTGTTGCTGTATAGTCATATGCATCTCCTCTAAATACATTAACCCTTCACTGCTGAACTAACAGTAAGTGCCTTCTCGATTTGTTCTGAAAATAATAAGTAAACTACTATTGTAGGTATCGTTGATATTACCATAACTGCCCCCATAGCTCCCCAATCAGATCCGAACTGAGTTTGGAAGTAAAGCAAGCCTAACGGCAATGTTTTTAGTGTATTATCACTAATCATAATAAGCGCAACTAAAAATTCATTCCAAGCAAATAAAAATACAAAAATACTAACTGATGCAATGGCAGGCTTCACTAATGGAAGCATTATTTTGAAGAAAATAGTATAGACACTAGCACCATCTATCGCTGCGGATTCCTCAATTTCATATGGTAATGACTTGAAGAACGCATAGAAAATAATTGTAGAAAAAGAGAGTTGGAATGCAACATACGGTAGTATAACAGCGAAATAACTGTTGGATAAATGCATATCTCTAACTAGAATCAATAAAGGAATAAGAATGATTTGCATTGGAATAAACATACCTGATGTCATAAAGATTTTAGCTATTTCTGAACCTTTCCAACGCATTCTGGCAGCAGCGTAAGAGAACATCAAAGATAATATTACCGTCAAGATTACTGTACCAATTGAAACAATCATACTATTTTTAAAGAAACCGACGAGATCGAATGTATTGAAAGCATTCGTGTAATTCTCAAATCTCCATTCCGTCGGGATACCAAAAACGTTTGTCGAAAATATTTCTTCATTGTTTTTGAAGGAGTAGAATAACAACCACACAAGCGGATAAATACTTACGATAAAAAACAACCCGAGCGGACCGTAGACTAATGTGTTTTTAGCGAATTGATTAAGCTTCATGTGATCCTCCCATTAATAAACGATTTTCTCGCGTGCAATAAAACGATTAATTAGAATCGTGAATAATAGACATTCAATGACTAATAATGTTGCAGCTGCAGATCCATATCCATATTCACCCGAACGGAAGGCTGCTTTATACATCATAAATGTTAAGGTGTATGAGATATTACCTGGACCACCGTTTGTCATAACAAACATGTTTTGGAACGCGTTTAAACCACCTGTAATTGCAATAATTAAACAGAATTTATAAGTTTCCCCTAACAACGGAATTGTAATTTTCCAATGTGATCTCCAGAATGATGCACCATCTATTGTAGCTGCTTCATATAATTGCTCTGGAATCGACTTAATAGCGGTATATATGAGTACTAAGTGAATACCGATATTTGCCCATGCGTTTGTAAATGCGATTGCCCAAATCGAACCGTTCTTATCACTTAACCATGATTGCTGATAATCAATACCCAATAAATTAAATAAGCTATTTATTAATCCGCCTTCAGCATTGTACATTGCGATCCATAGTTGAGAGACTACAACTCCTGACAGTACAACTGGAACAAAATATGATGTGCGAAGTAATTTTCGTAGTTTTAATTTCTTATTACTTAATGCAATAGCTAACAATGTTCCTAATCCCATTTGGTATACAACTAACACTAAAGCAAAGATTAATCCGTTTTTTAAAGAAACCCAAAAATCATCATCATCTAACAAACGAATATAATTATCTAGTCCACTAAATACTGCCGGCGATAATCCATCCCAAGTGAAAAAACTTTTCTGAAACGTTTGTAAAATTGGAAAGATAACCATAACAGAAAAGAATATTAATGTTGGTACTGTAAAGACAATAACAGCTAAGTTATATTTCTGTTTTGATGTCATAAAGCCTCCCTGATTATAAACAGGTTGCCTTAATCAACAAAGGCAACCTGATTAATACTTGCTAATTATTTTCTTGAGTTCTCAATTGCTTTCACCATTTTTTCAACAACTTTATCTGCCGATTCTCCAGATAATAATACTTGAGCAATATCTTCAGCTTCAGTTTTTAACTTAGCATTTTCAATTCCCCATGCGAAGCTAGTCATTGTCTTAAAGTTTTTAGAATCATCAGCATACTGTTGTTGTAATGGAGTTAATCCATTAACCGGCACAACTTCTTCTACTAGAATAGAGTTAGGGTCAGCCAACAACAATACTCTTTGTTTTGCAAATTCAAGTGCGAATAGTGCAGCATACTTACTAGCTACTTCAGGGTGTTTCGTGTTTTTTGCAACAGAGAATCCTTGATTGAATCCACCACCACTTACGTTCCATTTCACTGCTTCTTCTTGACCAGCATCAGAGAATGGAGTATATAGAATACCAACACTATCACCCATTACTTCAGCTACTGAGCCCATAGACCAAGCACCATTGACATACATTGCAGCTTTTCCAGATGTGAATTGAGCTTTGGCATCATCTGCTGTTGTATTGAAAGCATTTTTAGATAAAAGACCAGCCGCTACTAGCGTTTCTATTTTTTTAGCAGCTTGAACGTAAGCCGCATCAGAGAATGTACCTTCGCCTTTATCGATCTTTCTTAAACCACCAGGCTCATGTCCCGTCGTTGCCATATCTAGCAATAATAGACCAGGCCATTTTTCTTTAGCGAATAATGCTAATGGTGTAATTCCTGCTGCACTGAAAGTTTCTACGGCAGTTAGATACTCATCAAAATTCTCTGGAACTTTTACATTATGTTCAGCGAACAAATCTTTGTTGTAATACATTAACCCTGCCCATTGACCAACGTTAGGAATCGTGTAAGATTTTCCGTCTTCATTCCATAACATTGCTTTAGAGCTTTCATTAAGTTTTGATTCAATGTCTAGCTCAGCAACGATGTCATCAAGTACAAGTAAGTTATCTGAGTTTTTGAATGTTTGAATTAATGCACTTGAAGCAAAGAAGATATCTGGTAGATTTCCTGCTGCTGCATAAGTTTTGATTTTTTGCTCGTCATCTTGACCAGCTACTTCAAATTCAATTTCTACTTCTGGCATTACTTCTTTTAGAGCATCTCTAGCAGCATCATATACGGCAATTTCCGCACCACTATATTGAGCATAAAACTTAAGTTTAATAGTTTCTTGTTTTACAGCCCCATCTGTTGTTTCATTGCCTTTGTCGTTATTTTTCGGCTGATTTACAGTTGTATTACCATTATTCGATCCACACGCTGAAACCAATAACGTCAAAATCATTACGACAATAAGTACACTGCTTTTGTTTAATAACTTTTTCATTGTTATCCCCCTTATGTGTTGTATACGTTTTCATTTTAGTTAATCTTTAATCATTATCACAGGGATAAATCCGCACTAATTTGTACTTTTCGTAATCTATTATTTATTCTTTACTGTAAATTCACTTGGCGTAAACCCCGTATGTTTTTTGAAACTTTTGCTGAAATAAGCCAAATCATTGTAACCGACTTGCTCAGCAATATAAGAAAGTTTGAAATTGTTTTCCTCCAATAGAATCCGCTTAGCTTGATTCATTCTTGTCTCAATTAGAAAATCATTGGCACTTATACCGATTCCCTCTTTGAATATTTTCAATAAATATCGTGGTTGAATAAATAATTGTCGAGAGATATCCTCGATTTTCAACTCACTATTCGCATAATTTTGCTCGATGATTTGCATTGCTTTAGTTAACAATTGCGAGGATTTCGTATTCTTCTGTTTTTTGGTAAGATCCAATGCACTCATATACAAATCTCCAATCCACTCCATCGCTATTTTAATGGAGCGCATCTTCTTTATCTCATCAATCGGTGAATAATTTACAGAAAACAAATTTTCTAATTTGTTATTACTTTCATTCAAATAAATCATAACGACTGATACAAGGCTCAACATCATCATTTGAACATTTTCGATTGAAACATTCATTTTCACGATATCCTGATGTATTTTTTCTAGTTCTCTATTAATCTTTTCTTTATCTTGTTTACGTAAACATTTAAGTAGTTCATCATTTAGATCGCTAGAATAAAAACCATTAGCAAGCTTAGTAGTCTCAAGTTCTGAGTAGTAGATTACATCTTTATCCGAGTATAATAGCTTATATTGAATAGCCAATAATGCTTCTAAGTATGATTTTTTTATATCCACTACACTTTCGTAAATTTCTCCAATACCAATATTAATATTGAAACGAAATCTTTTTTTCACCACATCATATAATTGTTGCATAGCAATCTCACTAACATTGTTGGTAGATGCAATATAATGACCAAAAGCAATTAAGATGACTTGATTCTCAGGGCCATAGAAAAAATACCGATCTCTTTCATTCGGAAATAAATCGGATAATATGTTATGAACGATATACTTTCTTAATTTCATTTCATTATCATCAATATCATTTTCTGTATTAATTTCAATACATAAACTTTGAAATCTACTTACTGGTTGTATATGAAAGAGTTCATTAAATTTATCTTTAAACATCGCTTCTTCTTTGGAAAGGTCATGACTGACCATGTAATATAGCAAACTATCCTTATTAAATTTAAGCTCGTTCTCGCGTTTAATATTTTCAAGTCGTTCTTGATCCAATTTGGATTTTACTTTTTGAATGGTTTGCAACAATTCTTCATCATTAAATGGCTTGAGGATATAATCATCTACGCCAATTTTCATCGCTTGGTGTATATAATCAAATTCATTATGCCCTGTCACCATGACAATAAATATAGATGGGTACAAATGCTTTATATTTTGCGCAACCTCTATTCCATTCATATAGGGCATATTAATATCTAGAAATACAATACTTGGCTCACTTTCTTCTATTAATGCCATCATCTCCATGCCATTTCTTGCTTCCCCACAACATTCGATCTCATACTTGTTCCAATCGATTACATTTCTAAAGTACGTTCTAAAGTGTGTCTCATCATCTGCAAAAACCATTTTAAACATGTTGCTCACCTCTCACATGATTAGGAATAATAATTGTTATTTGTGTACCTTCATTTTGCTTACTCTTAATTTTCAAACCATAGTTTTCACCAAAGTACAATTTAATTCTTTCATTGACACTTCGCATTCCGAAATGTTGCTCATGGGATTCGCTACTCATAATTTTTTGTAATTGAGTTTCTTCCATTCCTACACCATTGTCTGCCACAACAATATGAATAAGTTGTCCATCTATATATCCAGAAATATGAATACTTCCAAAACCTCTACTTTCTTTAAGTCCATGATAAATAGCATTTTCAACTAACGGTTGAAGTGTCAGCTTAGGAATAATATACTCTTTCAACTTTTCATCAACTGATATCGTAAAGTTAAATAAATCTGAATATCTCATTTGTTGAATGTATAGATAGCTATTCAAATTGTTAATCTCTTCACCTAATGTAATCAGTTCACGTCCGTTACTTAACGCAACACGATAAAAATCTCCTAATGCTTTTGTTGCTTTACTTGCTCGTTCACCATCACCTGACTTACAAAAAATGTAGATTAGTTCCAACGTATTGTAGAAGAAATGAGGCTTAATCTGCTCTTGAATAAGTGCTAATTCATATTCACGTTTCTTCGTCTGTTCTTCCTTAATACTTGTTAGCAAATCACTAATGCGAACGAGCATCATATTCAAACCTTTGCTTAGCACGCCAATCTCATCATATGAATCTACTTCTACTAACTTGTTCAAGTTACCATCGCGAATACGACTCATATGTTTGGCAAGAACAATAATCGGACTAGCTATTGATCTAGAAAGAATAATCGCTCCTATAATTGCAAGCACTAGCGCAAAAACAGCAACAATAACGATTAACCTAGATACTTTTAATATTTCACTCGTTAATTCATCGATACGAATTTCATTAATTAATCGCCAATCATGTGTTTCAAATATTAAAGAGGATTGAATGATTTCTTTGCCATCAGTATTGGTAGTATTCATGACATAACTATCTTGATGCTTCATTATTTCCCATCGACCATTGTCAACATAACTTAATATGTCTTCGGAATTGTTAGAGGAAATAATCATACCCTCTCCATCCACGATATAATAACCAGAGGAAGCTTCAATACCAATTGTATCGTAAACATTAGAAAGCGCTTTCTCATTTATGTTAACAAAGAGATAGCCCATTAGTTCCATCGTATTCGTATCTAATATTTTCTTCCCTAAGGTTAGAACAGGCTGGTCATTATCTAACGTCCAATAGTCTCTTGTTTGCATAGAAAACCAAACAATACTACCATTACTTTGCTCTACTTGCTCGAACATTTCACTTTTAATACCTTCAACAGTTCCTTCAACTAAAAGATTATCTGTTTTGTATATATAATAATTACGATCAATATATACAGCAGATTCTACTTCTGGAAAAATCATTTGAGCGTAGGCCAACCGATTTTCAACTTGATTGCGCAGCTCATAATCATCATTAATTAGTATCTCATTAGGTTTCTCAATAACAGGGGGGAGTTCCTTAAGTTTTACCTCCTTGTTAAGATCAAGCATCGCACTGATCGAGAAACTTTCTGCCTGATTAACAATACTATCAATTCTGGTAACAATTAATTTTGATTCATCTGCAACATTTTTTTCAGCTGTTTCAATGGTGGAATTCGAGTTAATAATTAAAGAAATACCACTTACAATAAGTAAAGGAATAATAACTAGTGGGAAATATATCATAATGATTTTGTAATATATTTTTTGCCTTTTAAACCAACTTACTTTTTTATTATTCATTGATTTCTCCTAATAAGAATTTTTTTATGAATGAATACTATTTTGCATATACTATATCAACATTAATTATTAATTAGCAATCGTAATGTATTATGACTTACGATAGTCATGAGTCGCTTACCATATTTTCGTGATAAAATAATTATAGTACTACATATAATAAGATCATATATAGAGACGTTGGATACATCTAAGGAGAGGAAGAACAACCATGGATAAATTAACAAAGCTTCAAGACTTGCTTCCTAATATTAGCGGACTACTTCCAGAGTGGGTGGAGCAAAGTAAATCATTGAGCCAATTCGGCAAGGTTGCTTCCTACATTCCAGAACTAGCAAAAGGAAATAAGGATGCTCTAGCAGTCCATATGCTTGATGCTCACGGTAATGAAGTTAGCGTCGGTGATGTCAATACCGTATTCACTTTGCAAAGTATTTCAAAAGTGTTCACCTTATTGCTCGCTTTAATGGATAACGGTGAAGAGATTGTGTTTAATAAAGTTGGAATGGAGCCGACTGGCGATAGTTTCAACTCTATGTTAAAACTTGAGCTTGTTCAACCAGGCATTCCATTCAATCCATTAATAAACGCTGGAGCTATCGCTATCTCCTCGCTTATTCAAGGCGATTCACAGCAACATAAGCTTGAACGTGTACTTCATTTTTTCCGTAAATTAGCTCATAATGACTCCCTACAATATAATGAAAATGTGTATCAGTCAGAATTACAATCCGCTGATCTAAATCGATCTATGGCTTATTTTTTGAAAGATAATGGTGTGCTAGAACATAGCGTGGACGAGGTATTAGATGTATACTTCCATCATTGCTCGATTGATGTTACTTGCAAGGACCTTTCAAGAATGGCGTTAATTCTTGCTTACAATGGCACCGACCCAATTACCCGTGAAGAAATTGTACCTAAGCGTTATGTGCAAATCGCCAAATCATTTATGGTGACATGTGGAATGTACAATGCTTCAGGTCAATTCGCTATTCAAGTTGGTCTACCTGCTAAAAGTGGGGTGGCCGGTGGAATTCTTACGTTAGTTCAAGGTTCAATTGGAATTGGTGTTATCGGTCCTGCACTGAATAACAAAGGAAACAGTATTGCAGGTGTTGATCTATTAGAGAAGTTATCCTCGCATTATGATCTAAGCATGTTCTAAATAAAAAGCGTCGAGTGAATAGAATTTCTTCTACGAACTCGACGCTTTTTTACTTGGCATCCAAAACGATTTGTCCTTGTACAAGCTTTCGATATAAACCGTCTTCACGAAGTAACTGCTCATGTGAACCTTGTTGCTGCAATTGACCATCTTGTAGCACAATAATTTTGTCCGCTTGACGAATCGTATTCAATCGATGGGCGATAACAAATGAAGTTCGACCGTTCATTAATCGTTCTAGTGCTTCTTGTATTTTGATTTCTGTTACAGTATCAATACTGCTCGTAGCTTCATCAAGCACCAGAATAGAAGGATTTGCGATAAGCGCTCTAGCAATGGCTATCAATTGCTTCTGCCCTTGACTGATTCCCGCTCCACCTAATTTCAATGTAGTAGAATAGCCATCCTTCAGCCTCATAATAAAGGAATGGGCATTTGCAAGCTTAGCGGCTTCAATTACTTGATCTGAAGTGGCATCCAATCGACCATAACGAATATTTTCCATAATCGTTCCTTCGAATAGATACGGATCCTGCAAGACAAACGCCATATTAGAGCGTAAACTTTCACGCTTAATACTCGAAATTGGTCTACCATCAATAAGTATGCTGCCACTACTCGGTTCATAAAACCTTGACAATAGAGAGATCAATGTAGTCTTACCTGCTCCAGTTGGACCAACGAATGCAACGGTCTCGCCTGGTTGCACAGTAAAACTAATATTAGAAATCGTACTTCTACCCTCTTCATACTCGAAACAAACTTTATCGAATTCTACTTTACCGTCTATTGCTTCAACAGATGAAGCAGACTGCTCATCTGTATTTTCCTTCGGCTCATCAAGAATTTGAAATACACGTTCTGCACCCGCAATAGCCGATAATAATGTATTCCACTGATTGGCAAGATCATTAAGTGGTCTTGTAAATTGTCTCGCATACTCCGCGAAAATAATAATTACTCCTACAGTTATCGCATCGGTCCATAATGTCAGTAATGCACCTACACCAACAATTAATGCAAAACTTAACGAATTTAGACCATTCATTAATTTGGGGATAAATCCAGAAATCGCTTGTGCCCAGTATCCCGATAATCTTATTTTTTCATTACGTTCTTGAAATTGCGAGATCACGACATTTTCTTGTGAGAATGACTTAATAATCTTCTGCCCCGATAACGTTTCTTCGACAAATCCATTTAACGCTCCGAGATTACGTTGTTGTACTCTGAACAATCGGCTTGTTCGACCAGATATCCAGCGCATTCCAAAGAACATTAATGGAATAACGCAAAACGTAAGTAATGTAAGAATTGGGCTTAATAACAACATAACGACTATAATACCGACAAGCATTAGTGTACTCGAACAAATTTGAATAAATGAGCTATTCATCGATGAACTTATATTATCGATATCATTCGTAGCACGACTCATAAGATCTCCTTGCTGTCGTTTGGTGAAAAAAGGGATCGGCAACCGATGAAATTGACGGAATAGATCATGGCGCATACGATAAACGGTTTGTTGCGAAATCGTAATCATCCATATATTTTGTAGCCAATTGACTAATGCATGTAATCCATATACGCCCGCCATTAATAAGAGAATACCGAGTATACCTTCCTGATTACCAACAATATAATTATCAATTGTATAACCGACTAGATAAGGTCCTAATAATGAGAACCCTGTAGCCAGCACAATCATAATCAATACAGAAATTAAACCGACTCGATAAGTAGCAAGATACCCCCATATTCGGCGTAATGTCGCTGGCATTTTATCAGGTCGCTTCACCTTCATAGGCGCTCGACCTGGTGCACCACCTAATCCCAATCCTTTCAGTTTTGTATCTTTAACACTGGAATTACTTTCTTCTTCTCTGGCTAGTAAAGAGGAAGGAGACTCATATTGAAATGGAATCATGAATTGTTTCTTCCAATATACAAGCTTCATCTTCCACTTATTAACTGAGCTGAACTGATACTCGGACATGAATCATCCCTCCTATCTACCGATTGCGATTGATAGATCCTCTGGTACAAAGATGAGCGCATTAACAATTCATCATGCTGCCCTTCTGCAATGACTCTTCCATCATCAATAATAAGAATTCGATCTGCCATTGCTGTAGAACTCATTTTTTGAGTGACGAGTAATACTGTACAACTTAATTGTCGAATCGCTGCTAACAATTTATTTTCAGTTTCCACATCAAGTGCACTAGTACAATCATCTAATAGTAAGATTTGTGGCTTACGCACTAATGCTCTTGCAATACTCATCCTCTGTTTCTGGCCTCCAGAAAGATTCACACCCTTTTGTCCAATAAGCGTATCGTACCCTTGAGGTAATTTCATAATCGTCTCATGGATTTGCGCCATTCTAGCCGCATCGATAACTTCATCCATCGTTGCATCTCTTTTTCCCCATCTAATATTTTCTGTAACTGTTCCTGTGAAGAGCAGTACCTCTTGTGGTACATAGCCAATATTAGAACGAAGTTGATGGAAGGAGTAATCGGTAATAAGTTGATGATCAACGGTAATGATTCCTTCATTCACTTCATACATTCGAGGAATTAATTGTAATAAACTAGATTTACCCGACCCTGTAGACCCCATAATAGCAAGCATCTCACCTTCATCAACTTCAAAAGTAATATCCTGTAACGTCTTAAGCTCAGATTGCGGATATGAGAAATTAACGGATGAAAAGTTAATATGTCCTGCAAGTTTTTGAATTGGTTCCTTATGTTCATCATTTTCATCAGAACGAACATTATCATTCTTTGCAACTTGAAATACTTCATCAATTCGATTCATTGACGCCGCAGCACGCGATATATTCGTAACAATCATCGAGATCATCGATAGTGCACCTGATATCCGCAACGCATAATTGACTATAGCAACGATGTCACCAACAGTTACTAGCTTTCCTGCATTAATTTGTTCTCGCGCTACCCATATCACTAGTAGAATACAACCATTAACAAGGATAATTACTATCGGCATCGTAAGTTCGGCAAGTCGTAATGTCGCGATCGTACGATCTCTTAGTTGCGTATTTTGTTGCTCAAAACGATTATTTTCATGATCCATTCTTACGAATACACGAATTAAGCGAATACTCATTAAGCTTTGCTGCATCACACGGTTTACATGATCAAGTTTTTCCTGAACTAATCGGAACAATTTATTATTGCGAAGCATTACCCATGCTAGAAAAACGGCTAATATCGGAAAAGCAATGAGTAAATATATCGCAAGTGAAGGATTAATAATAAATGCCATCAACATACACCCAATAACAAGTAATGGCGCTCTTAACATAATGCGCATTCCCATAAAGACCGCATTTTGCACCTGAGTGACATCATTAGTCATTCTCGTCATTAGTGAAGCTTCTTGAAAGTGACTGAATGTATGAAAGCTCATCTTTTGTACCCGTTCATAAAGCGATTGCCTAATATCATATCCAAAGTTTTGACTGACATGGGCAGAGTAAAAAGAACCAATAATTCCGATAATAAATGCGAGTAACGTCGTACCAAGTAAGATGCCTCCCCACATTATCATAGCGTTCATATTTCCAGCGACGATGCCATCATCAATAACTTTTGACATCATGAAAGGCTGAAAAACTTCAATAAGCAATTCAATTAGCATCATACTAACTGCAATACCAACAAAAAATTTATAGGTTCGAAGAAAGCTTATTAACGTACGCATCGTAGTTACTCCTCTCTGAAGTTATTGCTATTATTGAATTTTAAAATGGATCATGATAGTAATATTATCCATCAGTACCTTTATTATAACGATTTAAACCGTAAACTTGAATAGTATTTTTATATTTCTAAATATCTTAATCTAGAGATATTAACGATTAATTTTCATTATCGCCAGATGCTTCTGGACATAATTCTATTGTAATCTTGCAAGTGTTACATATATAAGGAAGCCATTTGGTATAGGTATTGGCATAAAACACGAAAAAAACCAGTGCTGGCACTGGTTATATCGCGTATACTGCGTCTTTCTGTTCATGCTTTCCACGTAGCAGAATACGATCTAATATTAGTTTTTCAAAATGTATAAAATCATTATTGCGTTCGCGTGGTCTAGCTAACGTAATATTCACATCAAATGCTATTTGTCCTTCTTCAATTAGAATGACACGATCAGCTAATGCTACTGCCTCATCTACATCATGCGTAACAAGAACCGTTGTGAATTGTTGCTCTAACCATAGGTTTTCAATAAGATTTTGCATCTCAATTCTCGTTAATGCATCGAGTGCCCCAAGCGGTTCATCAAGAAGCAACAATCTAGGAGATGACACTAATGCTCTTGCAAGTGATACGCGTTGATTTTGCCCACCAGACAATACACTCGGCCACTCATGTGCATAATCACTCAAACCTACTTGGGCAAGAGAGGCTAATGCTTGCTCGTAATTTCGAGACTTCATACCAATTTGTACATTTTCTACTGTACGTTTCCATGGCAGCAATCTCGCTTCTTGAAATAACATTCTCGTATCCTCACGAATACTATCGATTGAAAACCCATCCAATAATGCTTCACCTTTTGATGGCGTCTCAAGTCCAGCAAGTAACCGCAACAATGTACTTTTGCCGCAACCACTTCTCCCTACAATAGCAAGAAATTTCCCTGGCTCAATCTCAAAATCAATGCCTTTCAGGACTTGCTTATCCCCAAAATTTTTGTAGACGTTATCAACTACGAGTTTTGCCCCAGTTGTTTTTCTACTCATCGTTAGCCTCTCTCCTTTCAAGATTGCTTTGAATAGCTCGGATGCCATTGTAATAGTTTCTTCTCTAATGCTTTAGCGATAGAATCAGATAATTTACCAAGAATAGCATATATAATAATTGCAAGCACAACGATATCTAATCTCATAAATTCGCGTGCGTTCATTGCCATGTACCCAATACCTGAATTCGATGATATCGTCTCTGATACAATTAACGTAAGCCACATAAATCCTAGCGCATAACGAACACCTACTAGAATTGAAGAAACTGCACCTGGAAAGATAACATGTCGATACAGTTCTTTTCCTTGCAAACGATATACTTTGGCCATCTCTATAAGACCTGGATCAATCGACCGAATACCATGTAAAGTATTCATATAGATAGGAAAGAAAACGCCCAAGACGACAAGAGAAATTTTGGCAGTCTCACCGATTCCGAACCATATAATAACAAGTGGAATGAGAGCTAGATGTGGTACATTACGTATCATCTGTATTGAGCTATCTAAGAGTCTATTGGAAGTTTGTGAAAGACCATTAAGCACACCAAGGAAAAATCCAATTGCTCCTCCTATTGCAAATCCGATAAATGCACGTATCGTACTACTCCATACATAGCCAAATAACTCACCTGAAATCGTAAGCTTAACTGCTGCCTGTGCCACCGCTAGCGGAGTCGGTAATATTCTCGTTGAGATCAATCCGAGCTGCCCAAGTAACTGCCAAACCATAACAATTAATATTGGGATAATTGCAGGTGCGATCGAACTATCTATTAATTTACGAAACCATTTCATATGATGTACCTCCACAAGCAACAGACTAGATTTTCAAAAATTTATTATAGGCGACAAATTCACCATCTGCTTTGATCTTGGATACTGCCTCGCCACCACGTTGCGAGTTAACTGGTAATAGTGGGAATAACAACTCCGCAACACGATATGATTCTTCGAGATGAGGATAACCAGACAAGATGAAAGATTCGATACCAAGATCAGCGTATTCCTGAATGCGATCTGCTACTGTTTGCGGATCTCCAACCAGTGCTGTCCCTGCACCGCCACGTACAAGACCGATTCCTGACCATAAATTTGGAGATATTTCTAAAGCTGAACGATCTCCTTTATGAAGCTCACTCATTCTACGTTGACCCACTGAATCATAACGCGCTAATATGCGCTGTGCTTCTTCAATCGTCTCATCATCGAGATATGAAATTAATTTGTTTGCAGCTTTCCAAGCTTCATCATTTGTTTCACGAACAATAATGTGTAGACGGATTCCGAACTTCACTGTTGTGCCACGTTCTTCTGCCAAGGCACGAACTGCTCCTATTTTCTTTGCAACTTCCGCTGGAGGCTCGCCCCATGTTAGATAGTAATCCACATGATCGGCAGCTATTTGTAATGCAGCTGGAGAAGAGCCGCCAAAATATAGTGGAGGATAGGGCTTTTGCAGCGCTGGGAGCAACACTTCACCTTCCGTAATCTTTAGATGCTTGCCTTCAAAATCTACTTCTTTTCCTTGTACTAAATCTCTCCATACGCTTAAAAATTCATCTGTTTGTTCATACCGTTCCGTATGATCTAGAAAGACACCATCACCTGCAAGTTCATGTGGATCACCGCCAGTTACAACATTTACAAGTAATCTTCCGTCAGACAAGCGATCAAATGTTGATGCCATACGTGCAGCAAGGGTTGGACTCATTAGACCTGGACGAATTGCCACAAGAAATTTCAAATTTTTCGTCACAGGAATTAGTGAAGATGCTGTAATCCAAGCATCTTCACATGCTTTTCCAGTAGGAAGCAATACTCCTTGAAATCCTAACGTATCAGCAGCTTGAGCAACTTGACGTACATAGTCATAATCAATCGCTCTTGCTCCTTTTGATGTGCCAAGATATTTACTATCTCCATGTAGTGGAATAAACCATAATATATCCATATTCAAATCCTCCTCCAATTAAATTACTTTTTCAATGTTGCTTCACTTACATTAATGGCTTCTGGTATTAGCTTTAGGTCAAAGAATGTATCTGCGATACTTTGCTGTGCTGCAATCGTATCATCACTAATCGGAATAACACCCCAACTACGATGTGATAATGCCTGCACCAATGATGGCTCATCGATTCCTAATGCAGGTGAAAGTAACTTCGCAACTTCAGCTTGATTATTCTGTGCCCACTGATCTACTTCATCAATTTGATCTAAAATAACTTTAATAACATCATCATGCGCCTTAGCAAAATCTCGTGATGCCAAATATATTTCATAATTCTTTACTAGCCCTTCTCCATCAACCAATACTCTCGCTTCGGTCGCAAGTTGAGCTGCAGAATAGAATGGTTCCCATATTACCCAAGCATCAACATTGCCACTTTCGAATGCAGCTCTTGCATCAGCTGGAGGTAGAAATACAACTTCAATATCCGAATAACTTACGCCTTCACTTTCCAAATACTTCACTAGTAAATAATGAACATTAGAGCCTTTATTAAGTGCAACTTTCTTACCAACTAAATCTTTTGCAGTTTGAATGGTTGACTCTTTGGGAACAAGTATACTTTCTGCTTTCGGACTTTCATTAGAATGAGCTAGATATACTAATGGTGCACCAGCTGCTTGAGCAAAAATCGGTGGAGCTTCTCCCGTATGACCAAAATCAATACTGCCTACATTTAACGCTTCTAACAATTGTGGACCGCCTGGAAACTCTATCCACTCCACTTTGTATTTCAGTTCAGCAAGCTTATCTTCTAAACCACCGCGCTCTTTCAAAATATTAACAGATGCATATTTCTGGTAACCGATACGCACAACTTTATCTCCACTTGACTTTCCTTCACTATTACCACAAGCAGCGATTACCACCATCGCCGTAATCATTAAGACACTCATTAACGCTTTCCAATTAACTATACTCGTACGTTTGCTTCTCATCTCACTCACTACCCCTCATCATTAATTCATTCATTTCCTACCTGTTTACTTGTGTATGTTACACAAAAACTACCATCCAATGAATTACACTGTCAATAGGCTGATGAACATTGAGGATGAATGAGGAGCAATGAGTAAAACGAACAACTCTATATTGATTTCTACTACTTTTTACAGTATTATGAAAGTAATTACAATTCCAACTATTCGGGTATGATTAATATAAATTAGAACGGAGTGATGGCATTGTCCAACGGACCTTTTCAATATATCTCGATTCATGAAGCGATAAATCAATTAGGGGTAAGTCGTGCTACAATCGACCGCTGGCGTAAAGAAAAGTCTTTACCTTATATTAAAATAGGAAAAGAAGTACTATTTGACCCAGAGCAAATTCAGAAGTGGATTGCCAATCATCACTCCGAGCAATCACATACTCAATCATCTAATGACCTATCTGCCCCCACGATCTTAACCATTGGTTATCAAACTACTTCCGCGCAACTATGGAGTCCACTTGTCATGAAACAACGAGCATTATTTGAAGAAGAATTAGAAATTGCATTTCCGAATCGTCACTTTGAGCTCCATTGGGTTAATGCCCCTAACGGCATGGAACTTGTCGAAGAACTAATCGCAGGTCGTGTCCATATTGCCTCTGTAGGTGATTATCCAATCTCAGCAAGCTGGAACTTAAGTCAGGTACTACCTCGTTTTAACCCCATCTTTCTCGCATTTGACGGAAAATCTACTGATAACAATGGAATTTCTCTTGTTGTACCCACTGGTTCGAAGATGAATTATTCCGATCAATTGCAAGATGAAATTTTCTCCGCTGTAAGTGGATCTAGCTCAGCCTATCGGCTTAACCAATGGAAAAACCAACATCGTATTCAATCCGAAACAATTGTACATCGCAATATGGGTGATTGTCTTAATGATATCGTTGGAAGACATATTGGAGCTAGTATGCTTTGGGAGCCTTATCTAAGCTGGGCACAGCATATAGGTGCAGGTCAACGGATTAGAGGTGATTCCAATAATTCGGACTATCTAACTGGATTAATCGCTGATCAGCAATGGGTAAGTCAGAACGAAGATATTGTCATCTGCTATCTAAAGGCTCATATTCGTGCACATCAATATATTCGAGAGCACAGTGAAGATGCTGCATTCCTCATTAAAAATGCGAGCGGATTTCCTGCAGAAGTTGTCTATCAAGCACTGTCACATATTCACTGGGATGCATCCATCTACCAACGAGATGTGCAAATATTATTGGATATGAAGCAAAGTCTCTCACCGTTTACTTCGACGCCTTATCAAGGTGAATTACAACGCATTAGTTTCAGGAGCCAATATTTACAACAAGCTGTTGAATCATTAAAACTTCCTCAATTGCCTGACTTTCCGCTACTTGGTGATTGGTCGAAAGATCTTATGTATTAACACGAATGATCGTAAACATGCCCTTAAAAAAAGTATTGACATTATTTTCATATACAGCATAAAATATGGTCAACGTATACAAGAAGATTCAACCAGTTCACTGGAGAATCACAATAACTCTACCTTTTCGTAAAGGGGATGTTGTTGTGATTTTTTTTATTATAAAATCCGAGTTTTCTCATTGGATAAGTGAATTATAAAGGAGTGGTCATTGGATGAAATTATTTTGGTTTATCCCAACTTATGGAGATGGCAGATATATTGGCTCAACAGTTGGCGCTCGTCACACATCTATTGATTACTATAAGCAAGTCGCTGTCGCAGCAGATCATCTAGGCTATGAAGGAGTACTATTACCTACCGGAAGATCTTGTGAAGATGCGTGGATTACTGCATCTTTTCTAGCAGAAGCAACACGTAACTTGAAGTTTCTTGTGGCTTTACGTCCTGGTATTATTTCTCCAACTTTTGCAGCAAGAATGGCCGCCTCATTCGACCGCCATTCCAAAGGAAGATTATTAATTAATGTGGTTGTTGGTGGTGATTTGGCAGAGTTAGAAGCTGATGGTTTATCTTTGGAACATGATCAACGATATGAATTAGCAAATGAATTCCTTACAGTATGGCGTGGTCTACTAGCTGGTGCGCAGATTAATCACGGAGGTACACATTTACACATTAAAGAAGCCTCAAATTTCTATGCCCCCCTACAATCTCCACATCCTCCACTCTATTTCGGTGGTTCTTCAGCCGCTGGCATAGAAGTAGCCGCTAACCATGCAGATGTATACCTAACTTGGGGCGAACCGATTGAGCAGATCAAAGAAAAAATAGCAACTGTTCGCGGGGCATATGCAAAGGTTGGTCGATCCGTAAGTTTCGGTATCAGGTTACATGTCATTGTGCGTACAACAGAAGAAGAAGCATGGGCGGCGGCCGATGAGTTGATCTCTCATCTTGATCAAGCAGCGATAGACAAAGCTCAAGCGATTTATGCACGAATGGATTCACATGGACAGAAGCGGATGAGTCAGTTACATCATGGCGATCGAAGCAATCTCATTATTGAACCTAATCTATGGGCCGGCATCGGATTGGTTCGTGGTGGAGCGGGAACTGCACTAGTTGGTTCAGCCCAGCAAGTTGCTACCAAGATGAAAGAGTATGAAGCTCTTGGTATTGAGACATTCATCTTGAGTGGTTATCCGCATCTAGAAGAATCATATCGAGTGGCAGAGTTATTGTTCCCTTTGCTTCAAACCAACGAGACTCAACAACCATTACAAGGCAGCGGTGAAATGATCGCCTATCATTACTCACCCTCGCCCTCAACTTCTTAAGCAATGAGGGAATCCAGATGAAACGTACACCTATTTCTACTTGGCTCATATCTACTTTTTCTGTCTTATTCGTGCTTTTGATCTGGTGGATACTATCCGCCAATCACGTATTGAATGAATTATTTATGCCTTCACCACAAAAAGTATGGGCAGCGTTAACTTCCATGTGGAGTAATGGCTATAAAGGAATCTCACTTGGTACACATCTTGTTGATAGTTTAACTCGACTAGCATTAGCCTTTACTATCGCGTTACTTACAGCAATTCCACTAGGTTTATTGAGCGGTAAAATTAGATGGATTCGAGCAATTCTGTACCCTTTCGTAGAATTCTACCGCCCTTTACCTCCATTAGCATACTACACATTACTCGTTCTTTGGTTCGGCATCGACAATACATCGAAAGTTATTCTATTATTTCTAGCATCATTTGCTCCATTATATATTGCCGTTGTTGCAGGAGTTGGACGAATACCAGAAGATCGGATTCTTGGTGCAACTTCGCTCGGAGCTAATAAGGTACAACTATTCCTATACGTCATACTTCCTTCAATCTTGCCAGAACTTTTTATCGGCTTACGTACATCGATAGGTATTATGTACACAACACTCGTTGCAGCCGAGATGGTCGCTGCAATTTCAGGCATTGGCTGGGTCGTACTTGATGCAAGTAAGTTTTTGCGAAGTGATATTGTTATTGCCGGCATTATCGTCATGGGAGTTATTGCAGTAGCGATAGATGCTTTGCTGCGCTTACTAGAAAAGCGGATTGTTCCCTGGTATGGAAAAGAATAAAACTATAAATTATTGGAGTGATATTTGATGAAAAACAAAAGATCAATTTTTAAGAGTATTACAATTACATTAATTGCATTGCTACTATTAAGTGCATGCGGTCAAGGGAAAGACAGCGAAAAAGATAACAAGAGTTATCCTAAAGAAGTAACGATTGGCTATCAAGTGATTCCGAATGCTGAATTACTTGTCAAAACATTAGGTCTAGCTGAAAAGAAATTTCCTGATGTGACGATTAGATGGGTTCAATTCGACTCAGGTCGTGATGTCAATACTGCAATAGCTTCAGGCTCAATTGATTTTGGTCTTGCTGGTTCTGTCCCTGTATCAATCGGGGTATCTAGTAAATTAGAGTATTACGTCTATTTCTTACACGATATTATCGGAGAAAATGAAGCACTTGCGATTCGTAATGACACTGGCATTGCAACAATTCAAGACTTAGTAGGGAAAAAGGTCGCTGTTCCATTTGGCTCTACTGCTCATTTCAGCGTATTATCCGCCCTGGCTAATGCAGGTATCACGCAGGATCAAGTGACGGTACTTGATCTTCAACCGCCTGATATTCTTGCTGCATGGCAACGGAAAGACATCGATGCCGCGTTCGTATGGCAGCCTACTTTAGCCAAATTAGTAGAAGATAACGGTTCGCTTCTCTTATCCGCGAAAGATCTAGCAGCGCAAGGTGCAATTACATCCGATACAGGTATAGTAAGTAAAAAATTCGCAAATAAATATCCAACATTCGTAAAAGATTATGTAGCAGTATTAGATGAAGCGATAGAAATATATCGTACAAAACCAGAGGAAGCTGCTAAAGCTTTAGCTCCATTGCTTAGTACGTCAGAAGAAGAAAGCCTTGCGCAAATGAATGAGCTAGTATGGCTAACTTCTAAAGAACAACAAGATGAACAATATCTTGGTAAAGGTGCAGGTAGTGGATTTGGTAAAGTATTAAAAGCAACTGGCGATTTCCTTGTTGAGCAAGGTACGATTGAAAGTTCACCAGAGTTATCAGATTATGAAAAAGCAATTTATGTCGCTGGCATTGAACAATAAATAAATTACAGGAGGCATATGTATGGGTGTTACCGCACAATTTATAGCTACGCAGCTTGATCAACAGCCTGTCGTTGCCATCGAGTTAGATGAAGTCGCTTTACACTATGGCACAGGAACGAAGTTACGAGAAATCATTAATCCACTAAAACTATCTATCGAAGAGGGTTCCTTCGTATGTGTACTTGGTCCATCGGGTTGTGGAAAGACATCATTATTGCGGATGCTAGCAGGCTACTTGGCACCAACAGATGGAAAGATTGAACTATTTGGTCAGACACATGTTAAGCCAGGACCTGACATTGGCGTAGTGTTCCAACATAGCAATCTATTTCCATGGCTAACCGTTCGAAACAATGTTGCATTTGGTTTGAAGATGGCAGGAATTTCGCGGTCGGAACGTAATCAGCGTACGCAACATGGATTGGAACAAGTAGGGCTAGCCCATGCAGCTGGATTATATCCGCATCAGCTTTCAGGAGGGATGAAGCAACGCGTTGCCCTTGCACGTACGCTTATTACTGAGCCTTCGATTCTGTTGATGGATGAGCCATTTGCTGCTTTAGATGCGATTACTAGAGAAACATTGCAACTTCAATTGAAGGAACTATGGCGTAATGAGAAGAGGACGATTTTCTTCATCACACATGATGTTGACGAAGCTTTGCTTCTCGGCACTCGCATAATTGTGCTTAGTCCTTCTCCAGGTCGAATCAAAGAAGATATTACTAATACTGTGCATAATCCTCTAAGTTCACTAAGCGGCAGACAGTCTACTCAGTATGCAGCATTACGTGAGCGGTTGGTTACTTCATTGAAAGTGTAATTGAAAACTGCCTCACTTCTCGTTATATCACGGGATGTAAGGCAGTTTTTATTGTTACTCAAGCAATAATAACTGCACTAGAGCATAAGTAGATGTTAGGAACTATGAATGCTTCATTCTACTTCACAATCCTGCTATACTGTTGAAGTAGCTAAATAGAATGGGGTAGACATGATGGAATCTAAAGTTCAAGAAATTGCTGAGTGGATGTTACACGAAGTTAAAGAAATAGGTACATTACACCAAGAAGTAGCCGTTGCTTATATTGTACAAAACTACGGTGAACAGTATCTATATGTTAATGATAATGGAAATCAATCAATTGATAAAGAAGTTAAGAAGCTGTTCAAGAAACTGCATGGCGGACGAGCAGCATGGGATAGAGACGGATTTTTCTGGGCTTGGACTTAACTGAATACATGCAAAAAAAGACTGAAGACAATCTAGTGTTTAATCTAGTTGTCTTCAGTCTGTATAATGAATCTAATAACATTCATTCTTATATTATTTACTCATACAAAACGAATACATTATAAGTATAATCGTCATCATCGAAACTTACCATAATTGTAATTGTATAATCTCCTGCATCATACGTACTATATAGAGATAAATCTCCTAGCCACATCGCAGTTTCATATCTTTCATAGGGATCGCTGTACATAGATTCATATAATGATTTATCAGATGCATAGGTATATCCCTCCTTATATTTCAAATCCACTCCATATATGTTTTCAACTCGTGTCATTTGATCGAGAAACTCATTAATAGCGTATACAGAATCTCCGAAATCAAATTGCATTAAGTAAGCAACACTCTTTAATTTCCCATTACTAAAGTTATACAACTGTACACCAATATCTCCACTAAGGAATGCTTTGTTGTACATTATAGAAGTCGAATCTTCAATTAATAATGTCGTACTTACTTTTGATTTTACAGTTGACTTGCTACTTCCTAGCGGTGCAACTAAATAACTATCTTTATATTTCTTTTTCTCATTTAATTTTGTACTACCATTGTTAAAGTAATTTGATAAGCGAGTTTGCGCTAATTTTAAGTCATATGTACTGGAATCAGTCACAAATTTCTCTGACGCACCATATTCTAATAATCTTGTTACCATATCATCATTTAGATGATATGCAGCCCATAATAACGGAGTCCAATTCGATGCTGATTTCACATCAGGATTTGCATCCTTCTTAAGTAATAAATTTACTGAATCCCAAGCATTCCCCATCGTTGCATACAATAATGGAGTCAATCCATTATATTTTTCATCTACAGTATAACCATGTTCTAACCAGTATTTAAGTGTTGAAGTATCATTGTAATACGCTGATTTAAACACTTTTAATTTTTCATTAAAAACAATATCAATATGTTGTTTTTTACTATCCCAATATACTTGACCACCACTTGCTTCCGCAACAAAGCGTAACGGTACCATAGTTGATCCATTTACAACTGCAGGCGCTTGAGCTAATACCACTTTCGCACCATTTACATATGCAATTTTTGAGTTCATAGTAAGCGTAACATCTAGACTTTCTGAGGTTCCTGTTGCTTGTTGTTTTTCTTTATCCCAACCAACTTTTAAATTAAGTGCTTCAAATATCGCTCTGAAAGGTACCAAGGTTGTACCTTCCTTTTGGTACGGAGGATTACTAAATACTATATTTTTATCATCAATGGCTGCAGTGATACTTTTACTTCCGGCTTCAACTAATGAATGTGAGTTATAACCTCCAAAAAGAGTCAAAACCATTGCTATAATTATTATAGCTTTGAAACTGTAACTATACATTTTTTTCTTCTTCATGTAATCTATCCCTTCAATTTTGTCATTATTATACATTACAAGTTATACCAAATATTGTCTAACCAATTTATGGTACTATTGTATCTTATTCTCTTCAACTTCCATTGATAGAAAAAGAGTCCTCAAGCTCGTTAGGCTTGAGAACTCTTTTTGCTGTTTTTCTTATATATCTTTCTATAAGATATTTCCTACTTATTTGTTTGTAATTGTTCTAAGCAAGAAATCTACTCCACCATATAAAAATGCTGCAAAGCTAAATATAACAATTGACGTACTTACATTTAATCCATAACCAGTAACGAAATAGTTATCAAAATCTCCATATAGTAATTGAAAAATCCATAGTCCACTTGCCCCACCTGCAACGGTGTATATAACTATTTTTAAGATATTTGAACGTACTTGCCAATTAAGCAGTAATGTTAACGGGAAAAATGTCATTGGATACATAATAAGAATACCGATGAATTCTAAGAAAATGATAACAAAACCCAAATTCATTAGACCATAGTATTCCGTCGTCGTTATTTTATTGCCTTCAAGCAATTCAATCCCTAAAGCTGCTAATGTGAATATTACACAAAAGACGATCCATAGCAGTATATGATGCTTTAAAAATCTCACAGTAGATTCACTCATTTACTTTACCCCATCAGAACTTACGATAAATGATATTGATGTGCTGAAACCATAAGAAGGTTCTGATTCCTGTCCATGAATATTAAAGCTCGCACTAGCAGTTATCGTATATTCTCCTTGTGGAAGCTGTTCATCTTGCAAGTCTTTAACAAAAGCAATATAGTCCGCATCATCATCTGAAGAATAACCCCCGCTAAAGGAGTACTTATATTGAATTGGCTCGTTAGGCTTTAAAAGAGTTACGATGTAAGGTTCCTCCATTACCCCTCCAATATTAAGGTCTCTTGTATGTTCCATTATACCGAATCCTACAGGGCGCATGGCATGCCCAATCTCTACTTCCTCTAATTCACCAATGTATGTAAGCTCTGCATATACATCGATGAGCTCATTGACTGCATATATTGATTTTTTTGTATAAATGGCTAGTTCAAAATCTCCTTCGATCACTTTCCTATCGAGCACTAGCTCATCCTTATTAAGGACAGACGAGGCACCTTGATGTGTTGTATTGTGCTGACCCGCTTCACCGCAAGCTGATAATAATAGCGCGAAAATAACGATAATCACTAACTTTTTCATATAAATAACCCCCCTCTCTTTTACTTTAGTTATATAGACGAGAGGAGTTCAATATAGGTTGCTACTCTATTACTTTCTTAGGAATTTTCTCAATAGAGTAGCCTAATACATTAAGATTATAATCAAAATAAATAGAGTAATCATAGTTTTTATTCCCATCTGTAAAGTTCTGCTCTGGCATATTTATTTTGAAGTTACCAAAACTTGAGATAATACTTTTCTTTAGTTTCAAGTCTGTATTATCTAGCGGTGCTCTAACATCGATTAAAACATCTGATGAGAATTTTACACGAAAAATGAATTCTCCATATTGTTTTTGATATGCTTCGAAACTTTCAGCTACATAATAGGAACTATAAATTGAAATAAGATTATTTTGTCCATGATCTAAAACAGTTACATGCTCAATTCGATATAAATTTTCAAATTTCGGAAGCTGATTTAATATTATTGGGTACTTAATTTCAGCAAATAAATCATCAACTTTATTAAATGCAATGTAATAATCAGAATAAGCATAGACCCTATTGTTCTCATCATAGTAAATCAAAAATAAATATGTATCAAAAGGGGGTGGTTGACTTATTTGTATTAATTCTTCGTTTAACATGATATCTTTTCTTATTACATTACTATAATCCACACCTGGATGTGAGTTCTTGATTTCATTAACTTTAGCATCAATCTGTGTAGCATTTTTAGGATCTTTCATAAACGATTCAAATTGAGTTGCTTGTACTTTATCGTTAAATTTCACAACTTTAAATTGATGAAATGCCTTCATACTATCACTCAGCTTCGTTTTATCTACATAAGCGGTCGCTACCATATGCGATGATACAATTACCCTTACTTCTGGCAATAGCTTAGTATCTAACTTTGTAGGACCATTAATTAAGCTAGTTTCAATTTGCTCAACAGTAATTACATTTTGTACTTTTAAGTTTTCTAATAAAGTTTGACCGGAATTCATCGTCGATAGTAATGCATAATATGAAAGTAAGACAGCATCATCACGTAGAAATTGCTTTGATTGTAACTCTGTTAATTCTGTTGCATTTATAATTGATTTCTTCATCATTGTTTCTAATGAAGTATTCCATGTAAAGTCACCCTTATTGTCTTCATACCCTAATGCTCTTAAAATAAAGGTTGCGTATTGCTGGGAACTTAGAGCATCATTACTACCAAATTTAACATTACTTACCCCATTCGCTATTCCATTCGTATATACATATCCTATGTATGAAGACGCCCATACTGGCACATCTGTGAATGGATGATGAAAGTCTTTCTCAACAACTTCCTGTTCCTTCCCTAATAAACGAACTAGCATAACCGCCCCCTCGACACGAGTCGGTGCTCTCTCAAGTTCGAATCCTAGCTCAGTTCCTTGAAATAATCCTAATGTATGTAACGTATCTGCTTTTGCAGCATGCTGTGGACTTGTTGATGTTGCAGTTACAGTATTACTAAATAAAATTACACCTATACATATTGCTATGGTTAAGATAAAACCTTTTGCGCAAGATATACTTTTCATTCCATTCCTCCTATTCTATTACAGTAAAATATTAACATACACATCATTGTATTAATAGCGTTGAATGGATCGATTCTTTTGATTTATATAGTCTACACTGTTATGAAATTCATTAATTATATTGTCGCTCTATGCTGATTGCAGTGTGGAAGGATTTTCTATATGGTAACTTCATTATCTACTCGTCCATGTTTCCCATTTCTCATAACCTTTCAATGGTGCTCATATAATAAATCATATACCATAACGACTTTTTTCTTGATTTGTATGCTACTTAAGGGAGATGAGCAAATGACGTCAGATGATATGAAGCAGCTAGAACGTGCCATTGCGGAAATTACAGAGGTAGCCAAAGGATTTGGCTTAGA
Organism: Candidatus Pristimantibacillus lignocellulolyticus; assembly: GCA_023639215.1. Lineage (NCBI taxonomy): Bacteria > Bacillati > Bacillota > Bacilli > Caryophanales > Paenibacillaceae > Pristimantibacillus (SeqCode) > Pristimantibacillus lignocellulolyticus (SeqCode). Next base: position 35,557 of record CP097899.1, read on the forward strand.
TTTCTATGAGATGAGGTATGAAATATGTCCTGCCGATATCATTTACACATTCGGTGCTTATGGAATGCCTACACGTTTCAATCATTGGAGCTTCGGTAAGTCCTTTCACAAGATGAAAACACAATACGATTTTGGGCTAAGTAAAATTTATGAGCTTGTCATCAATTCTAATCCTTGCTACGCCTTTCTGCTCGAAGGCAATTCATTGATTCAAAATAAATTAATTGTCGCCCATGTTCTAGCTCACTGCGACTTCTTCAAAAACAATATTCGTTTCAGTGTGACGAATCGTGAAATGGTGGAAAGCATGTCTGCAACTGCGGATCGAATTCATGAATACGAGAAGATTCACGGTGTAGACACAGTTGAGAAATTTATCGATTCTATTCTCGCCATCCAAGAGCATGTTGATCCCACCATTATTAAGCCTTATCAGTTAGATAAAAAGCGATATATAGAAATGGCGATGAAGGAGCAAGAAAAGCAAAGCGCTCTACTCACACCTTACTCTTCTCCTTATCAGGAACTATGGGATTTAGATGTAGAAGCTAAAGCAAAGGATTCATCTAAGCGTGAAGCTGCCTTACAAGAAGCAAAGCGTTTCCCACCTCGTCCTGAAAAAGATTTGATCTGGTTCATTGAAGAATATTCTCCCATTCTAGATGACTGGCAGCGGGATATATTAACGATGCTACGTGATGAAATGCTATATTTCTGGCCTCAAATCGAGACTAAGATCATGAACGAAGGCTGGGCTTCGTATTGGCATCAACGTATCATTCGCGAAATGCATCTAACAAGTGAAGAAACGATTGAATTTGCGAAGCTAAATTCATCTGTCGTTGTTCCATCGAAAAACAGTCTTAATCCATATTACTTAGGTTTGAAAATATTCGAGGACATAGAGAAACGCTGGGATAATCCGACAGTAGAAGAACAGCGTCGCTTCGGTCGTGTACCCGGCAAAGGACGCGAGAAGATTTTCGAGGTTCGTGAGCTCGACTCCGATCAATCCTTCTTGCGTAACTACTTAACGAAAAATCTCGTCGATGAACTAGACTTGTACATCTTCGAGAAAAAAGGTCCTGAGTGGAAAATTACAGATAAGTCGTGGGAGCATATTCGAGATCAGCTTGTTTTCTCTAAGGTTAACGGTGGATTCCCAAGCCTACATGTCATCGATGGAGATTATAATAGTAATGGAGAACTTTATATTGAACATCAGTACGAGGGTAATGAGCTTGATCTGAAATATGTAGAGCGTACACTCCCGCATGTACAAAGCTTATGGGGCAGAAACGTTCATCTACAAACAGTCGTCGAAAGTAAGAAGATGGTGTTTAGTTGCGTCAACGGTAAGACGACGAGAAAGTTTTTGTAACGGAATGATAACAAGCGTAACGATTAATCATTACGCTTGTTTGTTAACTACTCTAAAGTGATTGACTATGTATAAAACCTTACTCACGATAAATATTGATAATACCTTAAGAGCAAAAACCGCCATCATAGTGAGAATTTCTCACTGAGCTGGCGGTTTTGTAACATTTCCAGTCTATTTTCCGTTAATACATTTGCAAGGGATGTGAAACTATACATAATTCATTTATAATGAATCAAGCTTAACTATAATAAGAGCACAAGAAGGTGAGTAACGAATTGAGATCAATCATACAACTACTGCATTTTGGCTATCATCAGGCGATGAGCTGTATCTTTCCCGTTGCTATATTTGGAACTTTAGCTCTGTCTAGCATAATACCAATACCTATCCTGCATCGTTATGATGCTATTCTCGTTGTATTGCTACTTGTTCAATACCTAATGTACCGCAGTGGATTAGAGACGCTTGATGAGATCAAAGTAATCTGCGTATTTCACATCATTGGATTAGCACTTGAGTTATATAAAGTATGGATGGGATCTTGGTCGTACCCGGAGCCTGGATTTTCGAAAATATTTGGTGTCCCGCTCTACAGCGGATTTATGTATGCAAGTGTTGCTAGTTTTATGTGTCAAATATGGCGGAGATTGCGAATGGACATGACCGGCTGGCCAGGACTTACGCCTGCAGCGCTACTTGGTGGGGCAATTTATCTTAACTTTTTCACGCATCATTTTATTCCAGATTTTCGTTGGTGGTTAACTGCACTTGTCTTCATCGTTTTCTGGAAAACATGGATTATCTATCGGGTAAGGGAAACAACTTATAGAATGCCTTTAACTGTCGCATTTATCATTGTAGGATTCTTTATTTGGTTAGCAGAAAATATTGCTACGTTTTTAGGAGCTTGGAAATACCCTGATCAGCATCAGACTTGGCAAATCGTAAGTTTCAGTAAGATTAGCTCATGGTTCCTACTTGTAATTATTAGTGTTATTATCGTGGCCCAGCTTAAGCATGTAAAAGCTAGTCGTACCGTGTAATACGTATAGTAGAGCTTGGTATTAAGAATCTACACATAGCTAAAAGAGAGTGCCAAGGTAACCTTTGGCACTCTCTTTTATTTCTTGCCTAAAATCGAGACGAAAATATTGAAATGTACTACTACATTCTAATCTATTTACCTGTTGTTGGGTCACTTAACATATCTGCATACTTCGGATTTTTCGCGATAAATGAATGTAGCTTATCTCCGTAGCTAGTAATTAGCTGGCGAATAAGATTCTCGGTATAATCTGCTCCTTGAAATTTGTAACCAGCTTTGGCGGAGGTTGATTCGTAATCACTCCATAATAGCTCTACCCACAGCATTGCCTTTTCCTCTGATAACTCTGGATTTTTCTCCATTAATAGTTCTGTTAATCGCTTTATATTGTCCAACATAATATAATAATCTCCTTCAAATAATAATCAACTTTATGGCCATTCATGTAAAATATCATCATACTAAACTTTTCGCAAAATTCAAAGTCAAAAATTACAGGCGATAGCAGTCTTTCATTCCTGTAGTAAAGAACCGATAGAATTATATATGACAACTCACAACTCTATCAAAATTGGACATTACCTCCTAATAATGATATGGTATTGGAAACCCAATGGCATTTCACTTTTTTAAAAGTGAGGTGCCTTCGTTTATATATTGGGTTTTTTACATTAACTGGGTGGTGATGCTGTGTTTCTCTTTATAACCCCTCATTGGGGAAAGCAGTCTGTTGTTTTGGAACTGTAATCACATAATGAAGAGGAGCGGTTAGACATGGAAACAAATTGTATTCAAGCAGTGGAGCGATTATATCAGAAGCCATCAGAGCTTCGTCACTTAAGAAATAACGGACGCTTGCCAGGTATATTATTTGGCAAAAACATTTCAAATCAAATGTTTCATATTCCCGTAACTAGTTTTCAAAAATGGATAAGACAGGGAAGTGGTCCACTGCAATTGCAGTTTACAAATCAGGATCCAGTTTCTGTTGTAATTGAAGAGCTTCAGCAAAACCCTATAACTATGGAATTGCTACATGTAGATTTTCAAGTCGTCCAAAGAAACGAAATATTGCGTACCAAGCTTCCTGTGAAATTGAAGGGTGTTCCCGCTGGTACAAAACTAGGCGGAGTTCTTCAAACTCAGAATACGTTCGTTGAAGTCGAAGCACTTCCAAAATATTTACCAAAAAGTATTGAAATCGATATTAGCCACATGGAAATTGGACACTTTTTACTCATGAAGGATATTCCCCTTCCTCCTGAAGTGATAATGATTTCAGGTGAAAATGAGCAGCTTGTTTCTCTTATAAAGCCATAGCAATTATTTAATGAAATTATAAAAGCAAGAGGCTAATTCCTAGTCATTGAACATGACTAGGAATTAGCCTCTTTTAATATTTATAGACCTCATTTTTACTATCTATTCATTCCCTATATTGTAGCAGAGAGGACTAATCGCAGCTTCAACCTTAGAAATCAATCTCAACCATAGACTGAGCGAGTACTGGATAATCGGTTATAATGCCATCGACATCGAACTTCAATACTTCCTTCAAATTATGTCTGCTGTTGACCGTCCACACCCATATTTCACGTCCTGAAGCGTGTGCCTTCTTTACAAGCTGCTCTGTTAGCATCACTTGTTCAACAGTATAGAAATCAACATCAAGCATAGATAAGTCACCGAAAGCGAAAAATAAAATTTGACCGATCTTAATATCCGGTGCTTTTTCTCTAATTTGCTTTAATGTATGACTGTCAAATGATTGAATGTAGACATCTTCCTCCATATCGAAAGCTTGGACTAGCTCCACAACTTCTCTCGCTAGCTCATCACCGAGACCATCTGGCTTCAGATCTAGCAACACTTTGATTCTACCCTTGGTCATAGTTAATACTTCACTTAATTCTGGAATATATACGGGTTGATCATTTGCATCCAAGCCGATAGAGAACTTGCTAATTTCCGCATAAGTGAGATTAGACACCCGCTCCGACACTCCAGCTAATCGCTTCAACGTATAGTCATGATGTACTACGGCTACTCCATCTTTCGTCAATTGAACGTCCAGTTCAACCGATTGAATTCCTTTCTCAATAGCCATCTCAATAGATGGAAGAGAGTTTTCTGGAGCACTTTCTACATCGCCTCGATGTGCCGATATTAGTACACTCCATTTGGCATAAACAAGACTATCGTTCGCTTTGAAGCCAACAAATAAAGCTAACCCTATGTATATAACAGCTATACCCGCATACAATAGCCGTGTTCGTTCACGCTTATTCAAATAATTGGTGATACGGCGCTCCATTCCACCAAATTTACTCGGATAAACCATTAGAGTATTCCGTAAATTCATTCCTTTCATTCGACCGAAATAATAGAACAATCGAGTAAGAAAGATAATATTAATCGGCATTAGCAGCAGAGCAAACATATATGTCAATATAGTGGATAACGTCAAAGAATAATGATTTGAAAATACTTTAAGTACATTAATATCTAGCCAAGAAGGTAAATAAGACAGTGATGAAATCACAACAAAACCTGTCCCGAGCACCAAACTATTTAATAAAAATAGCCAAATGAAAAGTTGCAACCTTCTACCCCGAGTCAAAGCTAAACTATTACGAATTGCTTCAACAATCGTGTTTCCTTCAAGTACGATAAAGTGCAATACAAAAATTCCACGTAGCACCGTATACAATGCAGTAATAAGCAACAGTACATATACTAAAGTCATCGTATAAGAAACATCTAATACTTGATTTTGCAGAAAAATAGGGAAATTGAAAAGTTTATAGAACGATGCAGACAGTGGCGAATCTATAAACGGTATAAGCACAAGTAAGATGATAAACAACTGGAAAATACCATATCCAAATAATCGTGGAGTCTGGCGTAGTGTAGTTAATATTGCATCTGAGATCGCAATCTCTTTGCCAAAGAAGCGTTGCTGAACTAATATAATAAGCACGCATAATTCTATAAACAGTGCAAATGAAGCAACAAGTCCAATCATAATTAGTCCAACAACACCTTCTAAAGTGCGTCCTAGCAGATACACTTCGTCGTTAAGCAATGAGCCAGAACCGACAACCATTAATATCCGATTAAAAATAAACGCATTAACAGGAATGATGATTACACTCGTCAGTAACATAAATAAATATTCAAAAAGGAGTAGCTTGGGGTACGATGCCCGAAAATCTCGAATGCTTCTATTCAACAGCCTAAGCATACTTTTCCCCCTACCTATCAAAAGTTAGTTATAGTCCCATTATACTATTTATTTATATATTAAGACTAGCTAACTCACTAAGCAAAAAAAGGTCCGGCTACTATAGCCGAACCCTCACTTTATTCATATTAACCAATCATTTTATTGATTGCACTCACTAATGCTTTTACTGATGAAGTCATAATGTCTACATCAACTCCACAACCCCAATACATCGTTCCATCAATGGCTGTAATTCCAATATAAGAAACGGCTTGAGATTTTGATCCTACATCCAATGCATGCTCTTTGTAAGTGAGATTAGAGAAATTCACTTCTAGATTCGATTGCAATGCATTACTAATCGCATCAAGTCTGCCCTCGCCAGTACCCGTTAATTCAATTAGCTGATCATTCATCTTCACTGTAACTACCGTTTGGAAATCATCAGATTTCGTGAAATGATAATTTACAAATTCAATTGGTGCTTTTATATTTACATATTCAGTTTTGAAAATATCATAAATCTCTTCTGTCATAATTTCTTTGTTCAAACGATCGGATATATCTTTAACTTTGTAACCAAAGTTTTCACGCATTAGTTGAGGTAGATCCAAACCATAGTTCTGTTGCAATAAGTAGCCGATGCCACCTTTACCAGATTGGCTATTAATACGAATAATATCGCCCTCGTACTGTCTACCAATATCCAGTGGATCAATCGGCAAGTAAGGAACTGACCAATATTGTCGATCTTCTTCTTCACGCCATTTCATCCCTTTAGCAATTGCATCTTGGTGTGAGCCAGAAAATGCTGTAAATACAAGTTCTCCTGCATATGGATGTCTTTCATTAACTGTCATACGCGTCAATCTTTCGTAAATTGCACGAATTTCAGGAAGATTTTCAAAGTTCAATTGAGGATTAACACCATGAGAATACATATTCAAAGCAAGCGTAATGATATCGACATTACCTGTTCTTTCTCCATTACCAAATAGTGTTCCTTCAACTCTTTGGCCACCTGCAAGAATTGCAAGCTCCGTATCCGCAACCCCAGTACCACGATCATTATGTGGATGTAGTGATAGAATGACATTCTCACGATACTTCATATTTTCGCTCATATATTCAATCTGACTTGCATACACGTGAGGCATTGACATAGATACGGTAACAGGCAAGTTCATAATGACTTTATTGTCTGCTGTCGGTTGCCATACATCAAGTACCGCATTACAAATATCTAATGCAAATTCAACCTCTGTACCTGTAAAGCTTTCAGGAGAGTATTGGAACTGGAAGTTACCCTCCGTTTCCTCTGCACATGTTTTCAATAGCTCTGCACCTGCTACAGCAATATTAATGATCTCTTCTTTTGTTTTTCTGAATACTTGCTCACGTTGAGCAACAGAAGTCGAGTTATATAAATGAACAACTGCTCTTGGAGCACCTTTTAATGATTCAAACGTTTTTCTAATGATATGTTCTCTTGCTTGTGTTAATACTTGAATCGTTACATCATCAGGGATCAAGTTTTGCTCAATTAGTGTACGTAAAAATGTAAATTCAGTTTCTGATGCAGCAGGGAAACCTACTTCAATTTCTTTGAATCCGATCTTTACAAGTAATTTGAAGAATTCAAGTTTTTCTTCCAAATTCATAGGAACGATTAGAGCCTGGTTACCATCTCTTAGATCAACGCTACACCATGTAGGTGCTTCAGTAATATATTCTTTTTGCGTCCATTTCAAGCTGGACACAGGTGGCATGAAATAACCTTTAGTATACTTATCGTAATTTTTCATCCTAATAACCATCCTTTTTCTCTAATATTTTCCCTGCATTTCTTTCTTGAATTACATTATGAAAACACAAAAAAGTCTTCCGTCTCCATAAATAGAGACGAAAGACTTGTGATCTTACGCGGTACCACTCCAATTCATACCTGTTGGTATGCTCTTAGCGGATGATGACATTACGTCATGTATCCTCCTATTGATAACGGTTAGGCTCCGACTTCACCTACATAAAACCTGTTCAGTGAGTAACTCCAAGGCTAGTTCAGAAGTTCTTTACAGCTGTTTCGCACCTACCAACAGCTCTCTGAGTGTTCAGAAAATCTTACTATTCCTCTTCAACGTATTTAACTATTATTATTCATTCTAATACATATGCCCCTATATTATCAAGCTTATTCAAAAAAGAATCTTCTATATATTTCATATTAACTTGGAGGCTTGAACTTATGAGCTATTATGAAACAGCTCTTATACTTTTGTCAAATTAAACTTTGTAATATGCTATGATGAACAAGATAAACGAATTCCAACTCATACATATATCTAAAAAAACGTACTCTCAATGCAAGTTGAAAGGAATATTATCATGCCTACTCAATTACCATATGAAACTTATGGCTTTCGTTTCAATAACTATTCCAACCTTCATCTACCGCTTTGTCATCTTTTTGCCGTTGGCCATGATAATATAACGCATGATAATTATCGCTGGCATGGATTAGAGCGTCAGGATGGTCCGCTACTGCTGTTCCAATATACGCTAAATGGCAGCGGTCAACTTGATATAGGACAACAAAGGATGAAAATTCAGAAGCATCAAGCTTTTCTTACAGAAATCCCTAGCGATCATTGTTATTACTATGATCCAGAGCAGGAGGGGTGGCATTTCTATTTCATTCTAATCCGTCCACATACGATTCTTCCATTTTGGAATGAGATTGTACAGTTTCTTGGGCGTATACCTTCTTTACCACCTACTAGTAAACCAATTCAAATCCTTGAAGAGATTATCTCAGCCGCTCAAGCAGGTTTAATTACAGACGAATATATCGCTTCTACTTATGTGTATTCCTTTGTTATTGAATTAAGAAAGTATGCGGAGTCTTCACCTATACCTAAAAAATTACCAGATTCAATTACCTCTGCTGTGCAATATATTGATAAACATTATCAGAATATGATCGGTCAAGAGCAGCTTGCCAATCAACTCGGATTGTCCAAGTATCAATTCATCCGATCATTCACGAAATATATGGGCATCACACCCAACGACTATTTGAATAGAAAAAAGATTGAAAACTCACTAACCTTACTATTATCTACTAACCATTCGCTTGAATATATCGCACAAGAAGTCGGTTATTCTTCTGCAAGTTACTACATTAGAGTTTTTCGTAAATTAATCGGTCAAACTCCAGCTTCATTTCGTTCATCGAAACATCAATTGCAGTATGATAAGCTTTATTTCAATTAAATTGATATGTGCAATATTGTGCTATTCGTTACGCTATTTTATCGTATTAATCCCTTTCCAAACCGATTAAGATAAGATCAATAAAGTATTACTTATCAACTTATATTGAACAACTTATCGGAGGGATATCGAATGGATCATCGTCTTTTCTCCCCTACTCCACCTATGGGATGGAATAGCTGGGATTGTTATGGAGCAGCAGTAACTGAAGCTGAAATTCGCGGGAATGCTGAATATATGGCTGAACATTTATTATCAACTGGTTGGGACACTATTGTTGTCGATATCCAGTGGAGTGAACCTGGTGCGGTTTCATCACAATATAGACAGTTCGTCCCATTAGAAATGGATGAGTTCTCTCGTCTAATTCCAGCAGTTAATCGATTCCCATCGGCAGCTGATGGACAAGGCTTCAAGCCTTTAGCTGATTATGTACATGGACTTGGTTTGAAATTCGGTATTCATATTATGCGGGGTATTCCGCGTCAGGCTGCGCATAATAATACAGCAATTAAAGGTACAACTGCTACAGCTAGACAAATCGCATCTCCAAATTCCATTTGCCCTTGGAATACAGATATGTATGGTGTTGACGCTAACCAAGATGGTGCTCAGCAATATTACAACTCATTGTTTGAACTATATGCAAGTTGGGGCGTTGACTTTATTAAAGTCGATGATATTGCTGCCTCACGCCTGTATGATATTCATCTTCCTGAAATCGAGCTTATTCAAAATGCGATCCAACATTGTGGTAGACAGATCATTCTAAGTCTTTCTCCAGGTCCAGCACCACTAGAACATTCAGGCTTCTTATCTACTCATGCCAATATGTGGCGTATGACAGATGATTTCTGGGATCATTGGTCTTTACTGCTCGATATGTTTGATCGTTGTGAGAAATGGCAGGGTAAGTCAGGAAACGGTAACTGGCCTGACTGTGACATGCTGCCACTAGGACATATTGGCATACGTTCAGTTGATGGTGGTGGAGCAGACAGATGGACTCGCTTCACAAAAGATGAGCAAGTTACAATGATGTCGCTATGGGGTATTTTCCGTTCTCCACTTTTCTTCGGAGGTGAGCTTCGAGATAATGATGAGTGGACGTTGAATCTTATTACGAACCAACATATCATTGACATGAATCAACACTCTGCAAACGCCCGTTTATACTCCCGTACGAGTCATTGTATTGTATGGACTGCGGATGGTGAGAACGATTCTACTTATGTAGCCATTTTCAATATCGGTGAGCAAGTACTTACATCTGAACTTACTACACATGTTAACGATCTGCAAAAATACACTCTAGTCATCGATGCATGGGAGAACACTACTATTGCTTCCAATGAAGCCAATGCGTTCACTATCCCATCACATGGTGCGAAAGTGTTCCAATTGTTAAAATAATTTTTTTCATATCTGCTGATCCGTTACAAAGCAAAAAACGAGCTAGCTATTCGTCATGAGGATGACGAGTAAACTAGCTCGTTTTGCTGATAATCACATGAGGTGTTACCTTGTGAGATAGACATCATTTTTAGTGTCTGTTTCTGTTTTTAAAGCTCATTCGAATGCAGAGACACTATTTTTAGTGTTTATTTCTGATTTGAATACTATTATCTAGAACAGGGGCACTAATTTTAGTGCCTATTTCTACTTTTGTATCCCATCCCACCATATAGACATCATTTTTATTGCCTAATACCCATTTTTCCAAGCATGCAAGACTGCTACCCTGTCAAGGTAGCACTCTACTATCGATTCAGTAAACTTCCTACGTAGCGCAGTAATTCATTAGAGCATACCGGGCAATAACCGTGCTCTTCCATAAGTCGTGCAGATACTTCATTTATTCGTTTCAATTGACTCTCATCAGGTGTTTTCGTTGAAGTCGTAATTTTTACGATATCTTTCAAATCAGTAAATAATTTTTTCTCAACCGCTTCACGCAATCGTTCATGACTAGTAAAATCAAACTTCTTGCCTTTTCGTGAATATGATGAGATACGAATAAGTATTTCTTCTCGGAAAGCTTTCTTCGCATTTTCACTAATGCCTATCTGTTCTTCAATAGATCTCATTAGACGCTCATCAGGATCCATCTCTTCACCAGTAAGCGGATCTTTGATTTTCGCCCAATTGCAATAAGCTTCAATATTATCTAAGTAATTTTCAAATAATGTCCGTGCAGACTCCTCAAATGAGTAGACAAATGCCTTCTGAACTTCTTTCTTAGCAAGATCATCATACTCTTTACGTGCAACAGAAATAAAATTCAAATACCGCTCTCGTTCTTCCTTCGTAATTGATGCATGTTGATCCAATCCATCTTTCAATGCACGCAATACATCGAGTGCGTTAATACACTCCATATCGCCCTTAATAAGCGCGCTTGAAATACGGTTGATAACATAACGTGGATCGATGCCAGACATACCTTCTTCAGCATATTCATTTTGCATTTCTTTCAGATCAGCTTCCTTGAACCCTTCAACTTCTTGACCATCATACATCCGCATTTTTTTCACAAGGTCCATACCCTGTTTCTTCGTTTCTTTTAAACGAGTAAGTATAGAGAAAATGGCAGCAGCGCGAAGTGCATGTGGCGCGATATGCACATGCTTCATATCACTCTCTGAGATGAGCTTGCTATAGATTTTCTCCTCTTCTGTCACATTCAGATTATATGGTATTGGCATAACAATCATCCTAGATTGCAACGCTTCGTTCTTTTTATTACTAATAAAAGCTTTATACTCCGTTTCGTTCGTATGAGCAATAATAAGTTCATCTGCCGAGATCAACGCAAACCGACCTGCTTTAAAGTTTCCTTCTTGCGTTAAACTAAGTAAATTCCAAAGAAATTTCTCATCGCATTTCAACATTTCTTGAAATTCCATAACGCCACGATTCGCCTTATTCAGCTCACCATCAAAACGATATGCCCTTGGGTCTGACTCTGACCCGTACTCTGTAATTGTTGAAAAGTCTATACTACCCGTTAGATCAGCAATATCTTGTGACTTTGGATCAGATGGACTAAATGTACCAATCCCAATGCGATCATCTTCAGAAATAAATACTCGCTCCACCCGAACATCTTCAATATTGCCGTTATATTGATCCTTCAATCTTAATTGGCAACTAGGGCATAGATTGCCTTCAATTCTAACCCCTAAACTTGCTTCCACTTCACTTCTTAATTCCTGTGGAATGAGATGTAGCGGTTCCTCATGCATTGGGCAACCTTCGATCGCGTAAACAGTACCTTTCTCCGTACGAGAAAAGCTCTCTAGTCCTCGCTTAATCATCGTAACTAAAGTTGACTTACCTCCACTTACAGGACCCATTAATAGCAAAATACGCTTTCTTACATCCAATCGTCGTGCAGCAGAATGGAAATATTCTTCTACCAACTTTTCGACTGCTCGATCAAGTCCGAATATTTCCTCCTCAAAAAATTTATACTTTTTCTGTCCATTTTTCACTTCGACCCCATGCGATTCAATCATCTCATATACTCTAGAATGCGCAGTCATCGCAGGAGAGACATCATTTTTCAATATTTCTACATACTCTCTAAATGTACCTGACCAAGCTAATCGTTCACTCTCTGCCTGATACTCTGATATACGTTTGAAAATATCCATCCTTTGCCTCCTCCCAATCACATCTGACACCTACATCATCTATCTTCTCCGCTTTGGGAGATCGCCTAGCACTAACAAACATAACCTTTAACTTAGTTCTATTGTATGCTTGTGATAGTAGGATATTGCCCATTATTTTAACGTTAATCAATTAATACGTTATCAACATTATTATTTTTATTTAGCAATTTCGATGACACTAGTAGCGACGCCATTCCCCGCCCTTAAAGAAGTTGTTTAGAAATTAGACTTTGATAACGATGTGCTGTAAGTAGCCAATCAACAAAACATTTTACTCACTTATTCATATCATTTATATACGATTTAGCTAGCTTTGATATAATAGAAATATCATTGTTGATTTAAGGGAGTAAGATGAAATGGCCATCTCTAAAGAAGAGGAATTGTATGATCCGATTAAGAGTTATTTTGTACATAGAGGTTATGAGGTTAAGGCAGAGGTGAATCATTGCGATCTTGTCGCTATTCATCCTGAAACGGAAGAAACAATAATTGTTGAAATGAAAAAAACGTTCAATCTTGCATTACTTCTGCAAGGAGTTGAACGTCAAAGATTAGGTGCTCAAGTTTATTTGGCTATTGAGCGAAATCGCAAAAAATCAGGTGCAGTGAATCAAAGATATGGTGATCTAACCGAGCTTTGTCGTAGACTCAATATTGGACTTATGACTGTAACCTTCTATCGGACCAAAGCAGCAGTCGTTGACATCTTATGTTTGCCAGAAGATGAACCTATCCGATATAATCGCGTACGTAAAGGTAAACGTCTGCTACAAGAATTTAAAGAGCGTACTGGTGATTATAATGTCGGTGGTAGTCATGCTCGCAAACTGGTAACATCGTATCGTGAGAAAGCACTTCGCTGTGCCCTCTCACTACAACAACTGGAATTATCATCCCCGAAAAACCTAAGCACACATTCTGGCGTTGCTAATGTAGCTGTAATATTGCGCCATAATTACTACGGTTGGTTTCATAAAGTTGAACGTGGCAAATACATGTTAACTGCCGATGGTCATGCCGCATTATTGGAATATGAGAACGTCATAAATGGATGGACTAATTCCTAGCTGTAAATTGCCCTACTAATCCATCCAATTCTTTAACTAACGTTGTAAGTTGGTCTCTATTGACAGATTCAAGATGAACATCAATGGAACTTTCATCTTCTTGATCTAATTGAATAACTTGATCGTGTAAAACAGTTAAAGTTTGTTGCTCTTTTAGAAGAGCTTTCATTAATATTTTGTTAGGTAGACCATCAGGCAATTGAATCGGAATAATTTCATTGGTCGTTGAATTTCTTTTTCCGACCTTCAAAAACTTACTTTTTTCACATTTTTCCAGAAACTTTGCTGCTTTATTGTCCATGCTGCGTAAGTTGTCTTGTTCACTTTTGGATTTGTGAAGATCATTTATTAATCGTTCTGCTTGATGGTCAGACTCGTTTCGCGTGGGAAAATTAGTTGTAATCTCTTCAACTGTCTGTTGTTCCTTACTTTGCTCTAACAATTTTTCTTTATGTTGTGTATTATTAGCTTTGATTGACTTCTCAGATGATTTTGGATTTTTATTGATTTTCTTTATTGCGGTTTGTTCTGTTGCTTTTCTTTTCGCATTGCCGGCAATCGAATTTTTCACTTTAGAATTAATTCGTGCAGACTCTTTATTTTTATGTTGCTCTTTTCTCTTCAAACTATTCACCTTCCTTCCCTACTATACTCATATCCCAAATGCGCTCAATATGTTCTTAATTTTTGAAGTTTTCTTTTTGGTACGTGTTGGTTATAATAGGTATTAGTTACTGGAGGTGCTTATACCATGAATTTTTGGATTGTTATTACAGTTTTTGTTTTATTTCTAACGGCTATTATGACTAGTTCATATAACGAAGATAAAACAAACGGACTTTAGGCCTTCAACACAAAAAAGCAGCTATCTTTCTCACTAGGAGAAGATAGCTGCTTTTTTGATTAAAACTTTGACTAGAAAATACTAATTTTTAAGTAGATTCATTTCAGTCATGCATGCTTCACATACATATCTTTCTTTGAAGTCAACGACTTCGACCATAGAACCACAGAATACGCATTTAGGACGGTATCTTTCCAAGATAATATGATCTCCCTGTACAAAAATTTCAACAGGGTCACCTTCATTCATCAGATAACGCTTGCGAAGTGATTTGGGTAGGACAATACGTCCTAGCTGATCCACTTTTCTTACCACGCCTGCTGGTTTCATTATTTCACCTCTCTTGTGTCGAATAAATTTGCAAGTAATTTCGAGAGAAAACCATGCTTTATTTATTTTCGACAAAGAGTTACATATTCCTGCAAATATATTAAAATATTAATTTCCTATTTTTCACAATAGGTTTGGAAAGTCATTTTGTCTTAATGCTTCATACAAAATACAAGCAGCAGAATTGGATAAATTCAATGATCTTACTGCATCCGTCATCGGCATTTTAATACAATTTTCAATATTACTATAAATTAATTCCTCAGGTAATCCTTTTGTTTCTTTACCAAAAACAATAAAATCTCCATCTTGATATGAAACGTCAGAATACATTTTTTTTGCTTTTGTACTAGCATAATAAAAATTAGCAGCACTATTTTTCTCTTGTAATTCAGCAAAGGAATCATAATACTGTACGTTCACTGCATGCCAATAATCTAAGCCAGCACGCTTTAATTGTTTGTCATCCGTGCTGAACCCAAGAGGACGCACTAGATGTAAATGTGCCCCTGTCGCTGCGCATGTTCGAGCAATATTACCTGTATTTGCTGGGATTTCTGGTTCGACTAAAACGATATGAAAAGCCATTATTATTCTCCATTCTCTTATGAATTCATATTCTGTTAACAAACTCTCAATATTTTACATCAAATTTACAGAACGTTAATTCTGAGGTTATTGTTCTCCTGCATACTTAAAATAATAATCAAAGTGAACCTTCCGATGTACTTTTCATTTCTAAAAGTAAATCGAGAAGCTATGAAAAGTTTAAGCACAACCTTCCGATGTACTTTTCATTTCTAGAAGTAAATCGAGAAGCTATGAAAAGTTTAGCACAACCTTCCGATGTACTTTTCATTTCTAGAAGTAAATCGAGAAGCTATGAAAAGTTTAAGGAGTGTTACTATGCAAAAGAAAATATTAATTGTTGATGACGAGCCTTCAATTTCCAAATTGATTGAATTCAACTTAAAGCTTGCCGGCTTTGAAGTTTTATGCGTTGCTGATGGCGAAGCCGTCTTTCAATCTTTAAGAGTATTTCGTCCTGACTTAATTATACTTGATCTAATGCTTCCGAAAATGAACGGAATTGAAGTTTGCCGTATACTACGAAATCAAAATAATGCTGTTCCTATTATAATGCTTACTGCACTCCATGACATCGCCGACAAAATTAAAGGTCTTGATAATGGTGCCGACGATTATATGACGAAACCATTTAGTCCGCAAGAATTAATCTCACGTATTACAGCTATTTTCCGTAGAATTGATACTTTACCTGGAATAAGTAAAGATATACAATATCAAATTGGTTCATTGAACATTTGGGCTGACCAACGCCAAGTATTTCTCAATGATCAGTTAATCGAGCTTACTCCGAAAGAATTTGAATTGTTACTGTTCCTTTGTAAGCATGAAGGAAAAGTGTTAAGTCGTCAACAATTACTGCATGGAGTTTGGGATTACCACTTCTTGGGCGACACTAGAATCGTAGATGTTCATATTAGTCATCTTCGCGATAAAATTGAACGTAATGCCCGCAATCCTGAGTATATTACAACGATTCGCAATGTTGGATATAAGCTGCAACCACCGAAGATAAACAGTAGTTCATTTGCATAATAATTACTAGCAAGCAAAGACCGCTCTATCTCAGTTACGAGATAAGAGCGGTCTTTGTTATATTATTAGTGCAAGTTCACTTCATATTCGACGCCGATTTAGCTACGCTAGCATAACCGCATGATCACGGGCGAACATTTTGAACTACCTCTTAAATTAGGCGTTATTAGCTTGGAATTCTTTCATAAATGTCACCAAAGCCTCGCAGCTTTCAAGTGGAACTGCATTATATGTTGAAGCACGAAGTCCACCAACATCACGGTGACCTTTTAATCCTACAAATCCAGCAGCCTCAGACTCTTTGATGAATTTCTTCTCAAGATCTTCGTTAGCAATACGGAAAGTAATATTCATTGCGGAACGATTTTCTTTATTCGCACATCCAACATAGAATCCATTGCTCTCATCAATAACATCATAAATAAGTTTTGTTTTATTAAGGTTGAACTGTTCAAGTACTTCAAGTCCACCTTTTTCTTTAATCCATTTCAATACTAGACCAACCATGAAAACGCCAAAAGAAGGTGGTGTATTGTATAGAGAATTTGCATTAGCATGAGTATCATAACGGAACATTGCTGGAATCGTTTTTGGACTAGCAGCAATTAGATCTTCACGTACGATAACTACAGTAACACCTGATGGTCCAAGATTTTTCTGAGCTCCAGCATAGATCATACCGAATTTACTTACATCTACTGGACGACTCAAAATATCACTAGACATATCAGCAATTAGTGGTACTCCATCAATCTCAGGGAAGCTTTGGAATTGAACCCCACCAATTGTTTCGTTAGTAGTAATATGTACATATGCTGCATTTTCCGGGACAACAATCTCAGAAGCTTCAGGCATACGCATATATTTATCCTCTTTAGTAGAAGCAACAATAACCGCTTCACCTACAACAGTAGCTTCTTTGTAAGCTTTACCAGCCCAAGCACCTGTATCTACATATGCTCCAACTTTACCCTCTGAAAGGAAGTTCATCGGAATCATTGCAAATTGTGTACTTGCTCCACCTTGAAGGAATAAAATTTTGTAGTTAGATGGAATGTTCAATAACTCACGAAGTACATCTTGAGCCTCTTGATTCACTTTTTCATAAAGTGCACTACGGTGAGACATTTCCATTATTGCCATGCCTGCACCTTCATAATCAACAAATTGAGCTTGAGCCTGCTCTAATACTTCCAAAGGAATTGCCGCAGGACCAGCATTAAAATTATAAGCACGTGTCATTAAATTTCATCCTTTCTGATTACACCATCAATATCTTAAACTATATCAATTTTAGTACATTCCATCAAGTAAAATCATTTCACTATTACTAAAAAGTCGAACATATTCTAACTTTCGATAACGAACATTCGGATTTTACCTAAATATAGCTTGAAAATAGATAATTATTGAGGTGAACATTCACTCTTCTATATGGTTTAATTAGTATATCAAAATTTATCAGATTATTGTGTTAATATTTTGTGAATACTTTCACATTATTATTTTACTTACGTCACGCAGACAAAAAAAGCTAATTTACTAACGATTACTCGTCAGTAAATTAGCTTTCTAAAATTTCCCCATAAAGAGAATATCATTACTTCGTGCTAACTAATTAGCAACCGAAGTATAGGTTGAATTCATGCGGATGAATACGGATTGCTACTTGTTTCGCTTCAGAACGTTTCAAAGCGATATAGTTAGCAACGAAGTCTTCAGAGAATACGCCGTTCTCAGTCAAGAATGTAGAATCAGACTCAAGAGCATCAAGAGCTTCTTCTAGTGAACCTGGAACGCTACGGATTTCTTTTTTATCTTCTTCAGGAAGATCGTAAATGTTTTTATCGAATGGTCCATAACCAAGAGCAACTGGATCAAGACCTTTTTTGATACCATCAAGACCTGCAAGCAACATAGCTGCAAATGCAAGGTAAGGGTTAGCAGTAGTATCAGGAGTACGGAACTCGATACGACAGCCTTTAGGAGATACTGCTGCAATTGGAATACGAACAGCTGCAGAACGGTTACCTTTAGAGAATACCAAGTTAACTGGTGCTTCATAGCCAGGAACTAGACGTTTGAAGGAGTTTGTACTTGGGTTAGTAATAGCGATTAGAGCAGGAGCGTGGTAAAGAATACCAGCGATATAGCTCATAGCCATTTTGCTTAGGTTACCATAAGCACCTTTTTCATAGAACAAAGGCTCATCTCCGTTGAAGATAGAAGAGTGAACGTGCATACCGCTACCGTTATCACCAAATAGTGGTTTCGGCATGAATGTAGCTACTTTGCCCCATTGTTTTGCAACGTTTTGTACGATGTATTTATATTTAAGTAGGTTGTCACCTGTTTTTGTTAATGTATCGAAACGGAAGTTAATTTCAGCTTGACCAGCAGTTGCAACTTCATGGTGATGACGTTCAACGCGAAGTCCAGTTTCTTGCATAACACGAACCATTTCAGAACGGATATCTTGTTGTGCATCAGTAGGAGCTACTGGTACATAACCACCTTTAACGCCAACTTTGAATCCAAGATTACCGCCTTCTTCTTTACGTCCAGTGTTCCAAGCAGCTTCCTCAGAATCTACAGAATAGTAAGAAGATTTCATGTCATTGCTAAAACGAACATCATCAAAAATGAAGAATTCAGATTCAGGAGCGAAGAACGCTGTAGTTCCAACGCCTGTAGTTTGTAGATATTCTTCAGCCTTTTGAGCAATACTACGTGGGTCACGATCATAACGATCACCATTCGGAGTATGAATGTTACACATGATGTTAAGTGTTGGGTGAATTGTGAACGGATCTATGAATGCAGATTCAGTGTCTGGCACCATGACCATATCTGATTCTTCAATTCCACGGAAACCAGGGATAGATGAACCGTCGAATGCTACACCTTCTACGAAAGTATCTTCACTTACTTCAGTAGTTGGCAACGTGATGTGATGTACCCCACCATTAAGACCGATAAAACGAAAATCTACGAATAAAATGTTGTTTTCTTCAAGAGTTTTGATAATTTGTTGTGCTGACATATAAAACTTCCTCCATTTCCGAACAATCAGATGTAATAGTAGAATAATGTTCAATTTCTCGTTTAACTTTATGTTGTAATTATAATTCTCACTATAAGTATCGTCAATAGTCATGTAAGGTATTTTTTATGCATATGTTAGGTTAACTCACAAACCTAACATGAGTTGAAAAACCCTTATACATCAAGGATTTTCGGTTATTTCTGACGATGAAAGCGTTGTCTTTGCATCATTTTTGCACAAAAATTATGTAGAAAAGTACAAACAAATTACCTCTTAATTTGCAGCATTATACATTTTTATAGAAACATTTTCAATTCACATCTTCTTTCGTTCAATAGTACCATCAGATGTTTCATATATTAGTAAAGTGAATGTTACAACATGATTAGCGCATATTGCATTCATAATATGTTAAAAAAACCACTATCTTCATGTTATGTTTGTGTGTTTGAACAAAGATCCATCTCTCTTTGCATAAGAAAGAAGCCCTTGAAATCAATTCGTAAACACGAATTATTCAAAGACTTCTCAATTTACAACTAGGTATAATAGGAATAGATTCCACTCACGTTAATATTATCGTTCAAATCTATTTCTTCCACTCTTTAAAATCTTCCGCAGGAGCTTTAACTGTATTGAATGATTTACCAACAATAGGTGCTAATTTCTCAAGGTCTTTCAGAAGGTTAGCAAATTGATCTGGGAATAATGATTGTACACCATCACCTGTCATAGAATTATCAGGATCTGTGTGCATTTCAATGATTAAACCATTCGCACCAGCTGCTAAGGAAGCTTTAGACATCGGTTCTACTAGTTCACGTCTACCTGTTCCATGGCTTGGATCAGAAATTACTGGTAGATGACTTAAAGATTGTAATACAGGAATTGCAGTAAGATCTAATGTATTACGAGTATAGGTTTCAAATGTTCTAATTCCACGCTCGCATAACATTACATTAGGATTGCCACCTGCAAGAATGTATTCCGCTGCATTCAGTAGTTCATCATAAGTTGCACTGAAGCCACGTTTCAATAATACCGGAGTTTTGATTGTACCTAGTTTACGAAGTAGATCAAAGTTTTGCATATTCCGTGTACCTACTTGCAAAATATCAGCGTACTCCGCGCACACATCTACATATTCCGGTGTCATAACCTCTGTGATCGTCAGCAAGCCATGTTTCTTGCCTGCTTCTGCCATCATAACTAAACCTTCAACACCAACACCTTGGAAGCTGTAAGGTCCTGTTCTAGGCTTAAATGCGCCACCGCGTAACACTTGACCACCAGCAGCTTTCACAAGTCGGGCTATTTCATCAATTTGCTCTGGGTTTTCTACAGCACACGGGCCACCCATTACAACGACATGCTCCCCACCAATTTTGACGCCATTAATCTCAATAACAGTATCATCCGGGTGGAAGTCTCTGCTCGCTAGCTTATATGATTTTGAAATTTTGATAACGTTCTCTACATCTTTCATCGCTCTTAATTGTTCTCCTAACTGTGAATCTGCTTGACCGATAATTCCGATGACCGTACGATCATCTCCTTTGGATACATGGGCTTGCATGCCATCTTTTCGTTCAATAAATGATACGATCTCTGAAATACGCTCATCTGCTACATTATTTTTTGTTATTACGATCATAACTAATCTCTCCCTTTTCGCTTTTTAAGCTATATGATGTGTTGTTACATTAACATTTACTGTTCAACTGAAACATTTTGACTTTCATGCAAATACGCTTTCTCGCTTTTACGCTTGTTTGCTTTTAAGCTTCGACGCTGTTATGCTTTTATGCTTTTATTCGTTAAAGTAAATATACATCAGTTTTCTTCATTCGTCAACAGTTGAATTAGATTAGCTATTTTGGTTGTTCCAATCTGGAAGGTTGAACACCGCCACTGCGATGTTCCAATCATGAAATAAAAAAGCCCTTCATTACTAAAAACGAATAGTAATAAAGAGCTAAAGATATTTATTATGTGGTTTTAGTCTTAATTCTCGGTAGAATTTTACTCATGTTCACTGAACGTGTAAGTTCCCATGTTGATGGATCATTATGATCATACTTCTCAAGATATTCTATCACTTCTTTAGTTAAAGCCGTCGGTGTAGAAGCACCTGAAGTTACTGCTACACGATCAATACCTTGCAGCCATTCTTGCTTTAACTCGGAAAGATCAGCAATACGGTAAGCTTTCACACCCGCAATCTCTTCAGATACTTGAGCTAATCGATTAGAGTTATTACTACGAGGGTCACCAACTACGATACATAACTGCGCCTCACCTGCTTGACCAGCTACTGCTTCTTGACGAACTTGAGTCGCTAGACATATCTCATTATGAACTTCAGCATGAGGGAACTTCTCCTTCAACTGGTCAATGATATGTCTAATATCCCATTGCGACATCGTCGTTTGATTCGTAATTAGAAGAGGAGTCTTCTCATCAAATTGCAAGTTTGCAATCTCATGATCTTTCTCTATTAAATGCACCATGTCAGGAGCAACACCAATCGCACCTTCTGGCTCAGGATGACCCTTCTTGCCAATATAGATGGTATGGAAACCTAATTCGCTCTTCTCTCGAATAATATCATGAGTTTTCGTAACATCAGGACATGTTGCATCAACGACGGTTAAACCTTTATCACGAGCTCTTTGACGAACTTCAGGCGAAACACCATGAGCTGTGAAAATGACTGTACCCGTTTCAATTTGTTCCAGTATTTCAAGACGATTTTCACCGTCTAATGTGATCACGCCTTCTGTTTCAAATGCATCAGTAACATGTGCATTATGAACAATCATACCTAATATATAAATCGGTTTTGGCAAATTTTCATTTTTTGCAGTTTGCAATGCCAATACCATTGCGTCCACTACTCCGTAGCAATAACCTCGTGGAGATATTTTCACGATTTCCATCTCAGCGCACCTACTCTCATTATCATTACCATCAATAGATAAATTCTTATATACGGACTTCCCAAGTTCGCTTCATATTCGATGTCGAATATACGACGAAGTCAATCATCGTTATCAAATTCCGCTTTTTGAACTACCTCTTAAAATGGAAGATCTAAAAGCGGGATTTCAGAACCAAGAAGATGAAGTGCTACTTGCGGAAGGAGGAAGCGCAAGTGTACATTACTAGTACACGCGTACCGGACTTCCCAAGTTCGCTTCATATTCGATGTCGAATATACGATGAAGTCAATCATCGTTATCAAATTCCGATTTTTGAACTACTTCTATTATAGACCATACTCCTAATTAGGAAAAGTCTATCGGCAACCATACCGTAAATGTCGTTCCTTTACCTTCCAAAGTAGCTACTTCAACGCTACCTTGATGTTCATCGAGAATCCATTTAGCGATTGCTAGACCAAGCCCTGTACCAACCGTTACCCCACGAGACACGTCTGCGCGATAGAAGCGGTCAAATATATGTGGAACTTGATCAGGATTCATTCCAATTCCGTTATCTTCTATTATCCAAGCAATATGATGTTCCGTTCTTCTAACCGTGAAATTCACATCTCCGTCTGGCGTGTATTTAAACGCATTTTCAATAAAGACAAACAATAGTTGTTGAAGATAATCTTCACTACCTCGAATATAGACATCCTTCAATTCAGAGAGGTCGCCAACTTCCCAATTTGCTTCTCTAGGAAGTAACTGAGCTCGGCGAACAACAGCTTCAGTTAAACTATGAATATCTACTTTTTCTTTCTCCATTACATATCCCGCATCAGCACGAGCAAGTGCAAGAAGATCATTTACAAGCGTAGACATTCGTTTAGCTTCTGCCGAAATATCTGTAATTGCTTCATATGATAATTCAAAATGAGTACCGCTTAAATTCACGCTTTCTAATTGATCACTTATCGCTCCACTTTGTTGCTCTGTCTGCTTCCACATTTTATCTAGTAAATCGATATTACCACGAATTGTCGTAAGTGGGGTTCGAAGTTCGTGCGATGCATCAGACACAAAACGTCGCTGAGCCATATATGCTTCATCTAATTCATTGTAAGCCTTCTCCAACCTTGAGAGCATCATATTGAGCGTAGTGACAAGTGTACCAATCTCATCTTTCGCTATCGGCATAGGTATTCGTACACTTAGATCTGCACCATTCTCGATCTGTTTAGTAGCGTTGATCACATTTTCAATTGGACGTAATGCTTTTCTAGCAATAATTAAACCAACTGTAAATGCAATAAGGACAACGATAACAGAAGAAAAAAGTAATGTATTACGTAATCCAATTAAAAATTGATCTTCATTATATGGAATCGCTCCAACTTGTAGCAATCCAACTAACACGCCATTAATCTCAAGTGGTCGTTGATAAGTAATCATACGATATTTCTTATGATCAAGTTCCACCATTACCTCAACAAAACCATTTTGCAACGATGGTGAAGCATCCGGATAAGGAATAACAAAATTTTGTTCGAACAAATTTGTAGATTGTCTATACTTTCCTTCGCGATAATTGATTAACTGAACATAAATATTTTTACCTTCAATTCGTGATTGACGGTCAAGATTGAGATCGAGCTTATCTAACATTAATGTTCCTGTAATTACCAACCCTTCACTTTCTGTCTTAACCATTTCTCTAAGCTCAGCATACGTATTCCAGTTAATGAATAAATAGACGATAACACCGAATATTATTAATGCTCCAGTAAGTAAACCTGAATACCATAGTGTTAATCTTAATCGTAGTGACAAAGCTTTAACCTACCTCTCCTCTAAGCACATAACCAGTTCCACGAACTGTAATAATAATTCGACTATGACCGCCTTCCTCTAGCTTTTGGCGCAACATCGCGATATATACTTCAAGAACGTTCGATTCTCCACTGAAATCATATCCCCATATTTTCTCCATAATCGTATCTCTAGTTAAAACCCGCTTCGGATTTTGCATAAATAATAATAATAAGTCATACTCTTTCGAAGTTAATTCAATTCTTCTTCCCGCACGAATCGCTTCTCTTGCATCGATATCAAGCACAAGATCTTCGTATGTTAATACACTTTCTGATTTGTCTAGCTTGTCTACTTTTCGTCTGAACAATGCTCTAGCTCTTGCAAGTAGCTCTTCTAGTGCAAATGGCTTAACTACATAATCATCAGCACCTAAGTCAAGACCTTTTACTCGATCGTTCACTTCATCTTTGGCAGTAAGCATGAGAATTGGAACTTGACTTCCACTTTCACGAATGCGACGACATACTTCCATTCCATCGATATATGGCATCATGACATCTAGTATAACGAGATCAGGCTCTTTCATCATGAAGCTTTTTAAACCGTCAGCACCATTGTTAGCAATCGTTATTTCATATCCTTCAAAGGCAAGTGAACGCCTCAACATCGACGTAATTTTATCATCGTCATCTATGACTAATATATGTTGTCTCATATGTATAACCTCCACAGTTTATTAATAAAGACGCAGAGATCTATACCCCGCGTCTTTATTTATATTGTATCCTATTTTAATCCAAATTCGTTTTTATCGCCAATTGTAATAGAAAGGGACATCTCTTTATTGTTACGAAT
The DNA here is from genome assembly GCA_023639215.1 of Candidatus Pristimantibacillus lignocellulolyticus. NCBI lineage: Bacteria > Bacillati > Bacillota > Bacilli > Caryophanales > Paenibacillaceae > Pristimantibacillus (SeqCode) > Pristimantibacillus lignocellulolyticus (SeqCode). The sequence goes on from CP097899.1 coordinate 60,669, forward strand.
AATTTGAAGCTCTATCGTTTCACCGACCTCTTTCGATTGGATATATGTGATAAGCTCAGTCATCGTTTTAATCGTTTCATTATCTACACCAGTAATAACGTCAAATTGTTTTAAGTCTCCGACATAGGCAGGAGAATTATAGTAGACACTTCTTACAATTGCGCCTTCAGTAGTAGACAAACCTAATTCTTTTGCAATATCTTCCGTTAGATTTTGCAAATCAGCCCCGATAAATGGTGAAGCTGGTTTTGGTATTGCTGTATTGTTTTTCAACGATTCTAACACTTCATTAATTGTTGAAGTTGGTATCGCAAATCCTATCCCTTGCGCTGTAGAACTTACTGCGGTGTTAATACCAATAACTTCTCCATCTGTGTTAAGTAACGGACCACCAGAGTTACCTGGATTGATCGAAGCATCTGTTTGCAGAAGATTTTCATAGTTACGAGTACCTTCTGTATCAGAAATATCAATCGGACGCTCTTTGGCACTCAACACACCAACCGTTAACGTATGATCAAAACCATATGGGTTACCAATTGCTATAACCCAGTCACCGATTTTAATATCTTCTGAGCTTCCTAATGGAAGTGTAGGGAATTTCTCATCACCTTTTATTTTCAGGACAGCCAGATCTAGCTCATAGCTTGAACCAAGAAGTTCAGCAACAAATGGTTTTTCGTATCCTTCAACAACGACACGGATTTCATCAGCATCTCCAACAACATGTTGATTCGTTAGAAGATAACCTGTTTCATCGAAGAAGAACCCAGTTCCCATACCTGTTTGTTGCAAATCGCTACTAGAACCTGAACCTCCGCCATTAGATTTCGGAATATTATCACCGAAGAATTGTCTGAAAAATGGATCATCGAGTAAAGAACTTGATCCTCCGCCACCAGATGAGTAGGATGAATAGGTTTCAATCTTTACTACAGCAGGACTCGCTGATGCGAACAAAGATGCAATGTTATTAGGACGATCCGCTAACGGCGTACTTGTAGAAGCTGTACTGCCTTTTTCAGAAGTAGTTGTTTTCGATGAGTCGCTTGATCCATTATTCATAGAAGTTGTTTGCTTCGAAACGGTTACTTCTTGAGAGAACCAATTTTGTACATCTGCAGTGTACATTAATAATCCTACTGCAATGACACCAGCCATAAACGATAAGAAAATCTTACCAAACCCATTCGGATTTTTTTCCTTTTTGGAACCAAAAGGATCATTTCCACCAACTTGTGATGTGGTAAATGGGCGATAATTAGTTCCAACTTGTGCTTGCTCATTATAAACAGGAGTTGTTGTCTGATTTCCGTATGTTGCTTGTTGATATGTTGATGTTGAATTGGTTTGATTTTGCGATATAGCATTTGTTTGATCTTGAGCGGGTGGGCGCCCATTACCATAAGTATAATAGTACATCGTATCATCTTGACTTTGCACTGTAGAAGATCCGTATGAAGTTGATTCACTATTCACCGGAGTATACTCTGCATCTTGTACACTTGCAGATTGATTACGATTGGGTTCATTAGGATTAGAATATGGAGATTGACCGTATACCTCTTGTTGTGATTGTCCTCTTTGTTCATTAATCGCATTATAATCTGACTTTGTACCATTATTCGTCTCGGCTTTATTACCACTTGCTGATGCATTGGAATTTCCTTCATTCTTGAAGAAATCATCATAATTATTTTTATTGTTATTATCCATTTTGCGCTCCTCCTAAAACTATTCATATACTTTTGAAATTAAATCTACCAATCGTGGTTTTTCCAAAGCATATTCTATATCAATTTCATAACCTATTATTTTGATATCTCTATCTTGCACAATTTACCTTAAAACAAACTTAAAATAGCTATAAACGAAAATAAAAATCCTCTCTTGGCATTAGTTTACACTGCCAGAGAGGATTTTTCATTAGATATAATATGTATTTGTGGTCGTATTCGTAAGCGAATGCATTGAATTACTTATTTCAATAAATGCTTTAATGCTTCTTCCAGTCGAACAACCGCCTGCTTCCCTTTCTGTGCCCATTTATCAGATACCGGCGCATCTGGATCAATCGGCGCTTGAAATTGATTGAAAGAAGCAGAAATCACACTTACATTACCGCTAGGATCGTTACCTTCATTGTAGACATGATTCAACACAAATGGTTCACTAAGTTCAATATAGGCATCAGAATGACCTACTTCACTTGAGATCTCACCATTAATAACTTTGAATGGTACGCGTAACCATACTTTATTCTCAGTATCCAACGATTGATCAAAAAATCCCCCATCATAATCCCAATTGCCCCCAAGCATGAACCCAAGTGCGTTACTGGCTTGATTCATCTCATCAAAAGCAAGCTGCTTGCCAGCAATTTGCGAAGAAATAGTAATCATACAGATCCCCCTCATCATATCGACTCATATTGGGAATTAGTATGCATCAAAGGTAATCGTACTATACGAGTAATTAGAAACTAGCGATTAGCCCATCCTTTTCGGTGAGCAAGTACTGCTAATTGCGTCCGATCATCAAGTTCGCATTTCATAAGCAGATTACTAACATGTGTCTTCACCGTCTTAATACTAATATGAAGCTCATCTGCAATTTCTTTGTTAGACATACCGTCAGCAACGAGTAGTAGTACTTCTCTTTCTCTCTCTGTAAAACTTTCATCGCCTTGTTGAGTACGTTGTACACGTAAGCCTCTCGTCAACGACTGTGAAACTTCCGTTGTCATAACAGGCATACCTTTAAGAGCGCCTTTCAAAGCAAAGATTAATTCTTCCGAAGAAACGGTTTTCAGCACATAACTAATTGCTCCCGCTTCAATTGATTGATATACTTTCTCATCTTCAAGAAAGCTTGTTAGCATTACAATTCTCATATTAGGGTAACGCTGGATAATGCTCCTCGTTGCTTCTATACCATTCATTACAGGCATCATTAAGTCCATTAATATTAGATCAGGATGCTGAGAATCATCCATCGAATTCAGCAATGATAGTGCTTCTTGACCATGACTACATTCTGCGATAACAGAGAAACTAGGTTCCAACATCAAATATGTTTTCAAACCTAATCGAACCATATCATGGTCATCGACGATCATAATATTCACCGTCTCATCTATACTCATGACTGCAGCTCCTTTTCCTTTAGCTTAGGTATCGTTACTTTGACAATCGTACCTCTACCTTCTTTACTAATAATTTCAGTTAATCCACTTAGCTTCTGAGCTCGTTCTTGCATCGTTGAAAGACCATATGATTTTCTCGATAACGCTTCATGTTTAAAGCCGATTCCATCATCTTGCAGTGTCATAATCACTTGGCTATCTGTCTCATATAGTGTTAATTGACAGCTTTGAGACTGAGAATGTTTCACAATATTAGCCATCGCCTCTTGGATGATCAGAAAGAGTTGATGCTCTTTTGCTTCTGATAAAGGCGCCTCGATACGATACTCTAATTTACCCTGAATATTGTTTTGCCGACAGTAATCTGGATACCAGTGAGTTAATGCTCCTTGTAAGCTGCGGTTTTCTAACTCCATCGGTCTTAAATGTGCGATAAATTTCCGCATCTGTTGCTGAGCTGTACTCGACATTGTTACAAGTTGTAACGTTACTTGATCCGCTTGATCGGGATTCACTTCACGCAATTTAGTAATAGACGATGCACACATATGAATGGCAAATAATTGCTGACTTACACTATCATGCAAATCACGAGCAAGTCGTTTACGTTCTTCTAGAACAGCAGACTCAATAGAAGCAGATTCCTGAATAACTCGAGCCTCGCCCAACACTTGTAAATAGGAGAGTTTTTGCTCTGTCTGCTCAAGAAACTCATTAAATTGTTCAAACAGCTCATTAAGCGGATCGTCTTGATTATAACTAACCCTTGTTCCATAATCACCGTTTACTGCATTTTTGATCGCATATTCCAATCGTTCTAAACTATTACGTTCTTTTCTAGTAACAAAATGAGCAAGAACGGCACTAAAAAGTACCGTTACTACAACCGTTATAAGCCAAAGTGAAATCGTATGATAGTGAGGTTCTAACAAAATATAAAGTACAAGTCCGAGCAACGTAGAACTAATCGAAAGTAGCAGAACTCGATTAGCGAGCGAAAATGCTTTTACTTTATTAAGTTTAATAGAAGCCATTACCTACCCTACTCTCTTCACTTTTACATCGCCAATGAAAGTTGAAACGACTATTAATATTTTTCGCTCGCATTCATTGAAATGATTGGTTTGTTGATTGACTTGCGACATAATGCCACCTTCACGCTGATCTAGAAACTTACTATCACCGATAAAAGCATTCATTTGAACTTTTACTCCAACCGTAACATCATTCGGTACAAATACTTTTATATCACCGATAAATGCGGAAATAATAATTCGTGTTTCACCATAAGGGATTTGAGCTTTTGTAAGATCTATCGTTGTATCTCCAATAAATGCAGATAAATTCATCGGTTTAAGCTCCCAGTATTGCTTACCGAAATGGAAATCGCCGATAAAAGTAGACTTATTAATTTTATGATCACCATATTCGCCAAATGTGTGATCGTATGAATGATCATGCCCCCAATTTTTCCATTTGGGACGGGATGAAGATGGTGGTGATTCCTCATAAGTTGGTCCGTAACTTTTTTGCTCGGATGAATATTTTTCATCATCATATCCTGGATTCTTCATAGTTGGGTCTTCATGTAAAGGTGGCGGTGGTTGGATATTCGGGTTGTATTTATTCCATGTTGAATCATTGCTATCCTCTTGCTTACGATTATTAGTAATCATTTTAATACCATAATATATAATCATGACACCAATTAAGATCGTAATGATCTTACCTAGTCCAAAATCGATAATCCCAAGCTGCCTTCCTAAGAACCAGCTACCGACTACAATAATAATTAATCCAACACCGTACTTATCAAAAAATGATCGATTCATTGTACATTCATCCTCTCGTCTTTCTTATATATCTAGTATAGCTAAATTTAACAATTCCACACAGCGTCGATAGATTGAAAATGTTCTCGGTCTAGAGACTGAGAGAGTTGGTATAAACTAAGAACGCTACGTGAACAGTACATTGCTCCAATCTGGCCGCTTCGTGAACAGTACATTGCTCCAATCTGGCCGCTTCGTGAACAGTACATTGCTCCAATCGACTTTCGTTCCATGATTTATTGGAAAATAGGGTATGGTATAAATCCTGGAACAAGGCCGGACGCTACCGCTTTTCCACAACGACTGTTCTCTCCGCTATGTTTATGCTTAGAAGAGGGAAAAGTTTGCTTACAAGAAGAGATGCTGTAGATTACTATTTTTTCAAACGAATTAAGACATAAGTAAAGGATAGAGCACGTTAGTATACGAACTCTATCCTTTTGGATAACAGACAAATTCAAGTTGCTAACTTTTTTTATAATACTTAAGATTGTTATACTCGCTTTTAGCTAAAATATTGCGTTAACATCATCATTGACATTTTTCCCAACTATCTTTCGATACGTAATAGTAGTAGCTCCACATCTTCTAAAGCTAGTAAACTATGCTGTTCTTTCGGTTCCATATATAATATGCTGCTAGGAGATAACTCAACTCGTTCCCCTGCAACTTCAAACTCTACTTTACCTTTTTTAACGATAATGAGTACGTCCGCATCTACATGGTGCTCTGGAATACCAATTCCTTTTTTTAGCTGTATTTGAACCATCTTTGTCTTCTCAAAGTTGGTAAGAGGATTAATGAACTTCTCCTGATGCTGTAGACGACTTTCAAGATTAATTATTTTCAAAGTAATTCCCCCACTATTCAAATGAATTAGTTTGTTGATTCAATACTAGTATAGCCTGTGTGTGCTATGTAGCATGTGATTCAAATCACAAGTGGGAATACCAAGTTTATCATCGCTAATGTTGTCCCATAGTAACTTATTTACAACACTTAGAAAGGCTTCGTAAGCATTAATATAATTATCGTTAAAAAGATCAAATTTTCAATATGCTCAAAGACAAACAACTTTTTGGACAAGGTATAATACAGCTTAGGAATTTCTTCACCATTTTGTTCCTTCAATAATTGTTTGATCGGTCGTGACCTTGGCGATAATACAAAGGGACCAAAGGCTAAAGCCACCAAAAACAGCACTAAGCTTATAACATACCATCCCTCTGAAAACATATAAGGTCGTAAAATGCCCAGCCATAACCCGGTAATTAGTAGTAACGTTCCACCAATCATGACAATAATATGGATACGATGCCTAATAGAATACGCGTGCTTCAATTCGCTCATGTTGGTAGACTTCGTTACGATTAAAGTCAATATAAATCCTGGCCCCATACCCAAAATTGCTGAAAATATATGTACAGATACTAGTACATCATATAGTGTCATAAATACACTCCGTTCTATAAGTGAGCCTTTCAACTATTTCATCGTACTTTTTTGTTGTACGTATTAGCTACTACAATGCCTTACTGTAAAGTTTACATTGCTTTCTTTATTGCCAATTCAAGCTTACCATACACTTTGCAAAAATAACTATAGGATCAATCATAGCGCTCCGTGAACATTGCGTTGCTCCAATCGTGACCGCTCTGAGAATAGTCATTGCTCCAATCGATTTTAGTCCCAGGATTTATTGAAAGGTAGGATATGGTATAAATTCTGGAACAAGGCCGAACGCTACCGCTTTTCCACAACGACTATTCTCTCCGCTATGTTTCTTCATATGCAGAGAAAAGCGTAACTTACTCGAAGATGCTATTGATTACTATAGAAATAAACATTTAAAACATAGTTAAAAGGATCGAGTTCGTTAGTATACAAACTCCATCCTAAATAATTTCTTGATGAATTCAATTTTCACGAGAAGATTGTATATCGATCCATGCTATATTCTCAGAGAGAATATTATTTTTAAGATCACTATAACTAATTTCATATTCTACATGGTCACCGAGTACATGAGGTACATTAAAACTTATACCAAGTGATTCTTTTGTATAATACGTGAATACTCCTAATTTATTCGTAACATTTAACTCGTCAGTCTTATTTAAGTAAGAAATCAGCTCAGCATAAGAATATTCACTTAATTTCTCTCTTGCTTCTGTTTCAACATTTAAATCGGAATTATGTTGCACATACTTCGCCTGTCTTAACAAATCAATAAATTTATCATCTATTTTTACTATATCCCGTAATAATATTTTTTTACCATTCTTTATATCAAGATTCGTGGTAAAAAATATACTATTGGGATAGGGTCCACCTTTTACATAGCTTGATCCAGTAAACTGAATACTAAGAGAGGTACTCCCAATCCACTTGGAACTATAATTTACATCTAGTTCAATATCTTGCCCATTTTCCCCAAAGTAGTCTAATACTTGCATAGCTTCACTTTTTAAGATTTCATTTAACATCTTTTCTTGTTCTAAGTCATTCAAATTAATAATTGCAGGAAAAGAAATATTTACATTTTGGTTAGAATAATTTACTTTTTTTAATTCTAGTTTCTTTTCATTTAGGTCAATTGACCCTTCGTTATTATTCGTTTTTGTTTCAGTCAGTTGGTTTATCGCACTGTCTTCTCTTTCAATCTGATTTTTAGTTGAAAGATTTGTATTACTAAGACCACACGAAGATAGTAATAATAATAACACTATAAGTATAGTAGCTTTCATTAAACAAAGTCCCCTTTAATATCCTCGGCTTACATTAAAAACTTCGTAATAACTCTTTTTGATAAAAATTATGTAAGATACATTTAACATAGCTGTCCAATTCATTCGGTACTGTGTAGAGGCTGTAAACATAAAGAAAAACCCAAATGGAACTGTTAAACTCGCATGTGATACTATTGAAAATTCAATTATTCGATCTTGACTGCTATTTCATTTTTCACATCTATTTCATATGTCTCAATTGGCAAAAACAATGAGAGCTTGTCAGTTGTAGTTAAAATATAAACGTCTTCCTTAGGTGATGCAGTTAAACTAATCCAATAATTCACATCCCCCCTCGTTAAAACCGTTACTGTATTTACAGGCGTATCAAAACGTATCCGAGTTTCTTCGTCAGTTGAATTACTTATAATATAGAGACGAGCATAGCTATTTTTTTGAAACAGATTAATCCATTCCATCTGATATTCATACTTACCATCCTCTGTTGTCTGCAATGTATCAGTAATCACCTTCTCTGTTAACCAGCCACTTGTATTCACACTATTGATTAATCCTACTGATAGAGACAACATAATTAATATGCCTATGCAAACAAGAATCTTACTCCCCACCCACGATTGTGGCCAGTCTTTATAAAGCAGAAAAATAGATGCGATAATCAATAACACTGAAGGTATTCCTAAAAAAAATAGAAGAACGGTATATATTAAATCTATCTCTCGCTGAAAGTTTGCTGTTATGCCAAGAACAAACCAAATAACAGAAAATAAACTAATGACAATGGACAATATCCATGCATATTTTAATGTTTTTATCAAAATCATCTCACCTTCCATACCTAGCAGCTACATACGGCATTATTATTGATAAAAGTTTCTCTCTCTAGTCGATCAAACTCACAAACTGGACTATCATAATATCTATAATATCTAAATTTAACATCTCATTTTAGGTTTCTAACAGCATTACTCACCGATCCAAGCTTACCATACATCTAGCAAAATTAACCATAAAATCAATCAAAACCCTCTCCTCAGCGGAGTGAACAATCGTTGCGGAAAAGCGATAGCGTTCGGCCTTGTTCAAGGATTTACACCTTAATCAATCTTCCTGTAAATCCTTGAACTAAAGTCGATTGGAGCAATGTATTGTTCACGGAGCGTTGCTGATTGGAGCAACGTATTATCCATTGAGCGTTTCCAATCGAAACCGTGCCACCTACACATTCTATAAGCCTTCATTAGACTATGCAAAATGATGTCAACAGCCTTGATGACGAAACCCACTTTTCAATTGATTGATAATGTAAACGCTATAATCTAGGATAAAAGTATAACTTGACTAAAATAGCGCATTTTATTAGGAACCCACTTTTTTAGAGTTCAAGAATCAACACTAATCATCGTTAATGAAAAGTGTAGATGTCTGTCTCATAAAGAAGAACTATAAAATGCACTAAGGTCATTAATCTATATTGGAGGTTTATCACATGAGTAAAAGTGCAACCACTAAAAGTAAGTCGGGTGGTATTAAAGTTGGTGTACAGCGCTTTGGAAGATTCTTAAGTGGTATGGTTATGCCCAACATGGGAGCATTTATTGCATGGGGATTAATTACAGCTCTTTTCATTCCTACAGGTTGGTTTCCTAACGAAAAGCTAGCATTACTAGTTGGACCAATGATCACATACTTACTTCCACTTTTAATAGGATATACTGGCGGTACTATGGTACATGGCACACGAGGCGGAGTTATTGGTGCAGTCGTTACAGCTGGTGTTATCGTTGGATCTGATATCCCTATGTTTCTTGGGGCTATGATCGTTGCGCCGTTTTCAGCTTGGGTCTTGAAAAAATTTGATAAATCCATTGAAGGAAAAATCCCTTCTGGATTTGAAATGCTAATTAACAATTTTTCATCTGGTATTATTGGTGCAGTTCTAGCCATTGTTGCTTTTAAGGCAGTTGGGCCAGCCGTAGAGAGTGTAAGTAATATTCTCGCTAAGGGCGTTGACTTCCTTATTAGCACAGGTTTATTACCGTTAGCAAGTATTCTAATCGAACCTGCTAAGGTACTTTTCCTTAACAATGCCATTAACCATGGTATTCTGGGACCATTAGCCATAGAGCAAGCGTCAAAATTAGGTAGCTCCATTATTTATATGTTGGAATCTAATCCAGGCCCTGGTCTTGGTATTCTACTTGCATATTGGTTAGTCGGTAAAGGAGCTGCTAAACAATCCGCTCCGGGTGCAGCGATAATCCACTTCTTCGGTGGTATTCATGAAATTTATTTCCCTTACATTCTAATGAGACCAGCACTAATTATAGCTGCTATTGCTGGTGGTATCTCTGGTGTGTTCACATTCCAATTATTAGGTGTAGGTCTAGTAGCTGCTCCTTCTCCAGGTAGTATTTTCGCCTACTTTACAATGACTCCTAAAGGTAGTCATCTAGGTATGCTTGCTGGTGTCATCATTTCAACCGTTGTATCATTCCTTGTCGCTTCTCTTATCCTTAAAACAAGTAAACAAAAAGAGGATGAAAACTCTCTGGAGGATGCACAAAATAGGATGAGTGCAATGAAAGCTGAATCTAAGGGTACAGCTTCCGCGCAAGCAACGAATGCTACTGTCGATTCAAGTGAAGTTACAAAAAGCAAAGAAGAAGTTAGAAAAATCGTCTTCTCTTGTGATGCAGGTATGGGTTCTAGTGCGATGGGGGCTTCTGTACTTCGAAAAAAAATCAACAACGCTGGTATTCAAGTAACTGTTATTAATACTGCAATTAGTGATATTCCAAGTGATGCAGACATTGTTGTTACTCATCAAACGCTAACTGACCGTGCTAAGCTTAAAGCACCTCAAGCAGAGCATGTTTCGATTGATAATTTCATGAAGAGTCCTGCATATGAAGCGTTAGTAGAAAGACTTAAATAAATGTAAATATACTGTATAACGTTGACGTATTTGCGTCAGCGTTATATTCATTGAAATGTATGTCCTATTTAGAAAGGAGGTAAATAAATATCACTCTTTCTACTCGACAACACAAAATTATTGATCTACTTATTGAGCAAAAGAACGAAATCACCGTTGCTTATATAGCAGATCTATTAGGGACAAGTGGACGTACCATTCACCGAGAACTTATTGGTATTGAACAGTATCTTCATTCCTTGCACATTGAGCTTCTTAAGAAATCTGGTATAGGAATTCGCATTCAAGCTTCTGCTGAGCAAATGGTGCACTTAAAGCAACATTTATCTTATCAGAAACCGATTGAGCTTAACGCGGAAGAACGAAAAATTATTATTCTATGTCACTTGCTTAATGTGCATGAACCTATGAAGCTGTTTACTCTATCGCATGAGCTACATGTTACGATGCCAACAATTAGTTCGGATCTAGATGAAATTGAAAAAACACTTATTAAGCATGATCTCAAGCTCATTAGACGTAGAGGGTATGGCGTACAGATTAAGGGATCGGAATTTAATAAGAGACAATATTTAGGAATTCTTATTACTACACACGTAGATGAATCACTTTTAATTAATGAAGAACATCGTATTAACGCAAACGGAGTTATGGAAGTTCATCTACTTTCTTTTATCGATCGTTCTTTGTTTCAAATACTTGAACGGATACTATGGTCTTTACGAGATAAGTTACCTCAATCATTATCTCAGCAAAAATATACACAACTGATATTGAACATATGTCTTGGTATTTCTCGCTTCAAAAAGAATTTCCCTATTACTACTATTTCTAAAGAAATTCATGCTGAAGCCAATATTCATCAAGAAGTAACTAGACAGCAAGATGAGTATTCGTATAGTCAATTGACCAGTGAGCTACTTCAAACCATTCCGATGGAACTGCCTAGAGATGAAATAATATATTTTCAAGGAATAATTGAATTTGCCTATCAGCAACAGGATGATCCACTAAATCAGTTAGAATTAGCTTCAATTATTATCGAGCTTACTCAGTGGGTAAACAGGCATGTAGAGGAGCCTCTTGCAGAAGATCCTACATTAACAGATGGATTGCTTCGTCATATGATACCAGCTATTGAACGAATTAAGAAAAAAATTCCTATTCGTAATCCCATGCTATATCAAATAAAGAAAGAATTTGGATATCTGTTTCAGATCGTTCAAAACGGAATTGCAAAGCTACTCCCCCAGCTTATCATCCCTGATGAAGAAGTTGGCTACATTACGGTGCATTATGGTGCTGCATTGGAGAGGTTAAAGCAGCTGCCCAAGAAGGCTAGAGCTGTGCTCGTATGCACAAGCGGCATTGGCTCATCTAAGCTATTAAATGTACGGATTGCTCAGGAGTTTCCACAAATTGAGCTTCTAGGTCATTACACATGGTATGAAGCAGCGCGATTACCTCATAGTGATTATGATTTTATTATCTCTACTGTGGACTTACCTATCGACAATAAACAATATATTCGATTAAGTCCCTTGATTACAGATGATGAAATAGTAAAGCTAAATTCTTTTCTAAAGCACTTAGAAAAGAAGCAAATTTCAAGCACTAGCATTACTGAAAAGACGAATAGCATTGAACGACTTCAACAGCTACAACAGCTGACGAATGCCTCGATAGCTATTATTGAACAATTTCAAGTCATTGCTTTTGAAGGTACGTATGATCAACATGTAACCGTACTACAGTTATTACCTCAACTTCTACAAAAGCTGTATGACGAGGGCGTCATTAATGAAATCAATTCCATCGTGGAGAAATTGTATACGCGCGAGGAGCAAGGAAGCATTGTTATTCCTGATAGCCAGCTAGCACTGCTTCATACTCGATCTCGTTCTATTAATGCTCCAATAGTTGTCCTTTATCGATTTCAGCAGCCAGTATTACTTAATGAAGCTGATTCAACTACTGTAGAGCACACCTTACTTATGCTTGCTCCTCTAGAACTGGATAAGAGTAGCTTAGAAATATTAAGCGAAGTGAGTGCTATGTTGCTTATTGATGAGATGATTACTTGCTTACAAAATGGTAATCCTAATGAAATTCAAAGCTTCATCTCCTCACACCTTGAGAAATTCATTAAACAAAAATTTGAATGGAGAGATTAATATGTCAATACTATCTGTGGAGAAAATTAAAGTACACGCCCCTATAAAAACAAAGGAAGAAGCGATTAAGCTTGTAGGTCAAATGCTTGTTGATGCTGGTCATGTACCTGCTAATTATATTGATAAAATGCTTGAGCGTGAACAGCTAGTTTCTACTGATCTTGGTGGAGGTCTTGCTATGCCTCATGGTACGAATGAAGCTAAATCTTTAATTGTTTCAACAGGAATATCTATTTTAACCGTTCCTGAAGGTATAGATTTCGGTGGAGATGAGCCTGCTAGATTAATTATTGGCCTAGCTGCTATCGGAGATGATCATATGGACGTGCTTACGAATGTTGCGATGTTAGTTTCTGATGAAGAGGAATTCGAGAAAATTATTACTTCTGCTGATCCGAATGAATTGCTTGAGATCTTTAACGGAGGTCTGTAATATGCAGGCAATACATTTTGGAGCCGGAAATATTGGCCGTGGGTTTATCGGCTTGCTTCTTCAAGAAGCGCAATATAATATTACCTTTGTCGATGTGAATGAGAATCTCGTTGATCATCTGAAAGAAAAACAACATTACACTGTCCAGTATGCTAATGAAAATCGTGATCAATTCATTGTCAACAATGTTACAGCGTTATCTGGTGATGATATTTCTAAAGTTGCTGAACATATTACTTCTGCAACGATTATTACTACAGCTGTTGGGGTTCATATTCTCCCTTATATTGCTCCAGCAATTGCGGAAGGAATTACACAGCGTGCGAAGTTGAATTTGCCTCCACTAGCTATTGTCGCATGTGAAAATGCTATTCGTGCTAGCTCCATCTTGAAAGAGCATGTTGTATCTTTACTAAGCGAAGAATTAAAACAAACGTATGAGCAATTCGCTACGTTTCCAGATGCTGCAGTAGATCGTATTGTACCGATTCAGCACCATGAGGATCCTCTATTTGTTACTGTAGAACCTTTCTACGAATGGACGATAGAGAAAACCAATTGGCCAACCAATGCACCTCTTATTGGTGGTGTTCATTATGTAGATCAATTGGATGCCTATATTGAACGTAAGCTATTTACCGTAAATACAGGGCATTGTACAGCTGCTTATCATGGATATAGAAAAGGATATACAACTATTCAAGAAGCAATGAAGGATGAAGAATTGGTTCAAGAGGTTAGATCTACTCTTCAAGAATCTGGTGATGCGCTAATTGCTGAATATGGATTAGATCGTACAGCCCATAATCAATATATCGAGCAAATATTAGAACGTTTCAAAAATCCCTATCTAACCGATGAAATTCTGCGAATTGGTCGTTCCCCAATCCGCAAAATTTCATCTAATGATCGCTTGATTCGCCCTGCGTTACTAGCGTATCAATATGGTATTGCTGTCGATCATCTGACAAAGGCTGTTGCTGCTGCATTGGTCTATAAGGATAATGACGATAAGGAAGCAGTGGAGTTACAGCAGTTTCTATTAGGCCATGGCATTGATCAAACAATAACAAAATATACTGGGTTAGCTGATGATCATCCTCTCCATCAACAAATTCATGCTCAATATAACCTACTAGGGGAGGAATAACATTGAATACAACAACTTACAAAGGAATTGGCGCATCTCCTGGTATTGCTATAGCAAATGCAATCGTTATTCATGATGAGGTATTTATTCCAGAGGCTATTCAAGCAAAGGATAAAGAAGCTTCCTGGGAAAGAGTGCAACAAGCCTTTACTGCAGCTGAACAAGATATTCAAACGATCTATGAACATACAAAAGCAAAGCTAGGAGATAAAAAGGCTGAAATCTTCGAAGGACATTTAATGATTCTGGACGATCCAGATTTATTAGAAGGAATTCAAGCTAGCATTGAAGAAGATGGATACGAGGCTGAATATGCTCTTCATGCTACAGCTCAACAATTTATTTCTATTCTATCCGAGATGGATGATGAAATTCTTCGTGAGCGTGCGACAGATGTTAAAGATATTACGAATCGCATTATGAGCCATTTACGCGGAGTTAAGCATATTGATTTATCTAGCTTACAAGAAGAATGCATTATTGTTGCCCGTGATCTTACCCCTTCCGATACAGCTTTGCTTGATGTTAATTATGTTAAAGGCTTTGTAACGGCAATGGGTAGCCGTACTTCACATTCTGCAATAATGGCGCGATCATTAGAGATCCCTGCTATTGTAGGTGCTGGTGAGGCAGTCATGTCCATTGAAACAGGAGTAACGCTTATCATCAATACGGATCAGCAAGAAGTCATCGTTCAACCTGATTCCTCTGTTCTTGAGGAGATGACTTCAAAGCAACAGATGTTTATTCAACATAAAGAACAATTAGCTAAGCTTGTTAATCAACCTACAATTTCTAAGGATGGTTCACAGGTAGAGCTTGCAGCAAATATCGGAAAGCTTGAAGATATTGATCGTGCCATCTCTTTAGGAGCGGAGGGTATTGGTTTATTCCGTTCCGAGTTTCTATATATGGGAAAAACTAGTTTGCCAACTGAGGAGGAGCAATATAGCAGCTATCGCTATGCCTTGCAGAAGATGGGAACTAAGCCTGTCGTTATCCGTACATTGGATATCGGTGGAGATAAGGAGCTCCCGTACTTAAGCCTTCCGAAAGAGGATAATCCATTCCTTGGTTTACGTGCCTTGCGCTTCTGTCTTGTGAATCAAGATCTATTCCGTACACAACTACGTGCATTGCTACGTGCAAGTGTTCATGGTAACTTGAAAATTATGTTCCCGATGATTGCTGTACTTGAGGAGCTATTACAAGCCAAGCAAATTCTTGCTGAAGAGAAGCAAAAGCTTATTGATGAAGACATTGCTGTAAATGATCATATCGAGGTAGGTATGATGGTTGAAATTCCATCTGTCGCTGTCTCCGCTGATTTATTTGCACCGCATGTTGACTTCTTCAGTATTGGAACCAATGATCTTATTCAATATACAATGGCAGCAGATCGTATGAATGAGACGTTAGCTTATCTATATCAACCGCTACACCCTTCCATTCTACGACTAGTTAAGATGGTAATTGATGCAGCTAATAAAGAGGGTAAATGGGTAGGAATGTGTGGAGAAATGGCTGGTGATTCTTTAGCTGCTCCTCTATTACTAGGGATAGGATTACATGAATTCAGTATGAGCGCTAGCTCCATTCTATCGACGAAAGAACAGCTTATGAATTTAAACAAAACAGAATGGACAACACATGCTGAGCATGCCATGACATTGGCACAAAGCGAGCAAATCGTACAATACGTACAACTACATCTTACATCAAATGAATAACGGAGTGATTACTTATGATAAGTCAAACTTTCACAATTATTAACCCAACAGGATTTCATGTTCGCCCAACTAAAACATTCGTTCAACTAGCTAGCTCATTTCCTTGTAAAATTACATTGCACTGTAATGGTAAGAAAGCAAATGGAAAAAGCTCACTTAGCATGTTGACACTCGGCTTAACAACAAATAGCGAGGTCTTACTTGAAACAGATGGTGATCAAGAGCAAGAAGCATTGAAAGCACTTGGGGAAGTACTAACGTCTCTTCACGACTAAGGAACATAAAGAGTTATAACAAAAAACAATACCCATATGAGCTATGAATGACTAATGTAACGTCATTGTCTCATATGGGTATTTTATTATTGAGACTGTTACGCTGTCATTTACATAAATATTAGCTTCGAATTGCCAAATCTACGCCTAGAACGCCCACAATGATATCATTTTCCCCGAAGATCGGAACTGAGATCGTTTGACAAAGTTGCTTAGTAATTGAAGATACATAATAGCTCGAATGAAAACTTTCTCCGTGCATAGCACGCTTCCACCATTCTCTACCTTTTGCATTAAGTAGTCCTGCATCTGGAATCGATACGATAAATGACCCATCCGCATAATTCGACCAGATCGCTTCAATCTCTGGCTTACTCTTCATCAATGCTCGTAAACTTGCATCGTGTATGATTGGATCAACGGATGTTATCGTTGAATCAGTAGCAGCCTGACGAAGCCACTGTACGATTTCCTCAGCGTTCGTATTAGCTACTTTATTCATAAGTTCAAATTCAACAAGATCAATCGCTGATTTCAAATCTTTTGATGATTTACCCATGTTATGGCTTATTCGTTCTAGCTTATGAATTTGCTTGCGTTGCTGTGTATTCATCTGTAATGTATCCTCAACTGCAACTAGCGTACCATTTACAAGTTCAACTGCCTCTTGCAGGCGTTCTATCACATGATTCGTCTGTTCCGTCTGATTGATACTGGACTGTTTCATATCATGTGCTAGTTGATCAACCTCTATGATGCGATTAACAATTGAGTCCATTCGCTCCTTATTGGTACTCATCTCAGCAACTCCACGATCTACTGCAGAACGTTCCTGTTCAACTGCATTAATGACGAGCTGTACACCTTTTTCAATCTCATTTACTAACTCAGTCGATTGTTTTACTGTATCACTACTTTGCTCTGCTAATCGTCGAATTTCACTAGCAACTACCGAGAATCCTCGCCCATATTCACCTGCATGTGCAGCTTCAATCGAAGCATTTAGAGCTAACAATGAAGTTTGAGAAACAATTTCTTGAATAAGAATATTCATCTCATAAATTTTAGAGGTATGTTTAATAAGATCTTCAATGTGATTGGTCATATTAGAGTTATTGTGTTTCAAATGGCCCATAACAGTCTCAGTTTCACCAAGTGAAGTTTGCATATCTAATGCGATCTGTTTGGTACCTTTACTTTGATCGTTAAGATGATAAGAGGCATTATTAATCTGATCAGTTGCAGCAGACACTTCTTGCAACGATGAAAAAGCTTCAATAATTTTACTTGTAGCAAGCTTACTACTATGACGTAATGATTGTTCTTGTATTTGTGTTTTATCAGCAATTACACTTAATTGTTCCATTGCTTGATCGACCTCATCTACTGCTGCTACAAGCTGGTCCGAGATAACAATGGATTCGTTATACAAGCCTTTCATTTGATCCATATAACGATTACTTTCCGTCTTATCTTCACGTTTTTTCGTCGACTTGAAAAACACATTACCCATATGTAATCAATCCTCCCATCAATCTGTAACATAATTACAATTATATCTTGAATGAGGAGTAAAAAAAAGAGGGGCAGACTTGCCCCTCCTTCTTTTATGTTATATTATCTGACCTAATTTTTGTGTTTTTTGTTGGATTGCTTAGATAATGATTGTTTTTCATTGTTTGAGTTAACATTTAGCTCTTGTGAAAACTCCGTATCTGGAGTCATACTCTGTGGATTTCCTTGCGGAATGTTACTTTTTGCGAATTGTTTATTATTATTTTTAGCCATTTGTAATCACCTCCCTAGACTAGTATGAGTAATTGGCATTTTCATATGCATCAATTTTCTCGCCTTTATTTGGGAGGCAAGGCAATAATTTTATATATATTTCATTAATTACGAATTACTTTGCTGTATTAATTGATCATGTACTTTATCATATCCAAGTTTAGCTAAATGCGTAATCAATCGTTCAGTCTTATCGACATCAGCATGAACCAATAATACTTGTAACGGTTGTAGTTCAAGCACCATCTTTTGGACATCAGGTAAACCTTGATGTATTTTATAGCGGATGGAGACGAATTCACATTTCTCTTCAGTGGACATATGAGCATCTTCACTCAGATGTCCTGTAAATACAATGGCATGTTTTGAATTGTCGCTTAACCACTTTCCGTAGCTACGTGCTGGCTCTGTAAGCATCATACCGTCAGTCGATAAAATAATATGTGGTTCACCTTTAAGTATTAACCTACGATCTACTTCTCCAGTAATATGTTTCACTTTGCTAATTGCTTTATCAATTTTGCTTAATGAATCACTACGCAACCACCGGTTTGCAGTCGACCATTGAGATAACCGTTCCCATTCATGAATCAAATTTATTTCCGCTGCAATAGGTAACTTAGGATGTTGTTCATTAATTTCAACAATAAGATCTAATCCTCTTCCAATTAACGGTACAGGCAATAACACATGCCCACCTCTTTTATGTACACTATCAAGTTTGTCCAATAGCTGTGCTAAATGGAATGATTGCTTCTCCGGAGAATCACCATACGCAGCATCCACAATCGCTACATCAATTTGTCGTCCCTTCAATAGCGATAGATCTGGCATCGTTGCCTGTAATAAGGAGGATTCAGAGCTATAGTCACCTGAATAAAAAACTAAAATTCCTTCAAGTTCAATTAGCATCCAAACTGCTCCTGGTAAATGTCCACTTGGTCCAAAGCAAATTCGTAGTCCTGGAAAAATTGATACCCAGCCATCCTCTTGTGTTTCTTCATCAAGAAAACGATAATGTAATTTTTCCCAATCAGTTGCTTCGTAAGGTATTTTCATACCTTGTGACATTACGTATGATCGCCAAGCACGGGCATATGCCGGCAATTGTCGGTGAGTTTCTCTTGTTAACCAAATATCTCCCATATATCCATACTGTAATAGTAAAGGTAGAGCCGCCATATGATCTTCATGAGCATGTGAAAGAAACACCGAATTTAATGAACGAACTTGATCTGCAACGATTTGTGGATATATTCCACCATATTCCTTTTTACCTCCACAATCTAGTAAGATCGAAAGTTCTTCACCCTCTACTCGGTAACAAGATCTTCCATGCTCACCTGCTCCTCCCCATACATCTACTTTCAGATGTCTTAGCATAAATTCCCTCACTTTCTGTCCGCACCGAGATGGTTCATTACAACCAATACTAACGTTGTCAATCCTACGGAGACAACTGCCATAGCCATACCTAATGACACTTCACCCTGCTCAAACTGACTAAAGATATAGGTAGCAGTTACTTGCATAGAAGGTGGCAGTACCATTAATGATGCTACTAGTTCACGAGCTGAAATCGTAAAGGTCATCATCCAACCAGCCAAAATACCAGGAATGAGCAAAGGCAATATTATTCTCCGAAAAATGTAAAATGATTGACCCCCAAAAACTCTTCCCGCCTGTAATAAACTATGATCAATCTGCCCTGCCGATGCTTTCACATATTGTACAGAATATGGTAAAAAGAACACTATATAAGTTAGAACGACCATAGCATATGTGTTATAAATCGGAATTGGCATCCAAGGAGCATTCCATAATAAAATTAATCCAACGACGATAACAATGCCAGGAACGGTATTAGGTAGAAGACTGAACATATCAAGACTACGCTGAGACCAACGCTTTAAGTTCCCCATCTGCAATACTAAGAAAGTACCAATAAGTACAGCTACCGTTGCAGCAATTGAAGCAAGTCCCATACTATTGATTAATGCTTGCCAACCTTTTGAACCAGGACGAAGTAGCTCCACATAATGTTCCAATGATAAATTACTCCAAGCAAGACCATCACCTCTCAACTTTTGCATCGAAGTAACGATAATCGAGAAATAAGGGATCCCAATTGAAAACAGTAACAATAAACCAATATAACCCCAGCCGAATATCGATCGCCAGCCATGCAAAGGTATTAAACGAGTTCGCATACCTTTCCCACCTAGCGTTTTATATTGATACTTTTGACTAATGACATTTTGTATGTACCAAAACAATAAACAAGCCCCAAGCAAAATGGATGCTAATGACGTAGCCTTACCAAAGTCTATTGGCCAACTTGAAGTAAAACGATGAATCTCACTAGTTAATACGTAATAGCCAATTTGTCTCCCAAATGTCGCAGGTGTTCCAAATTCAGCAATTGTTTTAACAAACACAAGTAAAGCACCCATAGCATAACTTCCTAGTAATAGCGGCAATATGACTCGTCTTAATAAATAAAACATATTACCACCATGTACACTGCCTGCTTCCTCCAATGAGCCTCCTATACGCATAAGTGCATTACGCAAAATGAGATATAGAAAAGGAAACAAATGCAAACTCATAATTGCTACCATCCCTAGCAAGCTGAAAAAGTGGGGAGTTATCCATGCAACAGCTGGAAACATCTGTTCTGCGAAGCCACGTCGCTGCATGAAAAGAATCCATCCCATAGATCCAATATAGGGCGGTGTCATGAAAGGGATAATAAGAACTACGTCAAGCCAAGCATGCCGTCCAATCGAAGTTCTAGCGGACAAAAAAGCCATCGGTAGAGCTAATAATGTAGAGCCAAGAACAACCCATCCTCCAAGTGCAATAGAGTTCCAAAAAATAGTGATAAGACCTGGATCAGACAGCACTTTTAGCGGAGCGAGCGCATCAAACGTGTCATCAGGAAACAAGCTGTGCAGCAATACCATGAGTAATGGAACCACTACTAACAATGTAAGTAGTAACAATCCCAATAGCATTCTCCACGAGGAAGCGGGGAGCTTTTGCCCCCCGCGAAATAAGTTTTTCATAACTTATTTGAATAGCTCCAGAAATTGTGCGCTAATTGTCTCACCTTGTTCGCTCATCCAGTTCCAGTCATAATTCAATAGCTTAATATCTTCGGTATTCGTTCTATTCTCAGCTTTAATATCAGCTCTCCCTGGTAATAAATATGCACCAGTAACAAGTGCTTGCGCTTCATCAGATAGAAGATAATCAATAAACAAGCGGGCATTTTCAACATTTGGTGAAGTTTTCATGATCATCGCTGCACGCGGATTAATTACTGTTCCACTTTCAGGATAAACAATATCAACTGGCTCGCCTTTTGCTTTTGCACTATATGCCATGTAGTCAACACCAGCCATTACCGCACTTTTTGCTCCTGTAATTACTGGATCCAATGCTTCCTTATTAGCACCAGCCATCGCTACACCATTTGCCTTCAACTCTTCGAACAAGGTCCAATTATTGTCACCCTTATCATTCAAGTAACCTGAAATAAAATCAAGTGCAGATCCTGATAAAGATGGATCAGGTATATTAACTAGTCCATTCCATTTAGCATCTGTCAAATCAGACCAATCAGTAGGTACCTCTGTAACTAATTTAGTATTATAAGTGATACCTAGTGCTGAAGCACTGTATCCAAACAAATGATAATCTGAATCTACCCAACCAGCCTGCAATTTATCAGCATTTTCTACTTCCGCATAACCTTGTACCCAGCCATCTGCCTTCATTGACATTGCAGTTGGCCATGAAGCTACAATAACAACATCTGCTATAGGATTGCTTTTCTCCGCTTCTAATCTGCCTAATACTTTTCCTGTTGTACCGTCAAATTGTTCAACTGTAATTCCGTATTTAGCTTCAAATCCTTCCTTAATCTTTGCGGCTAACCCTTCAGGACCAGCAGTATAAACAACTACTTTTCCAGAAGGCGCTTTTGCAGATTCTTTATTATCAGATTGTTCATTGGACTGAGTGATAGCTGGCTTCTCCGTAACAATTGGATTTGTACGATTGTTGTTCCCACCATTATTACTACCACAAGCTGTAAGTACACTACTTAAAGTCAATAACATCACAAGCGACCATTGCCAAGATACAAATTTCATTACTTTATTTTTCATTGCGTTCATTAGTTTACCTCCTTTAGTTTGCCTTGCTCTTTTTCCATTGACACTTCACGTATAGCTTCATACTTTTCTCCCAGCGTATGAATATGCTGCTGAGCAACAACTAACTGAACCTTTTCACCAAGCGATATTCGTTCGTTGTGATAAGCTGTCCAAACGGTACCATCTGCCAGCTTCACAGCTACTTCATAGCGATCACCGAAATATGAAACTCTGGTAACAACACCCTCAAATGTACGATCACCAAATCTTGCTATCCAGCGAACATTTTCGGGTCTCACCATTCGAATATTTGGCTCCACCCAATTGGAACGCCCCACGAATTGGGCAACGAATGGATGTGTTGGTGTATGATAGATTTCCTCTGGCTTACCTTGCTGAAGAACCTTACCTTGCTGCATAACGATGATGGTATCTGACATTGACATAGCTTCAGTTTGATCATGAGTAACATAAATAGCAGTCACACCTAATTTACGCACCATCTGAACGAGCTCTTCGCGCATTTCATCACGTAGTAATGCATCAAGTGCACTAAGTGGTTCATCAAACAGAATCAGACCAGCACGTGAAGCAATCGAACGAGCAAAGGCAACTCGTTGTTGTTGACCACCAGATAATTGATGTGGATATCGCTTCTCGAACCCTTGCAAACGGACTGCTTCAATAGCTTCCTTAACTTGCTCCGCAACTTCCTTGCGTTTTCCTCGCGCTTTAGGTCCAAATGCAATATTTTCATATACTGTCATATGTGGCCATAAAGCAAAATCCTGAAATACCATTCCTAGTTCCCTTTGCTGTGGTGGTATATTAACACCGTTACTTGGATCGCAAACTAACTTACCTCCGATTCGAATTGTCCCACTGTCTAGGCCTTCTAACCCAGCAATCAATCGTAGTAGCGTTGTTTTACCACAGCCCGATGGACCGAGCAACGTAGTAAAGGTTCCTGAAGCTATTTTCATATTGAGCGGATGAAGCGCAACTGTGCCGTCAAATGCTTTGGTTACGCCACTTAATTCCACCTCCATGTACTTCACTCCCTTCTCGTCTTCTCTTGCTTGTCTACAGAATAATCTTTATTCATCAGCTAAATATCTTCGTAGTGTTAAGTGTTTATTAAATAAACTATTAGTATCTTTACATTCTCATAGAGATAATCTATACTCCGAGTTGAAAATCTTCTTCTGGGGGCAATCCAATATGAATTTTATTAAGCTAGATATTCTTGTATTACTTGATCAACATAAAAAAATAACCGCCGTCGCAGACGCTCTGGGCGTTAAGCAACCGACGATTACCTTTCATATGAAAAGTCTAGAAGAGCAATATGGTGTACCCCTTTTCGAGACCTATGGTGGGCGCTACAAACTTACACGTGCTGGGACTGCATTACTTCATTATGCGCGAAAAATTAGAGCACTTGGACTTGAAGCGGGACGTATTATGGCTGAGCAACGCTCGCCTGAGAAGGGAATATTTCATATTGGGGCAAGTTACGTTGCCGGAACTTATTTGCTACCTGTGTGGATTCATCAATTTAGAGAAGCGTACCCTGAAGTAGAAGTGAGACTTACTATAAGAACTGCACCTGTAATTCGTCAAATGTTAGCTGAACGACAAATCGACATAGGCTTTATTTCAGCACAAAAAGCTAGCACCGAAGATGAACTGTATTACGAAGCGATCTGTGAAGATAAACTCGTCGTCGCCTATTCTGTAAATCATCCTCTTGCAAAAAAAAATAACATCCATCAAGTTATAACAGATTGTAATGACTTAACAGATGGCTTAACTAATATAACCCCCAACTTCAGTATGCACTCTAATGCGGATAAGTCTACTATATTACCTGAAGAGCTTGCAGCTTACCCTTTTCTACTTCATGGCTCACAATCTACAACTCGTGAGATGACCAATCATTGGGCACAAATCAACAATATTAGTTTTAAAAACGGGATAGAGATGGATTCTATAGAATCCATTAAACGTACACTAGTGTATGGGAACAATATAACATTCATCTCCTATACTGCTATTCAAGAAGAAGTTGCTTTTGGAAAGCTTGCTTGTGAGGATATTCATAAAGATTTACCACAGCGTATGATCTTCGTATGCTATAATCCTGAACGCTGGATATCCCCACAAATGAATGCTTTTCTCGAGATTATTAGAGAGCAAAAGCCGATCTGATTAAATTATCAGATCGGCTCTTTTATACAATACTATTGAGCTTTATTCGCGATTTCTTGTTGTACAAGAGCAATAAACTCAGCAATTGGCATAGAGCCAATATCACCTTCGCCACGTTTACGAATCGCAACAGTACCTGCTTGCATCTCGTTCTCGCCGACTACAAGCATATATGGAGCTTTCTCCAGTTGTGCTTCACGAATCTTGTAACCAAGCTTCTCATTGCGAAGATCTTTCTCTACACGAATTCCCGCTTCAAGCAATAGATCATTCACTTTCATTGCATACTCATCGTATACAATAGATACTGGGATGATTTTCGCTTGAACTGGTGATAACCATAGAGGAAGTGCACCTGCAAAGTTCTCGATCAAGTATGCAGTCATACGTTCCATTGTACTAATAATTCCACGGTGAATAACAACTGGACGATGTTTCTTACCGTCATCACCGATATATTCAAGTTCAAAACGCTCAGGTAGTAAGAAGTCTAATTGTGCAGTAGACAATGTTTCTTCTTTACCAAGTGCAGTTTTGATCTGTACATCTAGCTTAGGACCATAGAAAGCAGCTTCACCTTCCGCTTCAAAGAATGGAAGCTCAAGTTCTTCTACTACTTCACGCAACATACGTTGAGACATTTCCCACATCTCATCGTTTTGGAAGTACTTCTCAGTATCTTTAGGGTCACGATAAGATAGACGGAAGCGATATTCTTTAATTCCGAAATCTTCGTAAACTTTACGGATTAAGTTAACAACGCGAGCAAACTCTTCTTTAATTTGATCAGGACGACAGAAGATATGTGCATCATTCAATGTCATTGCACGTACACGGTGAAGACCAGTTAGAGCGCCTGACATTTCATAACGGTGCATTGTACCCATCTCAGCAATACGAACTGGAAGATCACGATAAGAACGCATATCGCTCTTATAAACCATCATATGATGCGGACAGTTCATCGGACGTAGGACAAGTTCTTCATTATCCATCTGCATTGGAGGGAACATATCTTCACTATAATGCTCCCAGTGACCAGAAATTTTATAAAGTTCAACGTTAGCTAGTACTGGAGTATATACATGCTCATAGCCTAGTCGTTCTTCAAGATCAACGATGTAACGTTCCATTGTTCTACGAACTTTAGAACCATTCGGCAACCATAGAGGAAGACCTTGTCCAACTTCACGAGAGAATGTGAACATTTTCAACTCTTTACCAAGTTTACGGTGGTCACGTTTTTTCGCTTCTTCTAGGAAATGAAGATGCTCATCAAGTTCTGCTTTCTTAGCAAATGCAGTACCGTAAATACGTTGTAGCATTTTGTTTTTAGAATCTCCACGCCAGTAAGCACCTGCTACACTAAGAAGCTTGAATGCTTTAATACGTCCTGTGCTTGGAAGATGCGGACCACGACATAGATCGAAGAATTCGCCTTGATCATAGATTGTAATCACGGAGTCCTCAGGAAGATCGTTAATCAATTCTAATTTCAAATTATCTTTAAGCTCAGTGAAAGTAGCTAGCGCCTCTGCACGAGAAACTTCGCGACGACGAATCGGAAGATTTTCACCAGCAATTCGAGTCATTTCTTTCTCAATTTTCACAAGATCTTCTGGAGTAAGTGATTGCTCCATATCTAGATCATAGTAGAAACCATCCTCAATAACAGGACCAATTCCTAGTTTCACATCTGCGTCTTTGTAAAGGCGTTTAATCGCTTGCGCCATTAAGTGAGCAGTACTATGGCGGTATACTTCAAGACCATCTGCACTATCTACAGTGACAATTTCAACAGTTGCGTCAGCTTCAATCGGTGCATATACATCCACAACTTTACCATTTACTTTACCTGCGATTGCATTTTTTTTCAGTCCAGAGCTAATCGATGCTGCAATATCTTCAGTAGTCGTTCCTACAGGATACTCACGTACAGCGCCGTCTGGGAAAGTTACATTAATACTCATTAAATACTACCTCCTAAAATTATTAAGTTTGTCTTTAACTACTTCTTGTCCATAAAATAAAGCACAAAAAAAGCACACATCCCAAAAAGGGACGAGTGCTTGTCATCTCGTGGTTCCACCCTACTTCAACTACAACAATTGCAGTCCTCGTAAAAATCTGATAACGGAGATATCCGGTATAACTTACTTCGTTCTTAGAACGTTCTGCTATACAGCTAAGAAGTGGTACATCTATGTGCTTCATGGAAGGAAATTTCAGCCTAGTTTCCTATCTCTGAGCCTGAGCGGCATAGTTGCTTGTCTTCGTCATTGCTATTACTTATAAGTAGTAAGAACATCGTGAAATGTTCTTCGTATATTCAATATTATAGATATTACGAACCTTTTCGTCAAGATGCATACAACGATGATTATGTTTCCATTTCTATAAACTATGTCGCTGTAGCATAATAGTAAACTGTTTAGTACTACAGTATTTATTGAAACGGGATAATCTCTTCTTGGTTACTGCGGCACATTGGACATGTCGTACATACTTGGGTACGTTCTCCGAAAATCGATTTAACAGTACGAATAACCTGATATTCATGATGTTTAGCATGAATCATAATTTTTTGTGGCGAAGCTGATATTAATGAGCTGATAACGATATCTTCAATGTTAATTTCCGTTTCCAACATCTCGGCAACAATCCGATCATTTTCATGTTTAATTTCTAGTGGTAACATTGCATCATCACATAGAATAAAACTATTTCCTTCTTGTTGAACGAGATGAACAATATCTATCCGAGTTTCTTGTAATTGCACAAAGTACTTCAACAAAGTCATAAACTCTTCGTACTGCTGATCAAGTATATATTCATCCATGGCATACTCTACAACTTCCTTCAATTCTCGTTTGTAGTTATGCATTCGAAAAGCGATGTACCCATCTAGATGTAACTCCGAATTGGTCTCAAGATGTAGATTAAGTTCTTCCGATATCTTATTGGATCTCCGCTGTCGATCTTCCTCGGTAAATTTCTTACCTAGCGGTTCCCATGGATCATTGTTCAAAATATTAAAGCAATACTGTGCTACACTTGCTGGCTTAATATTGTTTTTCTCACAGCGTTTTTGAATTAATGAAAATATAATACTTTCCTCACAATGTTCAACAATATATCGCCCTAACAATTTGGATACTAATTGATAAAGCATCGGTCCATGTAGTAAGAGTTGAAACATCGGCATCTGAGGCTCAAAGGTCAGCGTTTTACTTGCCATATCAACCTCCAATTCGATCGGTAAAGCAATGACATTCTGTCGATCACGCTTCTTCCGTTTGTCATTACTATGTATATAGGTCAACAGTTGCTCATTAATTAGTTGAACTAGCGGTTGCAAATGTTGCTCTTGGTGACTAGGGAAGTAAATCGTTAGTATACTCAATGTGATCACTCCTTTCTCCCATAAAGTATATGGTCAGTGGACACTGTATATACAGGGAAGAGTTTGGCATACATACAATAAATTATATAAACCTTGTACGAATAAAAATAAAAAAGGCTGTACAGCCCGTAAACTTCACAGTTTACAAGCCATACAACCTATACATTTCATAATATTACTATTAATTTAATTTATTAATACAAGTTCGTTTCATCTTCGATGTCGATTATACGTCGTTAGCGTAGTCATCGTGATCACAAGCATTGTAACAAAACCCAGCAATGTGTACGGTACGAGTACACGAGCGGTCAAGAGCACGAAGCTTACAATAAAGGTTCAAAAAGCGAGCTTTCGCAAGCCGAGAAGATGGAGCGTTACTTGAGAAAGGCGGAAGCGCAAGTGTACATGATTACGTACACGCGAACCGTACTTTCCAATTTCGCTTCATATTCGATGCCGACTACGCTACGACAGCATAATCATCGTTATCAAAGTCCGCTTATTGAACTTCCTCTTACAATGAAGGTTCAAAACATTCACTTGTCAGCACCAAGAAGATGCCATGAAGCTAGGAAACGAGAAGCGGAGTGTACGTTATTGGTACACGAGCACTCGCAGGCTTCCGATGAATGGCAGCTTCGATGCCGACTACGCTACAACGCGTTACATCGTGATCACGAGTGGATGTTTTGAACTTCCTCTACGGCAGCGGCTAGTGCTTGGTCTAGGTCTGCTATTAAGTCATCCACATGCTCAATACCAACAGAGAAACGAAGTAAGCGATCATCGACACCAATAGCTTGGCGAATTTCTAGTGGAATATCTGCATGTGTTTGCACTGCTGGATACGTCATTAATGATTCTACCCCGCCCAGACTTTCTGCAAATGCAATCAACTTCACATTACGAAGTATCGGAGCTACATAACGTGCATCCTTCACTTTGAATGAGAAGATCCCCGTGTTACCAGATGCTTGCTTATTCTGAATATCATGTCCGGGATGCGTTACCAATGCAGGATAGAACACTTCAGCTATCGCTGGGTGAGTCAACAGATGATTGGCAATTGCTGTTGCATTCGATTGATGGCGTTCCATTCGAAGAGCTAATGTTTTCATACCTCTAGTAAGTAAGAATGAATCCTGTGGTCCAAGTACTGCACCAATAGAATTATGAAGAATAGCCATCTCTTGCGACAATGCTTCGCCCTTCGTCACAATTAGACCTGCGAGCACATCATTATGACCACCAAGATACTTCGTCGCACTATGAATGACGATATCTGCTCCTAATTCAATCGGTCGTTGGTAATATGGCGTTAGTAATGTATTGTCTACAATCGTAAGTAGACCATTAGCTTTTGCCCATGTTGTTACTTTCTCAATATCGGTAACCATCATTAACGGATTAGTAGGTGTTTCGATTAAAACTGCTTTCGTATTAGGAAGCAAACTGGATTGCAAATCATCTAAACTATTTGTATCTACATAAGTTGCTGTTACACCAAACCGAGACATAACACGCTCTAATAGACGATATGTTCCACCGTACAGATCAAGAGATACAATTAGATGATCACCTGAACTGAAGTAAGCAAAGATTGTTTGTAGGGCAGCCATGCCCGAGCTACAGGCAAAAGCTGCATCTCCAGATTCCAATTGAGCCACTGCTTCTTCTAAAACAGAACGTGTAGGACTTTTTGTTCTTGCATAATCAAAGCCAGTACTTTCGCCTAATGCTGGATGACGAAATGCTGTTGCCTGATAAATGGGAAAGCTTACAGCTCCCGTTACTGTATCTTTTTGCGAACCAATTTGTGCCAAGCGACTTTCAATTTTCATGAAATTACTCTCTCCCATTCATCCTATATCCCTGCGCCTAATTCATAAGGCGTAAGTTGATAAACATAATAATTTAACCAGTTTGAGTATAACAAATTAGCATGTGCTCTCCATGTAGAAATTGGAGTGCGATCTGGGTTATCTCCAGGGAAATAATTTTTAGGAACTTCAATCTCAAGACCTTTGGCTTTGTCTCGGTCATATTCGAATTTTAATGACGCAGCATCGTATTCAGAATGACCTGTTACGAAAATCTGCTTGCCTCCCTTGGAAGCAATAATATATAAACCTGCATCCTCGGATTCTGACCATATTTCAAGCTCATCGATTTGTTCCACATCTTCACGACGCACCTCAGTATGACGTGACTGTGGTACAAAGAACATTTCATCAAAGCCACGTAGTAGAGGAACATTTCGTGTGCTTAGACTATGTGGATAAACTCCGAACATCTTCTCGTCCAACTGATATTTCGGAACACCGAAATGATGGTAAAGTCCTGCTTGTGCTGCCCAACAAATATGGAAAGTAGAAGTAACATGTAGTTTACTCCAGTCCATAATTTGAGTTAACTCTTCCCAATAGTTTACTTCTTCAAAAGGTAGATTTTCTACAGGTGCACCAGTGATGATCATTCCATCAAAATATTGATGTTCTATCTCATCAAAAGTTTTGTAAAAGCTCGTTAGATGGTCCGATGATGTATTCTTAGATGTATGAGTCTTAGGGTGTAACAACACAGCTTCAACCTGTAGTGGTGTGTTACCAATCAAACGTAACAATTGAGTTTCAGTTGTTTCTTTCGTCGGCATTAAATTAAGAATCACAATTCGCAGTGGTCGAATATCCTGTTTGTAGGCAATGCTTTCATCCATCGTAAAGATGTTCTCACTCATAAGAACTTCCTTAGCCGGTAGAGAATCTGGAATTTTGATTGGCATAACACTCACTCCTTAGACTTTTCATAACTGCTTGAATATACTTCTCGTAAATGAAAAGTACTTCGTAAGCAAAACTAACTTTTCATAACTGCTTGAATATACTTCCTGTAAATGAAAAGCACATCGGAAGCATTACCTAAATTTTCATAACTGCCTGGATATACTTCTCGTAAATGAAAAGTACCTCGGAAACAAAACTAACTTTTACGGTCTTTTGATCCACTTTTTGTAAATAAAAGTAGATCCATACATGGAAATGTATATAAAAAAAGACCTTTCTGGATTGAGAAAAGGTCTATCTATCGTAACCTCTCTCTCATCTCTCAGAAACTTAAATTTCCGCAAGATTTAGCACCGTGCATAAAATGCCGGTTGCCGGGCTTCATAGGGCTTTTCCCTCCGCCTGCTCTTGATAAGAAAGTAGCATATTCAATTGTCACTAATATCACTACTTTATAGCATTATTTGTGCTACGTCAAGAACATGATTATCAATCATTTTTTATTATTTTCTAGAAATTTATATTGAATGATTCGGACACATCAGAGTATACTAGACAAGGATTCATGGGCTTTTTAAGTGTAATCCTATTTCATCACTAGCATATGTATGCTCTCTAAATGTTGAGGTATGCTACAGTTAAGTAGAAAACCATTATTATTAATGAAGCAAAGGAGTGTGTGGCTTAGATGGACGATGATCGACCGAGTACCTGGCAATTTCATATTTGGACGCTACCATTAAAGCTTGCTAACGATGGTTGCTCATCTCTATTCCCACAGCCATTACGCTACTATTATAGATGACAACAACGTAAGCAATATAGTTTTTAAGTAGCTCCTCCAGACGGGAAGGAGAACTATTATGAAAATTAGACATGTTAAAAGCGGAAACTTTAGTTTAATTGAAAATATTGAAGATACTGTAAGACCACCTAGCGAGGGATTTTACTGGATCGATGCTGATGTAGAAGATCTAACTGTTCTACAACCAATATTCGGTATGCATGATCTTGCGGTTGAAGACTGTTTGACTGAAGAAGAGCAACGTCCGAAAATTGAAATTTATGAAAGTCATTATTTTATCGTTGTAAATAGTATACGTTTCGATGATGAAGAATTTTTCTTACGTGCCCTTAATATTTTCTTAGGTAAACATTTTATTATTACGGTGACGAAGCAGAAAATTAACGAGTTGCGTACACTGAAACCTATTCTTTGGGAACAAGAGGTAACACGGCCTGATCAATTCCTCTATCACTTAGTGGATTTAGTTATTGATAATTATGCACTAGTCGGTGACCGGATTGAGCTTCGAATCGAAGTACTTGAAGAAGATATTTTGATGCACACCAAGAAATCTCATTTGAATGAAATTATCGGTCTTCGAAGTGAAATATTGTGGTTGAAAAAGGTGCTCGGTCCTCAACGAGAACTCATTGCAACTTTAATCAAGAAAGAACTCAAATTGATTGATGATCAACTACAGAAATATTTCAGTGACGTATACGAGAACGCATTGAAAACTGCTGAATCTTTTGATACGTATCGAGATCTAATGGGTAACTTACGCGAGGCCTACCAGTCATCACTATCCAGTCGTGCCAATGAAATTATGAGAGTGTTTACAGCTATTACTACGATTTTCATGCCACTAACTTTTATTACAGGTATTTATGGTATGAACTTCGATACGATTCCTGGTATTCACTTCAAGTATGGAGCTTATGTTGTACTTGGGATTATGATTACGCTAGGAATAAGTATGTATATTATTTTCCGCAAAAAAGAATGGCTATAAGTGCATTTTTATAAACGCTAACTTCCTTAGATGTACTGAATGTTTGACTTTCAGTACATCTAAGGAAGTTTTTTCGTTATATTTACTCAAATAATATGCTACTACCTTTGTTGCAGACGAAATTTATGAAGTAAATTGAACTAATATCCAATTATTTTTGCCCATTGTGTTTGAATTCGCTATAATAGAGGATAGCTCCATCGAGTTGAACTATTCGAGAAGGGGGATTGGCAGAATTGAATATTAGTCAGCTAGAAACCTTACTTACAATTTCGAAAACGATGAGCTTTCGAAAGGCAGGTGAGCTTTTGAATTTGACTCAGCCAGCTGTATCGGCACAAATCAAAAGCTTAGAAGAAGAATTCAATACTATTTTGATTGATCGTAATCAACCTGTCACTTTAACTGAACATGGACAAGTTTTTCTTGAACATGCTGAACGAATGCTCTCGATCGTTGATGACTTAAAGCAAAGACTTTCAGATCTTAACGATAATCCACAAGGCCACATTGTTTTAGGAACAACAGCTTCTATCGCGGTCCAAGTACTACCACGAGTCCTTTCCTATTTTCAAAATCAATATCCTTTAATCAAAACAACGATTCATACGATGCCCTCTTCTCAAGTTATGAGTAGTGTGGATAACGGAAGCGTAGATATTGGTATTACTTATTTAACTGAAAAAAATGCTAATATAAGTTCCTCCATCCTATATTATGATACATTCGAATTAATTGTAGCTCCTGAAAACCCATTAAGCTCTTATGATTATATTACAATAGATCAATTGCAACAGACGCCACTCATCATGCTTGCTCCTGATACTTTAGGCAGAAGATTTGTAGATAAAATATGTAAGACGCATAACCTCACTCCTAATATTGTGATGGAATTGTCTAGTAGTGAAGAAGTAAAAAGAATGGTAGAGATCAATCTGGGAGCTGCGATTGTATCTAAATTATCTATTGAGCAAGAGCTTAAGTTAGGCACTTTAAAAATAATTAGAGTAGAAGAGCTTGAAGCTACACATCCTGTAGGTGTTGTGTATAAATCAGGTCGATACATTAATTCAGCTATGCAACAATTTATTAGCGATTTGAAGGGGATGCCTGAGTATAAATTTATGAATGCCGAGTAATAAGTGGAAATTCATAAATCAGACTTTGATAACGAAGATTATGCTTACGTAGCGCACTCGTCGTCGAATATATAGCGAACTTGCGAAGTCCGGGCCGCGTGTACCAATTATGTACACTTGCGCTTCCTCCTTCTACAAGTAGCGCTCTATCTTCTCGGTTCTGAAAGCCTGCTTTATGAATCTTTATTGGAAGAGGTAGTTCATAAATCAGATATCCATAACCCGTTAGTTAAGCTTCCAATGTACTTTTCAATCTCAAGGAAGCTAGTCAACAAAGTAATTGAAAAGTTTTAGGAGGATTGCAAATGAGTACAATTGACAATAACAACCGTGTTAAATTTGATCTTCACACCCATCATAAACGTTGTGGGCATGCTGACGGTGTAATTGAAGATTACATTCAATCTGCAATTGCACAAGGCTTCCAAGCCATTGGTATTTCAGATCATACACCTTACTTTTCACATAACGATGACCATCCTTTCCCGGGGATCGCGATGGCCAGAAGTGAATTTTCAAATTACATCGCAGAAGTACAATCGTTGAAACAGAAATACAATGGAAAAATTGATGTGTTGCTCGGAATAGAATCTGATTTCTTCCCACAACATGTTAGTTTATACGAAACAGCCTTGAATGAAGTACCTTTCGATTATGTTATTGGTTCTGTTCATCAAGTATCAGGTGTTAGTATTTTCAACAAAAACCGCTGGAAAGGTCTAACCGATCAAGAAAAAATCGAAACCAAAGAACTCTACTATGATCTTATAGCTCAATCTGCTCGTAGTGGGCTGTTCCAAATTCTTGGTCATATCGATGCAATGAAAGGTTATTATCCTCCATTTTCTGATATCCCTACTAGCAGTAAAATCGATGAAACATTAAAAATCATTGCTGACTGTAATGTAGCAATCGAAATCAATACATCTGGTAGTACTAAAGATGTTGGTGGATGGTATCCTTCTGATGATATTTTGGCAAGAGCATTTCATTACGGTGTGAAAGTAACTTTTGGGTCTGATGCTCATACTCCAAAACGTATCGGTGATGATTTCAATGAAGTAGCCAATCGACTGAAAGAAATCGGATATACGAGTTGGGTGTATTATAAAAACCGTCAAGCCATTGAAGTTTCATTGTAACTACTGCTTGCCTAAACAGTAAATATTTATATATTATTTGTTTGTTGAATACCTTTCTAACTTAAGAAGTTGTTAAGTAAGAGAGGTTTTTTCATGCGCGTTACTTTAACAGGCTTATGATAACATCGAGGACGTGGTTAATTTGTGGCTATTTCTATCAATTCTAAGTGCAATCGTATTCGGAACTGCAGGTTGGTGGATGAAAGTCTCCCAGATGAAAAGGGGTTCAGTGAACACACTGCTCTTAGCATTGTATATCGTTGGTGCATTAGGATTTGGCGTTAATTCCATAATCGACGGTTCATACATTCAATTACTTGATCTACATATATGGATTGCTGGACTAATCATTGGTCTAGGGTCAGCTTTAGGTAATCTATACTTCATGAGAGCACTAGATACTGGACCAGCTACCCTTACTTCACCATTAACAAATATGAACATCGTTCTAGTCGTATTACTTGGTACTCTGGTATATGGAGAATTGCTTGTTCCAATACAAATTTTCAGTATTATACTATTAATATTTGCTACCATTCTAATCACCCAGAAGAAAGAATCAAAAAGCATCACGTCTTCATGGTGGTATGGGTTTATATTACTAGCTATAATTATGTTCACCATTCGTAACGGTGGTTTGAAAGTAACAGAAGAGCTTGGCTATGAAAGTGCTCCTGTTTTATTTGTCGCTTATTTCATGGCAATCTTCTTCTATTTGAAACCTGTAGTTAATGATCGAAGTTCATCCTCAAATTCTAAAGCAATTGGTTGGAGATATGGTGCTGTAACTGGTCTATTATCTTACGGTGGATTACAGTTATATGCAGTTGCATTGCAATATGGGCAGTCTAATCTAGTTGCACCAATCTTCGCAACAAACGGACTTATTGTTACTATTTTTTCCATTATTATTTACAAAGAAAGATTATCTCGTATACAATGGGTGGCATTTGCATCACTTTTGCTTGGATTAATCTGTATTCGTATTACGTTGTAAATTTATTAATTACTATTCACTCC
Organism: Candidatus Pristimantibacillus lignocellulolyticus; assembly: GCA_023639215.1. Taxonomy (NCBI): domain Bacteria; kingdom Bacillati; phylum Bacillota; class Bacilli; order Caryophanales; family Paenibacillaceae; genus Pristimantibacillus (SeqCode); species Pristimantibacillus lignocellulolyticus (SeqCode). The sequence goes on from CP097899.1 coordinate 96,544, forward strand.
ATATTTGACCATCGACATACTTCGCTAAAGGCACTTACTTTTTTTTAGTTTGTATGCTACAATAAATGTTAAGGATGGTGATATGAATGGACTATACAATGATGTGCCCGAGGTATGAATCAGCTGCTGATTTATTAGGGAAGAAATGGACTGGTAGGATCATTCATGTTTTATTGGGCGGACCTAAACGTTTCAAAGATATAAAAGAACAAATACCAGAAATGAGCGACAAAATGCTTACAGACCGTATGAAGGAATTAGAAGCTGTTGGTGTCGTTGTAAGAAATGTATATCCTGAAATGCCCGTGCGTATAGAATATGAATTGACTGAAAAAGGACGGGATCTTGAACCTGTCATCTGCTCCATTCAAGAGTGGGCTGAGAAATGGATTGGCTAAGCAAATAGAGCTGGATTAGCGGAATGAATCGTTCCCTAATCCAGCTCTATTTGTTTTAATTAGAATCTTAATGATCCTCAAACAAGTCGTAATATTTGTTCTTTAGCATTTCCATCACTTAATCCCCCGTGATAACAAACAATTTTATCTATAAGGGCAGCTTCGACGTCGAATATGCTACGCCAGTGTTACCGCTTAATCACCCGTGGACGTTTTGAACTTCCATTCCAATAAGGTTCAAAACGTTCGAGGGTCAGTTCCAAGAAGATGCCCTTCAGCGTAAACGAGTAGCACAGCGTACGTTGTTGGTACGCGAGCACACGCAGGCTTTCGATGGAGGGCATCTTCGACGCCGAATATGCTACGTCAGTGTTACCGCGTAATCACCCGTGGACGTCTTGAACTTCCATTCCAATAAGGTTCAAAACGTTCGCGGGTCAGTTCTAAGAAGATGCCCTTCAGCGTAAACGAGTAGCACAGCGTACGTTGTTGGTACGCGAGCACACGCAGGCTTTCGATGGAGGGCATCTTCGACGCCGAATATGCTACGTCAGTGTTACCGCGTAATCACCCTCGGACGTTTTGAACTTCATCTCAGAAAGGGTAGACTAGTGGTAAAGTTAGGACCATTACAACCCCCAGTAAAATCTGTGCAGGTAATCCTACTTTGACATAATCCATAAACTTGTATTTCCCAACTCCCATCACCAGTGCGTTAGGTGGTGTTGAGAACGGTACGGCAAAGCACATACTCGCACCAATCGATACAGCTAACATAAATGGAACTGGATTAACATCCAGAGCTATTGCTGCAGATAAAGCAATAGGTGCAAATAGCACTGCACAAGCAGTATTACTTACAAATAACGTCATCAAAGAAGTTGCAAAATACACACCAGCAAGCAATACTAACGGTCCATATCCCCCTAGCCCAATAACTAGCTTCTCAGATAATAGTGCAGCTGCCCCAGTCTTCTCGATTGCTGTAGACATAGGTATCATCGCTCCAATGAGTACAATACTCTCCCAATTTACCGTTTTGTAAGCTGATTCCATATTCGGTAAACATCCTGTAACAACCATCATAATTGCGGCGACCATCACACATACGACTGCGGGTACAACATTAACAATCATCCCTACAATCATTAGTACCATAATTAATGCAGCAATAGGAGCTTTATGAAGCAATGGTATACTCGCAGCTGCCTTTGCAGGTTGTCCAACCACTACAACATCCTCATGTTCTAACGATAATCGAGCAATGTGTTTCCATTCTCCTTGAATGAGAATCGCATCTCCAGACTTAATCTTCTCTTCTTTCAATTCATTCAACACATAAGTTCCTTTACGTTGAATACCAAGAATATTAACATTGTAATTCTCACGAAAACCTGAATGCTTTACTAATTGATTAATATGACGGGAATTAGACGGAATAAGGATCTCGGCAATGCCAATTTCAGGCGTAGTTAACTCTTCAAGTGTAGCAGAATAATCTTTCTCTATAATCTCATCACTAATCATAGAGAGTTTCTGATGTTTAGCAAATTGTTCAATATCTTCATAATTACCTGTAACATATATAATATCTCTAGGATGAAGTCTTGTCTCTGGTCCAGCGATTTCTTGATTAATTGTTTTGAAAAATGGATTTTTATGAGATTGACGTCTTCTAACCTCATTAATATGTACGCGATATAAACTTGCTAAAGATAGTTCTTTCAATGTTTTCTCAAGCATTGGTGAACCTTCATTCACTTGGATCCGATATAAATTTTGCGCTAACCTATATTGCTGCGCTAGTTCATCTAATGACCGCTCTTTTTTCCTTCTAGAATTGCTCTTATTTTTCCCTTTCAGCACAATTTTACTGAAAAAGATTATAAGTACTGTTCCTGCAACTAAACAGATTAGACCTGTAGGCGCAAAGCCAAAGAAGCTAATCCCTTTAAAACCTGCTTTTTCTAACGTTTCACTTACCACCATATTTGGAGGGCTCCCAATTAAAGTTAACATCCCTCCTAGACTACCTGAAAATGCCAATGGCATAAGTAATCTTCTCGTACTCACTTGAGCTTGATTAGCTAGACTTATTACAATTGGGAGCATCACTGCAATTGTCCCTGTATTACTAATAAATGCACCTACAAAGGATGTGGATAGCATCACCGTAACAAGTAATCTCGTTTCATTCGTACCTGCCAAATTCAATAGTTTACTACTTACAATTTTGGCAAGACCCGTTTGAAAGATTGCTCCTCCTACTATAAATAAACCAATCATCATAATAACGACCGAACTTGCAAACCCAGCTAATGCTTCTCCTGTATCGAGAATATTAAGAATGACCAATAAACTTAAAGCACTGACGGCCACAAGATCTGAACGAACTTTACCACTCACGAACATTATTGATGCTAATAATAATATTATTAAAGTTAAGATCATATCTATGTTCAAACTCGTCACCCCCTATCATGCTCTCCAATTATGTTATCACTCAAACTCTCATCTTTCTGTGACTTTCATTACAGCAGTATACTCAGCCCGAAGTTTTCTTCATTCACCATCAACTATAGCGGAGAGAACAATCGCTTGTAGAAAAGCGAAAGCGGTCGTTTTTGTTCTCGAATTTACACCTCAGTCTTATGACTAAATCCGAGGACAACGGCGATTGGAGCAGCGATTAGTTCTCAGAGTGTTTACCGATCGCACCTAAGCATTGACAATGATGATAACATTCAGTAATATAAGAATATCATTATTTGATAATGATTATCAATGATAATATAGGCTGATTAAAGTAAAATCTTAGTCAATGGGCAACTAAAAAACGCCAGGACAGATTTCTATCCTGACGTTTACTATCATTATATTAAAATTGATTGGGCTGTATATATACCAATTACATACCAAGCCATTTTTTGAATAGTAACTTCGTTGTATCACGATTCATTGCTGCAATTGATGTCGTAAGTGGAATTCCTTTCGGACATGAACGAACACAGTTCTGAGAGTTACCACAGCCTTCTATTCCGCCATCTTCCATTAGTGTCTCAAGTCTCTCATCTTTATTCATTGCACCGGTAGGATGTACATTGAAGAGGCGAACTTGTGATATAGCAGATGGTCCGATAAAGCTGTTACGATCATTCACATTCGGGCATGCTTCAAGACATACGCCACAAGTCATGCACTTGGAAAGCTCATATGCCCATTGACGATCAGCTTCTGCCATGCGTGGACCAGGACCAAGATCATAGGTTCCATCGATAGGAATCCATGCCTTAACTTTTTTCAGAGCAGAGAACATTCTTTCACGATTGATAACAAGGTCACGAATAACCGGGAAAGTACGCATTGGCTCAAGCCTTACTGGCTGCTCTAATTGATCGATTAACGCACTACATGCTTGACGAGGCTTTCCGTTAATAACCATAGAACAAGCACCACATACTTCTTCAAGACAGTTAGACTCCCAAATAACTGGTGTAGTGGTTTTACCTTCCGCAGTTACTGGGTTACGTTGAATTTCCATTAACGCACTAATTACATTCATATTAGGACGATAAGGAATCTTGAACGTTTCCGTATATGCAGCTGAGTCTGGTTTATCCTGACGAGAAATAATAAAGGTAACAGTTTTCGTAGCTACTGTAGTTTCAGCCATTGTTATTCTCCTTTCTTCTTCCCTGCAGAATAATCACGAGTACGAGGTTTAATCAAGCTAACGTCAACGTCTTCATATGAAATTTTCGGACCTTCTGGAGTCCAATCTGCAATAGTCGTTTTCAAGAATTCTTCATCATTACGTTCTGTAAATTCAGGCTTGTAATGCGCACCACGAGATTCATTACGTTGCAATGCACCTAATGTCATTGCCTCAGAAAGTTCAAGCATATTCCACAATTGACGAGTAAATGCGACACCTGCATTATTCCAATTGGCTGTATCGTTAATGTTAATATTGTTATAACGTTGTTTCAGTTCTTTAATCTTTTGAATAGTTTCTGCCAACTTGTCGTTGTAACGAACAACGGTCATGTTGTTAGTCATCCATTCGCCAAGCTCTTTGTGGAGTACGTATGCATTTTCAGTACCCTTCATACCAAGAATACGATCATACTTCGCTTTTTGCTCACGAACAGCTTTATCAAACACTGTAGATGAAATATCTTCTGATGATTTCTTAAGACCTTTAATATATTCGACAGCTTTTGGCCCAGCAACCATACCACCGTAAATAGCTGATAATAGTGAATTAGCACCAAGACGATTAGCTCCATGATAATTGTAGTCACATTCGCCAGCTGCAAAAAGACCAGGAATATTCGTCATCTGATTATAATCTACCCACATTCCACCCATTGAATAGTGGACTGCTGGGAAAATTTTCATTGGTATTTTACGAGGATCATCACCCATGAATTTCTCATAGATTTCAATGATACCACCAAGTTTAACATCAAGTTCCTTAGGATCTTTATGAGACAGATCAAGGTAAACCATGTTTTCACCGTTAATACCTAATTTGTCATCAACACATACGCTGAAGATTTCACGAGTTGCGATATCACGAGGAACTAGATTACCATATGCAGGATATTTCTCCTCAAGGAAGTACCAAGGCTTACCGTCTTTGTAGGTCCAGATACGACCACCTTCACCACGAGCAGATTCACTCATTAGACGAAGCTTATCATCACCTGGAATTGCAGTTGGGTGAATTTGAATGAACTCACCATTGGCATATTTCACACCTTGTTGATATACCGCACTTGCAGCAGTACCTGTGTTAATAACGGAGTTCGTAGTTTTACCAAAGATAATACCAGGACCACCTGATGCAAGAATAACTGCATCACCGCGCATCGTATGGATTTCCATCGAACGTAAATCTTGAACAGCTACACCACGACATACGCCGTCATCATCAATAACGGAACCAAGGAATTCCCAATGCTCATATTTCGTAACTAGTCCCGCTGCTTCCCAGCGACGAACTTGCTCATCTAGTGCATATAACAGTTGTTGACCAGTCGTAGCACCTGCAAATGCAGTACGGTGATATTGTGTTCCACCGAAACGACGGAAATCTAACAAACCTTCTGATGTACGACTGAACATTACGCCCATACGGTCCATCAAATGGATAATGCCAGGTGCAGCTTCACACATTGCTTTAACTGGTGGTTGATTTGCTAAGAAGTCACCGCCATATACGGTATCATCAAAATGCTCCCAAGGAGAATCGCCTTCACCTTTTGTATTTACAGCGCCGTTAATACCACCTTGAGCACATACGGAATGTGAACGTTTAACGGGAACGATTGAGAATAGATCGACATGTGTGCCTGCCTCAGCGGCTTTAATTGTGGCCATTAGACCAGCAAGACCGCCACCAACGACAATAATTTTATTTTTAGCCATTACGATTCGCTCCTTGATCTATACTAAAGAATTGAGCGCACTGCCATATAGGCATCTGCCACTTCTTTGAATTCGTCACCTCTGAAAGCAACAAGAGATAAGATGAACAACGCCGAGATAATTACAAAAATACCGATACAGATTTTTGAAGAAATACGTTGAGCTCTTTCACCAACCGTAATTCCCCAGCTAATAAGAAATGCCCAGAAACCATTTGCAAAGTGGAACGATGCTGCAAGCACACCAACTACGTATAGTACGAACATAAGTGGACTTGATGCGATGTGATTCATTGTTGATCCAAGTTCCTCATGTGAAATTTGCCCAAGGTATACCTGGAAACGTGTTTGATACACATGCCAGAATACGAATACGAAAGTAATTACCCCAGTAATACGCTGAGCTGTAAATGCCCAATTTCGTCCGTACTTAAAACGTCCTAGATTAGAGTTTGACTGATAAGCTACGTACAAACCATATATTCCATGGAATAATAGTGGAATATAAATCAATATAAACTCAAGTACAGGTAATAATGGTAAACTGTTAATCAAATTTACCCCTTTTTGAAATCCTTCTGGTCCTCGCTCAAAAGCTTGGTAATTCGTTAAAGCATGCACGACGAAAAATCCGCCTAGTGGAATAATCCCTAGTAGTGAGTGCAGCTTACGAGAGAAATAGCTATTTCCCTTCATCTCTTTGTTTCTCCTCTCAAACTGTAAGTGCTTACTTATCCAATTAAATCAACCCACATTTTACCTTACCCATATGTGCTAGTCAATCAATCACCTATAGGTATAGCAAATTATGACACATTTTAGCCATAGTTTTATCCTACTCTTTTTTCGCTTATAATGGAATTGCATATTTATTATTAATGCTTATAACTAATTTGCATAAGCGTACCAATTCATCTATACTTTCACTATAGGAAGCTTATATTTAAGTCTATCTTTGGAGGACATTATCATGGATGAAGCTTTATATATTTTCAAACGTATCGTAGAGCACTCTAGTATGAACAAAGCTGCTCATTCACTTAATCTATCTCAACCAGCGTTATCACGTAAAATATCAAAGTTAGAGCATGAGATCGGAGCTCCTCTATTTCGTCGTATCGGAAAAAGACTTGAGCTTACACGTATTGGACAGCTTACTTTTGAATATGCTATTGAACAAGAACGGCTCTATCTCAAATATTTGAAAACAGTTGCGGAATTCAAAGAAACTGGTAGAAGCTCCATTACGATTGGTGCAAGTTTGACGACATTACAAACGACTTTACCAGATCTCATTACTTTACTACGTGAATCTCATCCTGAGATTGATATTAAAGCGATTACCGGAAAAACCCATGAAATCGTAAGCTTTGTGAAGGAACATAAAGTTGATATTGCTGTCATTGCTTCACATTTAGATGATTCCTATGTACAATGCACTCCGTTGTTCGATGATCATCTTATTCTTGTCATGCCTCGTTCATTAATGCTCCAAGAAGCAAAGCAATTGGACGTCCATGATCTGAATAATATTCCGATGATCCTATTTTCCAAAGGAACTTGGTATCGATTATTAACTGATGAATTATTCGAAGCTTATCAATTAACGCCCGAAATTAGAATGGAAATCGATTCTTTCGAAGCGATATTACGTTTGCTTCATACCTTTAGAGCAGGAGCACTGCTTCCGAAGTCATATTTGCGCCCTCAATTAATTGATGATAATGATCTTGATATTTATCCCATTCCACAATTAGAAGGAACTAAGCGGACGACATCATTAATTCATGCAGATCCTAATACATTAGATGTAGCGGTGCGAAATTGTATTCAAGACATTGCAACTTTTTATCATCGACAAGCGTAATAAGCATATGACTTTAATGGAATATATTGTATACAATATAACCAACAAACACGGTATAATTAATACACAATAATTTGAAGAGGTGAATTATGATCAACCAGATTACACCAAAAACATGGAAGTTAATGAGTATTTTAGCTACGATTTCACTCATTGTTTTCATTTTATTACAGCTACTTCCTAGTTTAAACGCATCAGCAACATCGACATCAAGTAGCAAACCTATTTCTAATGATAAAGCGATTGAAATAGCATCAGCATTTGCTGAGCAACATACTGGCTTTAATGTTGAGCAGGCAGAAGCATACCATCAAGCTAATAAAGCTTATACAGGCTACATAATGAAAGAACAATTACAAAAGATTCATGAAGAAAAATTCGAAAAGATCGTACCGTTCGATCAATACCAAGTCAATGTTCGCTTTGATTCAGGTGAAGGTAATGGATACGTAATTATGAGCCTATTTACTGGTCAAATTACCGGTTGGAATTTTTCTATTACTGGAACTGAAGCAGATGAGGCAACTACTTTAACAGCACTAAAACAAGAAATTACAGAGCAAAATTTCCCTTTGAATGACGAGACACATTTCGATATGTATGAAGCAGTTAGTCAACCAAGTTGGGCTTCGATTACAGATTCATCAAAGCACTCTATCGGTTGGTATGTATCTAATGATGAACAATTTATCGGGGATGCTATTCTACAAATAGATACTGTTGTATTGGAAACGAGTGAAGGAACTATTGTAAGTAGATACATTCCTGACTTCATTATTCCAGATGAATACACTGCCTATACTAAAAAACAAGATTTCTTTGCTGGCATATGGACTTTCGGAGTATATATGGGCTTTACATTTATCTTCGGAGTTCTGGCAATTATTTATGCAATATTATATCGCCGCCATACTTCTTTCAAATATGGTGCGTGGTTGACAGCAATCAGCACATTAATTTCTCTACTTGTTAACTTCGGATTTTTGAAAAGTCAACTCGGATTAGAGTCTAATACCATTATGGAAAATGGATTAGCTAATATCTTTATGCTTGGAGTTGTCATTGTTTCGGTTATCTTTGGTGCCGTCGGAGTATATTTCTCTTTCATTGCTGGTGATGGTCTCTGGAAAGCTCAAGGCTTCCGACTATGGCCACGATTCCGTGATCAAGGTTACGGGCATTACATTTGGGATATGATGAAAATGTCTTACTTGCTTGCGATAATATTGCTAGGCATTCAAAATGTTATCTACCTATTACTGACTACTTTACTTGGTACATGGTCAGCAAATGATGCCTCACAATCATTCTTAAACTTTGAATATACTTGGTTATATCCTGCAGTAGCATGGATGGCAGCGATAACGGAAGAAGTAATATATCGTTACTTCGGAGTTGGTATTTTCCGTCGTTGGTTCAAAAATACATGGTTAGCAGCAATAATTCCTTCCATTGTATGGGCAGCAGGACATACAATGTATCCACTTTACCCAGCAAGCACTCGAATTTTAGAGCTAATAATTGTCGGAATGCTATTCACATTTATTATGGTGAAATTCGGCTTTATCGCAGCAATGTTCACTCATGCGATATTCAATACGATACTTATGAGTATGCAACTTGTTATGTATGGAGGTACAGTTGATCTTATCTCTTCTATCGTATTCATTATTCTACCGTTCTTTATTGCTTATGTTATTAAGTTACTTCATAACAAATTTAATAAAGGTTCAAATAGCTCGCTTGTCAGTGCCAAATAGATGTCATGAAGCTAGGGAAGTGAGGAACGCAGTGTACGCTATTGGTACATGAGTACCACAACAACCGATGAATGGCAGATATGCCGTCGGATAAGCTACGTCAGCGACACATCGCAATCACAGGCGTGTTATTTAACCTTCCACTAAAAGAAGGACACTACAGGACCACCTAGTCCTGAGTATCCTCCTGTAATGCCGTAAGAATTGTAGTTGCTAACTTTTCACCAATAGATAGAGGCTTAAAGTCTTCGACTTGAGCCTCTTTTATTTTTTTCAGAGATCCAAAATGTTTCAGTAGTTGTTTGCGACGTTTCTCGCCAATGCCTGGAATTGAATCCAGCTTCGATTCTACCATTGATTTCGCTCGTTGCTGACGGTGGAAAGTGATCGCAAAGCGATGCACTTCATCTTGAATCCGTTGAAGCAAATAGAACTCCTGACTATCTCGTCCGAGTGGTATAAGTTGAGGTGGATCACCACTCATTAATTCTGCTGTTCTGTGCTTGTCATCCTTAACTAGTCCACATACTGGTATAAATAGGCTCAATTCATCCTGTAGCACCTCTATAGCAGCTGATATCTGTCCTTTACCACCATCTACTACAATGAGATCTGGAAGCTCTGTACCTTCCTTCAAAGCGCGCTCATAACGGCGACGAATTACTTCTCGCATCGTGCCATAATCATCTGAACCTTCGATCGTCTTCACATTGTATTTACGATATTCGCGTCGATCTGGCTTACCATCACGGAATACAACCATTGCAGATACTGGGTTTGTCCCTTGTATATTCGAGTTATCAAATGCTTCAATGCGATGTAAATGATCCATTCCTAGCGCATGTCCGAGATTACGTGATGCAATGATGCTCCGTTCCTCATCTCTTTCAATAAGTTTGAACTTTTCATTTAGTACATTTTGTGCATTTTGTATTGCCATCGAAACAATTTCACTCTTCTGTCCACGCTGTGGAATTAAAATTTTGACCTTTAGCCATTCATGTAACCAAGACGTTATTTCTTCAGCAACCATGCTACTTCCTTCAAGTGGCTGCGGGAGTAAGATTTGTCTAGGTAATGCAGGATTTTCACTATAATACTGAGTGACAAAACTCATAAAGTCATCGTATTCCTCGCCATAATACGGGAATGAAGTTCCGTGTCGCTCGATTAATTTACCTTTGCGCATATATAGAATCTGTACACTCATCCAACCTTTATCGACAGCGTATCCGAATATATCCCGGTCGAGTGCATCATTCATCGTAATCTTCTGCTTCTCCATAATAGCATCGATCGCTACCATTTGATCGCGATATTCCTTAGCACGTTCGAATTCAAGTTTCTCTGCTGCTTCACCCATTTTACGTTCCAATTCAAGTCTAACTGAATCTTCACCGCCATTAAGGAAGCGGGTAATTTCCGCTGTCATCTCATCATACTTACTTTGATCAATTTCAAATTCGCAAGGCGCAATACATTGCCCCATATGATAATAGAGACATACTTTGTCGGGAAGCTTTTGACATTTGCGCAGTGGATATAAACGATCTAATAATTTTTTCGTTTGTTGTGCAGCATAAGCATTAGGATAAGGTCCAAAGTATTTGGCTTTGTCCTTGTATACTTTACGTGTCACCTCAAGCCTTGGATGAGCCTCATGCGTAATTTTAATATATGGAAAAGTTTTATCGTCTTTTAATAGAACATTATATCTTGGATTATGCAGCTTAATGAGATTACACTCTAGTATTAGAGCTTCCATATTGCTACCTGTTATAATAAATTCAAAGTCAGTAATTTCACTAACCAATTTTTGCGTTTTCCCATTATGACTGCCATTGAAATACGATCGAACGCGATTTTTCAAAATCTTCGCTTTCCCAACATAAATAATGACATCTTCATTATTTTTCATAAGATAACAACCAGGCAAATCAGGAAGTAATGCTAACTTGTTACGTAGATGCTCTTTCACAATAGCTTCATCATAAGGATTCGAAGATTGCGTCACTATATTACCTCCTAAAACTTTTCATAACTTCTTGAATTATATCTGTGCAATGAAAAGTTGCTTCGTAAGCATAAACCAAACTTTTCATAACTTCTTGAAATATCCTTACAATGATAAGTTACTTCGTTTATTATTGTAGCATATTTGTTCGTATTGATCCCTTTCAATTGAATAACTTCGTTCTTAAATTATTTCGTTACTTATACAGTCACTTTCTATCCAAGTAAATTATTACACAGTTAATAAAAAGTATGGACAAACGTTTATTCTCTTTACATTTTAGCGAAATATTGGTTATACTATGTACAGCAATAGGTCTGTCAAGGAGGACTGCATGATGGAAAACGTACGCGATCCACGTCAGCATATTAACGAAGAACCACGTGACGATCTTAAAGATGTTATGGTTGGTTTCGGCGGCATGCTTGGCTTCATGGTCGTTGTGTTCGCTGCTGCAGTAATTGTGAAATTTTTGATTTCATAATACGCAGACAGAATGCAACAAAAAGACCGGTTGACTCTTATCATCGAATAAGAGTCAACCGGTCTTTTCTGTACTATACATATATTATTGCGATTTGGAATTTCTTGATTTTTTATCACTATCTTGTTTGTTAGGAAAAGTAACGGTACGATCTTCAAAGTTACTATCTTTATTAGAAGTAAGTTGATATCTAGTTCTCTCAGTACGATCAATTTGAACGATTTGACCATCATGAACAGTTACCAGTACTTGCCCAAATTGTAATCCATTTATTTGTTCGGCAATACGCGCTTGCCAAACTTCATCAACTTGTAAAGGCTTCGCCATAATAATTCCTCCTAAAACTTTTCATATCTTCTTGAGTTGCATCTTTGCAGTGAAAAGTTACTTCGTAAGCATAATCAAAACTTTTCATATCATCTTAAGTTACATCATTACACTGAAAAGTTACTTCGTAAGCATAATCTAAAACTTTTCATCTCTAGTCTATACTTTCCCGCTTCGACTGAAGTCCTTCTTTCCACTCTACGATTGCCTTCACGATTAAAGTAAATATCGCTAGTAACATTAGCAACGATGCTATGGCAAACGCTGCTGAAAATTGATATTCATTGTACAATATTTCAACATGCAGAGGTAACGTATTGGTTCTGCCGCGAATATGTCCTGATACGACAGATACAGCTCCAAACTCGCCCATCGCCCTAGCATTACATAGAATAATTCCGTATAACAAACCCCATTTAATATTTGGTAATGTTACATACCAAAATACTTTAAAACCCTTTGCACCAAGACTAATCGCAGCCTCTTCTTCACCAATCCCCTGTTGTTGCATAAGTGGAATTATTTCCCTTGCTACAAATGGAACGGTGATGAATAGCGTAGCAATGATAATACCTGGAACTGCGAAAATTATGTTAATGTCACGTTCTGCTAACCATGGTCCAAAATATCCTTGTGCTCCAAACATAAGAACGAACACAAGTCCTGCAATAACAGGCGATACGGCAAATGGTAGATCGATCAACGTTAATAATATTTGCTTACCACGAAATTTAAACTTAGAGATTGCCCAAGCTACGAGTACACCAAACACTGTATTAAGTGGTACAGCTATTAATGCCGTTATTAGCGTTAACTTCAAGGCTGCAAATGCGTCCGAATGGGTTATCGCATCAAGATAGACCGAGAATCCCTTTTGCAGTGCCTCTACGATGACGAGTGCAAGAGGTAATACGATCATAATGACGATGAACAATACTGCTATGCCAATTAAGCTCCAACGTACCCAGGTCGCTTCATTGATATGCTTCTCTCGCACAATTTTGTGGGGGGAGCTGTGGTAGTTTACTACTCCAGCCATATCATTCCCCTCCTTTTTATAGGATAGGATGTTCAATAAGAACTCTTGTGATCACGTAGAGTGTGCTAACGAAGCTTACTCGTCGGCGAATATGACATTCATTGTTCTCTCCAGTGCTCATATACCAATGACGTACATTCCGCGCTTCGCTTCTCTAGCTTCATGTCATCTTCTTGGTGCTGACAAGTGATCTTATTGAACTTTCATTGGATAGGATGCTTCATCAAAAAAATTGTGATCACGTTGTTTGGCTTCAATGACTATTCGACGTCGAATATGGCATTCATCGGAAGCCTCAACCTAAGAGTTCGAAGTCATTCTACGGTTCATTCTCCATTGCAATAGATTGATGGCGAACAATAATATGAACGAGACGACTAGCATCACAGCCGCTATTGCAGTTGCTCCTGCGTAGTCATATTGCTCAAGCTTTGTCATAATTAACAGCGGTGAAATTTCTGTTTTCAAAGGCATATTACCGCTAATAAATACGACGGAGCCATATTCACCTATTCCTCTGGCGAACGCTAATGTGAAGCCAGTTAATAAGGCAGGGAATAATGTCGGTAATATAATTCGGAAGAAGGTACGGAGGCGATATGCACCAAGCATAACCGCTGCCTCCTCCATATCTTTCTCCAAATCTTCAATAACAGGTTGCACCGTTCTAACGACAAATGGGATACCGATAAATGTTAATGCAACGATAATACCAAGAGGAGCATATGCTACCTTTATGCCTAGTGGCTCTAAGAACGAACCAATCCAGCCATTTTTCGCATAAATCGCAGTCAAGGCAATTCCTGCAACTGCAGTAGGTAATGCGAATGGAATATCAACAAGTGCATCTATAATCTTCTTACCTGGAAATTGATACCTCACCAACACCCAAGCTACGATTAATCCAAAAAAAGTATTAATTAATGCTGCGCACAGTGCTGTAACGAAACTAACACGATAAGAGGCAAGCACGCGTGCATTCGTAACAGCAGCCCAAAACTCCTCAAAAGTAAGCTCGAACGACTTTAGGAAAATAATAGCGAGTGGGATAAATACAATAATGCTCAAGTAGAACATTGAAATCCCAAGTGTTAGTCTAAAGCCTGGAATGATCGTTCTGGATGTTGAGCGTTTGCGCTTAAGGTTAGCTAATGACATACGTGCTCATACTCCTTTATAAGTCAGATTCACTTGACGTATTAGCTACCTGGTGTATAGATTTGATCGAACACTCCTCCATCAGCGAAGTGTTTCGTTTGCGCTTCTTTCCAGCCGCCAAAGTCTTTATCAATTTCTAATAATTCTAGCTCAGGGAATTGATCTTTGAACTGTGCTGCTACTTCTGGATCGGTAGGGCGGTAATAGTTATCCCCTGCAATTTTTTGTCCTTCAGGAGTGTACAAGTATTGCAAGTAAGCTTCTGTAACTTCACGTGTACCACGTTTGTCGACTACTTTATCGACAATTGCAACTGGTGGTTCAGCTAATATACTTAGTGATGGATATACAATATCGAATTTATCAGGACCTAATTCGTTGATAGATAAATACGCTTCATTTTCCCATGCTAGTAGCACATCACCAATTTCACGTTCTACAAAAGTTGTCGTTGAACCACGAGCTCCTGTATCTAATACCGGAACATGCTTGAATAGCTCTGTTACATATTGAACTGCTGCTTCCTCACTATTGTTATTCTGTTTAAGTGCATAACCCCAAGCCGCCAAATAGTTCCAACGAGCTCCACCTGAAGTTTTCGGATTCGGTGTAATAACTTCTACATCATCCTTGATTAGATCATTCCAATCCAAAATGTTTTTCGGGTTACCTTTGCGAACTAGAAACACGATTGTTGAAGTATAAGGGGAACTGTTACGTTCAAATTGTGTTTGCCAATCACTTTCAATTAGTCCTGCGTCTACAATTGCATCGATATCGTAACCAAGTGCCAATGTAACGACATCTGCTTCAAGACCATCCACAACTGCACGACCTTGCTTTCCAGAGCCACCATGTGACTGTTCAATTGTTACTTCTTGATTAGCTGTTTCTAACCAATACTTCGCGAATGCTTCATTGAAATCGACATATAGCTCACGAGTAGGGTCATATGATACGTTCAATAATTTAACAGGATCTTTTTTGACTACTGTTTCTGTAGTATCTGGTGTTGCTGTATTGTTAGCAGGTTTCTCTGTCTGTTGACCTTTTCCATTAGCTGGCTGTGAATTGTTAGTTGCTCCGCAAGCTCCTAATACACTAATTAGCAATGCTAATACGATAATTTTTGATAGATGAGTAATTGACTTAATGTTCATAACAAATCCCTCCATAATTTCGGGATAGGTAATGTTCATTCCGGTTGTTCCGGTCATTAATTATTATTCCTATCAGTTTAGTTGGTTATTAATTGAATAGTAACAACGATTACCATCTTCTGTCAACATATTTTTATTAAAGGTATTAGATTACCTTATAAAGCCAAGTTAATCAAAGTAAGCTCCGAATAAGCAACTTGATTATGTAATTATGACCTTATTCAATGCCAAAAAGGAGCAGCCCCATCGTCACGAGCATGACTTTGGAGCTGCTCCTACTTGCTTGGAAACGAGTAGCAAAGCGTACGTTATTGGTACGCGAGCACACGCAGGCTTTAGATGAAGGACATATTCGACGCCGAATTTGCTACGTCAGCGTTACCGCGTAATCACCGGCGGGCGTTTTGAACTACCATATCTTTTCGTTAATATTTCCGCTTTGAGATCTCTTCAAGCGGCATTGTTTCTGTAAACACATTTTCCGGTGGAATAATTCGCTTAGGCAGTGTTCTACCAGCCATAATTTCATTGGCAGCTTGCATAATCATTGGTCCTAGCAATGGATTACATTCCACAATCAAATTAATTTTCCCTTCACTCATGGCCTCAAGTGCCTTTTGTGTTCCGTCAACTGAAATAATGACTATATCTACACCTGGCACTAGACCCGCTTCCTCAATAGCTTGAATTGCACCAAGTGCCATATCATCATTATGTGCATATAACACATCGGGTTGTTGTTCACTTTCCAAAAAAACCTTCATAACTTCTTTACCTTTTTCAGTCGTAAAATCTGCCGTCTCGGTAACGTAAAGTTCTAAGTTCGACTCGTTTTTAATCGTATCTCTAAACCCTTTTCCACGTTCTATGGAAGGAGTAGATCCGGTCGTACCTGCCAATTCAGCAATATATATAGTTTCTTTTCTTTTACTCATTTTATCGATTAAATACTTACCTGCTTTAACACCTTCGTCATAGAAATCAGATCCAATAAACGTAACAATTAACGAAGAATCTTCAACATCTACAGCTCGATCAATTAATATAACTGGTATGCCAGCAGTATGAACTTCTTGAAGTATCGGTTCCCAACCGGTTTCCACAACAGGAGCAAACGCAATAATATCTACTTTTTGCTCGATAAAGGAGCGAATCGCCTCGAATTGTCTCTCTTGTGATTGCTCTGCATTTTCCAAAATAAGCTCAATGCCCATTTCACTTGCAGCCGCCTCAATCGATTCTGTATTTGCTAGTCTCCACTTACTTTCAGAACCTAATTGCGAGAAACCTAATACAATTGGTTTATCTATTTCAACGTCTTCTTCAATCTCATTTATAACTATAGGCATGTTATTGGTAATATTGTTCACCATTGATTGACCTGCTTGGCATCCACTTAACAGAAGTAATAACACCAAACTACATAGTAAATTTCGATGCCGTAATAGCTTCATGCTATAGCACGCCTTCCGTCTATATATTCTAACTATGCGCAACTGGAGTATTAATAGGAAGAATAGAATAGCTAGTACAACAATGATAACATGGTAAAATTAGGTTGCCAATGCCACTATTTTCTCGTTAGTAATGAATATCCCGCTTGCTTCTTCCTCTGAGTTCCAAGTATTCTTTGCAATATAATAAAAACAAATAGTAACAACCCAATAACGATTTTTGTCCACCAAGAACTTAATGTTCCTTCAAAACTAATAATCGTTTGAATGACTCCTTGAATCATTACACCGAAGAATGTACCCGCGATATAGCCAACTCCTCCTGTTAATAGTGTACCTCCTATCACTACTGCTGCAATCGTATCCAATTCTGCCCCCATCCCATGTGATCCGTAACCTGAAAGCATGTAGAATGTAAAGACAACTCCTGCTAAGGAAGAGCATAATCCACTAATGGCATAGATCATTATTTTAGTGCGGGCAACTGGAAGACCCATTAATAATGCAGATTGCTCACTTCCACCTATGGCATAGATATTTCTACCAAGCCTTGTGTAGTGGGCAACAAATATGCCTGCGATAACGATAACTATTGCTATGATCACACTTATAGAGATAAAATTACCACCTGGTAAATAAACTTTTGTTTGTGCTAAGCTCACATACATCGGGTGATCAATCGTTATCGTATTCGTACCAATAACGTAGCATAGACCCCGCGCCAAAAACATGCCCGCTAATGTAACGATAAACGGCTGCAGTTTATAATAATGAATTAATGCTCCCATAACTAGTCCCATTGACGTTCCTATCAATAACACTAGTGGAATAACTAATATTGGTGACCAGCCATGTTGTTGAACCAAAGTAGCAGAAACCATTGTAGTTAGAGCTATAACTGAGCCTACTGACAAATCAATTCCACCTGACACAATGACGAAAGTCATTCCTACTGCAGCAATTAGTAGATAAGCGTTGTCTATTAATAGATTCAATATGATTTGCATCGAGAAAAAGCCAGTATAACGAAACGAACCTGCTGCAAACATGAAGATGAACAAGCAAATCGTTATAATGATAGGAATAAATTTACGATTAAAGATAAGGCATCACCTCTTTATCAACAGAAGCTCGCGTTGTTTTACGTTTAACGAATGATTTCCGGAATGATTCTGACTGAATTAAGCATACGGCAAGTACAACACAAGCTTTCACTACTAGTGTTATCTCTGGTGATACTCCAGTCATATAGATCGTTGTTGTTAATGTTTGTATTATAAGAGCACCAATAATCGTCCCCATTAAAAAGAATCTTCCCCCGTTAAGTGAAGTTCCTCCAATAACTACTGCAAGAATAGCATCCAACTCATACCAAAGCCCTGCGTTGTTACCATCTGCACTTGCAACATTGGAACTAAGTAGTAATCCAGCAATCCCTGCACATAATCCACAGAATATATAGACAACAAAAATCACCATACTAGACTTGATTCCAGAAAGTCTACTTGCCTCAGGATTATTTCCAACAGATTCAATGAATAATCCTAACGCTGTCTTACGCGTTAATAGTGTTGCAACAAGCAATACAATAAGAACTACAAAGATCGAAAACGGTAAAGAAAATAGAGATCCTGAACCTAAAAATTGATAATTAGAACTTACGACTGTAATAATTTGTCCATCTGTTATGAGTTGTGCAATACCTCTTCCTGCAACCATTAATATTAATGTTGCAATAATCGGCTGAATTCCTGCTCCAGTGACGAGAAATCCATTCCACACCCCAAGCACAATAGATAACAATAATGCCGTTCCTATCGCCGTCAACACGAGCGAGAAAGCATTCTGATCCGTCCCCTGACTAATCGTTAGACATGCCATTGCACCAGAAATAGCAACAATTGAGCCCACCGACAAATCAATTCCTTTGGTCGCAATAACTAGCGTCATTCCAATAGAAACTAGTATTAACGGTGCCCCGAAATTCAATATATCGATGAGACTCCCATAAAGTTGACCATTTCTCATTTCAAGTGAAAAGAAATCTGGAGAATATATAAAATTGAAGAGCAATAATACGCCAAGTACAACAAGAGGATAGAATAAGTGATGCTTCATTATTCCTTTCATTTCCCTCCACCTCCTGCAATTGCCTTCATAATACTTTGCTGATTCAATTCTGTATTTGTCATCTCTTGAACAATATGTCGATCACGTAATACAGCGATACGATCACTCACTCGAATGACCTCGTCTAATTCCGAAGATACAAACAATACAGACATACCTTCTTCTGATAATGATAATACGAGCTTTTGAATTTCTGCTTTTGCACCTATATCTATCCCTCTTGTCGGTTCATCTAATATTAGCAATTTAGGCTGCGTCAAGAGCCAGCGCCCTAATAGTACTTTTTGTTGATTACCACCACTTAAATTTTTTATTAATTGCTCCGGAAGTGGCGGGTTAATATTTAACATTTTTATATACTCATCAGCTATTGCATTTTGCCTTTTTCTTGGTATTCTCTTAAACCAGCCTCTATTTGCTTGCAATGCCAAAATGATATTTTCTCTGATCGTAAGATCTTCAATGATTCCTTCAGTTTTTCTATTCTCAGAACAGAATGCTATCGAATTATCTAATGCTTGACGCGGTGAATGGATACTTTTGTTACCTTCAAATTGAAGGGTACCTTGATCAGCACGATCCGCACCAAAAAACAGTCTAGCTACTTCTGTTCTGCCCGAACCTAGTAATCCTGCTAAACCTACAACCTCACCGTATCCAATTTTCAAATTAAATGGTTCAATAACACCAGAACGGCCAAGTTCCTCTGCCACTGCAAACCAGTGATCTTGCTTCTTCTGTTTGTGAGACTTAGGCATCTCTTCAAAAGCTTGTAATGTTTTCCCGATCATTTTGGATACTAACTCTAACTGTGACAAGTCACTAGTCATATATTCGCCTACAAATTGACCATTCCGTAAAATCGTAATGCGATTAGATACCTCATATACTTGATCCAAGAAATGAGTAACAAACAAGATGGCAAGTCCTTCTTCTTTTAATTTCATCATAATGTTGAACAATTGCTTTACTTCATTCTGATCCAGACTAGAAGTAGGCTCATCCAAAATTAGTACTTTTGCTGAAATATTCAAAGCTCTAGCAATCGATACTAGTTGTTGGATAGCAACGGAATACTCATGTAATGGTAGAGTTACATCGATTTCTAGATGTAATCGTTCACTCAACAATTTCCTCGCTTTTTCATTCATCTTTTTCCATAAAATGCGTCCGAATTTACGAGGTTCTCGTCCAATAAATATATTTTCTGCAACAGTTAGATTAGGACATAAATTCACTTCTTGATACACTGTACTAATACCAACTTCTTGCGACTCTAGTGGACTTTGAACTGCAATGGATCGCCCATCTAGCTCAATGTCACCTACATCAATCGTATACACTCCAGTCAATACTTTAATCAAAGTTGATTTTCCAGCGCCGTTCTCCCCCATTAAAGCGTGAATCTCCCCTGAAAATAATCGAAGACTCACATTATCTAACGCTTTGACTCCTGGAAAACCTTTATATATGCCTGTCATTGTTAAAATCGGTTGTTGTTCATGCATGATATCGCCCTCCTTCAAGAAAAAACACTTCAAATCATGCCATCAAAATAAAATCCAAACTGCTCGCTTGTCGTCTTCGCCGTCGATTAAACAACGAAGCATCGCATCGTGATCACAGGCGGGCAGTTTGAACATCGTCTTCCAATCAAAGTTCAAAATGATCGCTTGTCTCCCGTCAAAAAGACGATATGAAGCTAGGAAACGAGGAGCGTAATGTACGTTGTTGGTACATGAGCACCGCAGGCTTCCGATGAATGTCGTCTTCGCCGTCGATTAAACAACGAAGCATCGCATCGTGATCACAGGCGGGCAGTTTGAACATCGTCTTCCAATCGAAGTTCAAACTGCTCGCTTGTCAGCATCAAGAAGACGATATGAAGCTAGGAAATGAGTAGCGTAATGTACGTTGTTGGTACATGAGCACCGCAGGCTTCCGATGAATATCGTCTTCGCCGTCGATTAAACAACGAAGCATCGCATCGTGATTACAGGCGGGCAGTTTGAACATCATCTTCCAATCAAAGTTCAAAATGATCGCTTGTCTCCCGCCAAGAAGATGGCTTGAAGTCTAGGTAGCGAGAAACACAGCGTACGTTGTTGGTACGCGAGTATCACAGTCTCCGACTTCATGCGATATTAGATGCCGAATCTACTCCGAAGTTAAAACATCGTGATCACGGGCGGTTATTTCGAACATCCTCTAGTATTGGCGAGTTGGTAGAGCTTCTTTCGCCTGCTCAGATGTAAATGTTGTTTCTTCCGTTACGATACGTGCAGGGATTTCTTCACCGGCTAAAACTTTATTTACCGCGTCCATAAGTTGTGGTCCAAGTAATGGATTACACTCAACGATATAGTTGATTTTGCCTTCACTTGCAGCTTGCATACCATCTTTTACTGCATCAACAGATATGATAATGATATCTTTACCTGGTACTAAGCCAGCAGCCTCAATCGCTTGAATTGCACCCAATGCCATATCATCATTATGAGCGTACAGTACATCGATATCTTTATGTGCTTTTAGGAAAGCTTGCATTACTTCTTTCCCTTTTGCACGAGTAAACTCTCCTGTTTGAGAAGCGATTACTTTTAATTTTGAGTTAGCGCTAATTACATCTGCAAAACCAGCCATACGATCATTAGCAGGTGCAGAACCTGTTGTCCCTTGTAACTCTACAATGTTAATATCCTCTGAAGAATCTTTGTATTGCTCAAGTAACCATTCGCCAGCCTTACGACCTTCTAGTACAAAATCAGATCCGATAAACGTTTTGTAAAGAGAAGTGTCTTTAGAATCTACTGCACGATCCGTCAAAATAACAGGAATGCCTGCGTCTTTCGCTTCTTTCAATACAGTGTCCCATCCTGATTCAACAACTGGAGAGAAAGCGATAACATCTACTTTTTGTTGAATATACGAGCGAATAGCTTTAATTTGATTTTCTTGTTTTTGTTGAGCGTCTGAGAATTTCAATTCAAATCCTGCTTCAGTAGCTGAATCTTGGATCGACTTTGTATTCGCTGAGCGCCAACCGCTTTCTGCCCCAACTTGAGCAAAGCCAAGTACTACTTTATCACCTGATGATTTTCCACCATTGTTACTACATGCTGTAACAACTAACAGGACTAGTACTAAAAGAAGTGCAAAACTCAACTTACTTGATTTTTTCATTATCTAAAACCCTCCCCTTTGTCACCATTTACTGGTGTACGCTCAGTATATAGGGGGTGCTAGCTGTAGATATACGGAGTAATTTAAGCTTTTCATTCAATTTTTTATGAAATTGAAAGGCTACTACTCAAATTCATAGATTTTTTTATTATTTAATTGTTAATTTTGGTTACGTTTACATTTTTCATCTTCTAGGTTATTTTTTTGATATACTATGAGATATTACTGTTTTTTACCATATCTTATTATAAATGGAGAGGGACTGGTTTTATTGTTCACTTTGCTTAGAATGATTACATCCAGCTTAAAAGCAAAGCTATTAACTCTCTTTGTAATATTAACCGCTGTCCCACTAGTTACAGTTGGCTTAATCTCCTATCAAAAATCTTTCGATACGATATCTGACCATAATAAAGCTTCTTCTATGTTAGTAGCAGAACAACTCGCTCGTGATATCGATGTACTATTTCAAGATACGGGTAAGTTGCTAGAGCTAGAAAATAATCCTCATGTGCTGAAGTTTTTATTTGCACCTAGTGAGACTTATGCAAATGCTAAGGAAATACTAGAAACTTTTGAGTTATATCGTGAAATTTATAAGTACGAAGATGTTAGAAATATTACGATGATTAACCTATATGGTAAAGGTATTAGTGAACGTAAAGGACTTTTTCAGCTAGATTACAACCCATTACGAAATTCTCATTTAAGCCAATTAATGAAAGAGCCTGAGTCTGTATTAATTATTCCACCAATAGATGCCTCACCGCTAGATCGACTGGATGGATTCAAATACCCGACTTCTGACACCGTTTCTATTATGGCAACTGTGAAACAAAAAGTGACGAGAGAAGTTATAGGTTTTATCGTTATCGATATGAATAATTCTGTCATTAAACAATTCACAAGTAGCGTAGCCATCGGGGATTCCGGATTTTTCTATGTTACAGATCAAAAAGGTAATCCGATTTTCTCATCTCCCGAGATGAATAAGTTTTCGAAATCATCTCAACCTGCAGATTGGATTAATAAAATTCTGCCTCTCGAGCAAGGAAGTTTTGTCGACAATACATCAGGTATACCGATTTTTGCTGTCTTTACGACATCACCAACAACCGACTGGAAAATTATCGGCACTGTCCCTCTACAAGAGATTGTTGAAGATGCTAATGAAATTAAACAACTTATTATAATAAGTGTACTTCTAAGTATTATCTTTGCGATTACGCTATATTTCTTCATCACTGCCAGATTAACTCGGCCTATTCAAATTTTGAAGAAAAAAATGCGACAAGCAGCAAATGGAGATTTAGAAGCAAAAGTTAAATCCACAGGGCAAGATGAAATAACAGATCTAGGACACAGCTTTAATCTAATGCTTGAAAAAATCAAAAATTTACTACATCAAAATTTACAAGAAAAAGAAATGATTCAAAAGGCTGAGTTACGAACGCTACAAGCACAAATCAATCCGCATTTCCTATACAACACACTAGATTCAGTCATTTGGATGGCGGAAGCGGGAAAAAATGATCAAGTTATTAAGTTAGTTCAAGCTTTCTCTCAATTTTTCCGAATAAGCTTGAATAAAGGTAGAGATTGGATCTCTATTAAGTCCGAAGTCGATCATATTCATAACTATCTCGTTATTCAACAAATGCGTTACAGTGACATTCTAGAATACGAAATAGACATTGATCCTATACTTCTACCACACGCAACGCTAAAAATGACACTTCAGCCTTTAGTAGAAAATGCAATTTATCATGGTATTAAAAACAAGCGTGGAAAAGGATTAATTCGCATTAATGGTCATATCGTAGATCAAGATATTCTTCTCATTGTTGAGGACAACGGAATAGGCATGGCATCTGAACGTTTGGAAGCAATACTGTTAGAGCTTAGAGAACCTAGATTATCGGAGCAAGAGTCCACTGATCAACCGCGTGGTTTCGGTCTATATAATGTCAATCAACGTATTAGACTGTATTTTGGAGAACGATATGGGATTGAGATTGAGAGTGAGGAGGAGATCGGTACCAAACTAACTGTACGCATTCCCACCTAGCCACTTGTGATCACGATGATTACGCTATCGTAGCGGATTCGACGGCGAAGATGGCATTCATCGTTAGCTCCAGTACTCATGTACCAACAGCGTACATTCCGTGCTTCCCGTCACTAGCTTCATGCCATCTTCTTGGTGCTGACAAGCGGCTGGCCGATTGTGTCGTTTTGCTTACTGTTCAATTAATCTCTTAGGAGTGAATATATGAAGAAGGTTATGTTTGTTGATGATGAGATTTTAATTCGTGAACATATTCGAGATTATGTTGATTGGGATAAAGAGGGTTTTATTTATTGTGGTGACGCTTCTGACGGTGAGATGGCTCTGCCGCTCATTGAAAAGTGGCGACCTGATATTTTGATAACTGACATCAAAATGCCATTTATGGATGGTATACAATTAAGTAAAATCGTTCGTCAAAGACTACCTAATACTAAGATTGTTATTCTTAGCGGGCATGATGAATTTGACTATGCTAGAACTGCTCTAAGAATTGGTGTAGAGGAATACTTACTTAAGCCCCTTGGATCAAACGATCTTATTAAGCTATTACAAAATGTCAGTCGCAAAATTGATCAAGAACGCCAGGCTAATAAAAATGTTCCTTTTGTGAAGGAAAAATTAATGAGTGATCTATGTGGTGGATTAATCTCGATTTCTGATGCAGCAGAAGCTGCCAATGCATTATCTTTATCTCTTTTCGTAAGATATTATGCGGTTATCGTTTGGGACGTACGCTATCTAGAACCGACAGCTAACCTTGATTCATCAATCATTTACCAAACAGATGATATTATGGAATCTGCCAAAACGACTTACAACAGTTGTTGGTCATTCAAGAGAAGTAAGTCAGAGTATGTATGGATTCTTTATAGTGAAAATGAAACTCAACTACAATCCAACATTGAACATATTAGAACTAATACCTACACGCAACTGAATGCTCTACTATCACCTACAGTTATGTTAGGCATTGGAACGGTACAGGATCGACTACAAGGCATCCATACTTCCTTCCTAGAGGCAGAAGAAGACCGTAACTTAAAGCGATATTCACAAAGCAATAAACATGCATTATGGAACGCCGCTAACGGTGCAACTAACCAAATGATTCTACTTGACCGAGCTAGTTTCCATAACTTTCTAAAAGTAGGACGATCTGCCGATTTACAGTCATTTCTGAAAACCTTTACATCAACAGTTCTTACACTAGAATGGCAGTCTTCGCTATATGGCTATTATTTAATTAACGATTTAACACTTGAAACACTTCAATGGTCAAAAGAAACGTTTCGTTCTGCAGCTGCTGAGGTAACAGAAATGCTTATTACATCAATGCAACAAAAAATAAGAGCAATTGAAGATATGTCGCAATGTGAAGAGTATCTTATTATTCTTATCGAGCAAATTTGGAAATGGCGATCAGAATCAACAGATCGATACGGGGACTTAATTTATAAAGTTAAGATGTTTATTGAACAAAACTATGCTAACGACATGGTCTCATTGCAAGACGCTGCCGAACACGTCAGTATAAGCCCAAGTCACCTTAGTAAAATTTTCAGTCAAGAATCAGGAAGCACCTTTATTGAATATCTAACGTTAACTCGTATTATGAAAGCAAAGGAATTACTTCATACGACATCTGATAAAAGTTATGAAATCTCATTCAAAGTTGGCTACAATGATCCACATTACTTCTCTAATTTGTTCAAAAAGATGACAGGCATGACCCCTAGAGATTTTCGTCGTCAAAGTAGTACCACTACTTCACTAAAGTCAGGTGAGTTTCATGATTAAGATCAGCGATTCTAATATGAAAACCATAAATATTATGACCACATCAGCAGCTACTATCGTTGTGATTTGTGCATTTATGTTACTTATTGGTTGTAGCAAATCAGATCCAGTTAAAGAGAAGCCACTCACTTCAGACATGATTAGTGAACAAACTAATAGTCAATACACATTTGGAATTATATATCCAATGGCACATCCTTTCTACGAGATGATTACACAAAACGCTCAGAAAACTGCTGATTCATTAGGTAGTAAGTTGATCGTCAAAGCTCCTGATGAAGCTAATCTAGAGCAACAAATACGGATGATGGAAACAATGATTAAGCAAGAAGTTGACGCAATAGCCATCGCACCGATTGACGCTGAAGCATTGGCACCAACGATAAAGAAAGCAATTTCGAAAGGTATCTCAATTATTTGTTTCGAATCCGACTGTCCCAATACTGGACGATCCACATATATTGGTAGCGATAATGAACAAGCGGGTATTGAGCTAGGACGTGTCATTACCGAGAAACTGAGCGGCAAAGGAATGATTCTAGTTCAAATCGGAATGAGTAGCATGTCAAGTATAGAACAGCGCCTAAGAGCGATGACTAACTATCTTGAACAGCAATCAGAAATTCAAATTTTAGATGTACGTGCACATGAAGGAAGCAGTGAGCTAGCTTTATCTGATTTGGAAGAGATGATTGATAACCACCCTCACTTCGATGCGTATATCGCGATGGACCCTGTATCGATTTCGGAGGCAGTATTAGTGTGGAAAGCGATGGGACTGAACAGGCACGCGATTGCATTTGGAATGACGCATGAAGTTAGGGAAGCGATGATTAATGGCCAAATTACAACAATTGTATATGGTAACGAGCAATTGTGGGGTGATCGTATCATCCAGTCATTACTTAAAGCTGTCACAACTGAACCGTTAAATAACTTAGAGATATTAGATATTGCAACTGTGACAAAAACTGAAATCGATCTACTTCCAGAATTCTAATTAAGTTTAACCAAAAAGAAGCGAAGAGGAGTATTACATTCCTCTTCGCTTCTTTTGTATCACACTTATGCTTATCCACGCTTATTGCTACCGGTAATAACCAACTCATCTACATAAGGCGCAACTCGATTCATCAATCGGCGACCTTTGTGATGTTCTTCACCATCTTTATTCGTAAAACTGAAATGACTTTCAAGATTATCTAATCGATAATTCGATGTGTAGAACGTCGGTTTACGATCCATCCGGTAGTTGAGAATAGCACCAAGTACATGATCTCGCGCCCATGGATTTAGATTCTCTGCACCTATATCATCAAAAACGAGTAGATCAGTTTCTTTCATCAAATCTACTGTTTCTTTCAGCTTAGCAGGCTCATGCATTAATACTTTCAAATCTTCAACGAAATCTGGCATATAGACAATAACACCAGAGTAGCCGGATTTGGCTAACTCTTGCAATGCATAACACATTAGATACGTTTTTCCTACACCAAAGTCACCTGCAAGAAAAAGTCCTTTATGGGAAAGACCTTCTGCTTTTGTTCGATCAATATATTTCAACAAAGAGCCTACAACTTTTGCTCTTTCTAAATCTTTGCCTAAAATTTCGTCAGCGGAATACTGACGTTTTAAAGCTTTATCATCGATATAGAAACTGCGAATTCGATTACGAACTAATTCCTCATGCTGAGATGCTCTTAGCTTCTTACATCCTACTTTTCTATCAATAAGATGAGTTTCACCGTTAATTTCTTCAGTTTGTAGTAATGTATAGTGTCCTGTAAAATCATTCGGACAAAGATCAAGCCCAGGACATTGACTACAATTACGATACTCAGTAACATACTGATGTACTCGATTCAAATTGACTTTAATGGCATAATCGGTGATATTCGGATTCTTTTCTCTCAAAGCGATCACAAGTGGATCTTGCATTAGTTCCGCTTGTTTCTGCTGAGCTAATCGAAGCATGTCTTGTCCGCTCGGCCAAGCTTTTAGTAGATCTCCTAGAGATTCCATCTGATTCACCTCTTTCTTATCGCATTAAGGTTGCTGATCGAATTTACGAGCTAATTGACGAAGTTCTTCAAGCTCTTCTGCTGAAATTTGACCATTCGCAACTTGCTCATTACTGATCGTTGGTATGACTGGTTTTTGTCTGTTCGTACTTCTACCTCGATTATTTCCGTAACTTGTTGGACGATTAGCCGTAGCTTGATTGCTTCGTCCAATACTACTGCTTGATTGATAAGAATCTTCTTTACGGCGCACAATATCTTTCTCAAGTTGATCTTGGTCCCGAACGTATTGTACAGCTTTCTCGTAACTATCGATTCCTTTCATCAACATATTCGACGCAATCGAATCTAGATATGCTTTCGTCACTCTACCGGAATCATTCATACCGATGCCATAATGTATCAATACATTAATAACTGGTGGCGCTAATTTATAATGAAGATCAATACGTTCAAATACATTCAATATCCAATCTGGAACTGAACCAGGGAAATATCTCTTCAAAAATTGAATATGTGGCTCATTGCGCATTAGTGCATTGTACTGATTAATATCACAATAATTAGCAAGCAACTTCGGAACTGGCAAGAAGAACTGCTCGTCCACATCGAATTCTGGTTCATCATGTTGTTCATTCGATTGATGTTCTTGTGTTTGTTCATCTTGATACATCGTAGTTTGAGCAAGCTTTCTATCTCGTGCTTCCTCATGCTTCTTATCTTGACGGAAAAATTGAACAGCTAAACGTTGTAACTGATCAAAATCTAGTTCTCCACTAATATCAAATACACCATCTTCATCTAAAAGACGGGATACTTGTGTTATAGCAAGTTCATACTTATAAGCTACATAATTAATTTGAGCAAGTTGCTCTGGATGAGTCCTTAATTGCTCTACAAAATAACGATTATTAGAATTTCGCGGGAAACGAATTGAAATCTCAGAATAAGAATAACCCGCTGATGCATTTTGAATGACTGGTCCAGTTGCTCTAGCAGGTGCAACCTCTAACAATGCTTGATCCAGTTCATCGTCGACAATATGAGCATTAAGCTTAAATATTTCATAGAAAGGTACTGATATATTAACCTTTGTTTCTTGACCAACACTTACTTCCTCTGGTAGTGGAGCATACATTTGCTCACGAATATCAATAACGGCATATTTGCCTAATTTATCACGTAACAACATCGTTAAATGAATATTTTCGAAAAATTCATTAGGAGGTAATGGACAAGCAAGCTCATATTCATATATATAATCATCTTGCTCTTCTTTCATAAATCTTGAACTTTGCAGCAGACCAATGGCTTCTAGCTTTGAAAGCTGTTCAAGTAAATATGTTCGGCTCTTATCATTGAGTGCAAGTCCTAAGCCTAGAAGCAATCTACGATGAGGCTCTATTGGAGAGTATCCTGTCTTTCCTTCCGGTACAATCATACATAATTGCTCATAAAGTGAAATAGCAAACGCACCGACTAAAGGTTTATAAATTAATGAAAGCATCCGATAATCTACTGTACTTAATGAGAAATCACGATAACAATAATATTGGTGATGCTCTGTAAATTCAAATAAATGCTGGATCCGCATTAAATCGACTCCATCCCTGACAATCTTCCTTCTATTCTATCATAAAACTACTTCTTTCGTATGTTCGAAAAACTGGGTTCTCTATATATATTTCTCCAAATCGTGAAAGACATACTATCACCGCAAAGACACTATTTTTATGGTCTATTGCATCTTTTTCGCTATATCTCGCTGCATTAACACTATTTTTAAGGTATATCCTCTATTAAAAACAAAACCCCCTCAAAAATGAGGGGGATAATGATTAGAACATTCTAAATCCGCTTTTGCGAAGAGCTCTCATCGTTGTGCCACTTAATAATGCACCCGCAATAGCTCCAATAACAGGAATGAAGTCGATCACTGTATAGTTACTGATGACATCAATTAGTTTCTCATCATTGCCACCCCAAGGCGCCCATATAGCTAGCACGATAATGATTGCGATAATAAAATATGTTGGAAACCATGTCGTTTTCACAAGCATATTTATTACAAAGCCAATACCAAATGCCATTACTAGAAAAAGCATAGTCGCTATTATAATTTGAAGCACAGTAAATGTCCTCCTTCAAGAGATATGTATTATATGTAATATTACTGTCATTAGTGTAAAGAATGATCACATGAAAGTCAATTAGGACAAGGTTTTTGTCACAAGTATGACATTTGCTCCTTTACCATTGATTAGGCTACAATAACAGTATAACTTAACCATAATCGAAAAGGAGTACTATATACGATGAGTGAAGTAGCACAAACGCTTGAGGGTTGGTATGCATTGCATGATTTCCGTACTATTGATTGGACAGCATGGAGATTGGCTGATGAAGGTGAACGCAGTAAAGCGATTGCAGAATTGAACGAATTTCTAGCACAATGGTCATCAGTAAGTGAAGCTCGTACCGGCAGCACTGTTGTATATTCTATTGTAGGTCAAAAAGCTGATCTTGTGTTTATGCATTTGCGTGAAACACTTGAAGATTTAAATGAAATTGAAACGGCATTCAATAAAACAAGCTTCGCTTCATTTACATATAGTGTTTATTCTTATGTAAGCGTTGTTGAGCTAAGTAACTATATGGGACATTCTACAGGCGACCCTATGGATAATCCTGAACTAGCTGCTCGCTTGAAGCCTGCGCTACCAAATGCGAAACACATTTGCTTCTATCCAATGAACAAACTCCGCAGTGGTGCAGATAATTGGTATATGCTTAGTATGGACGAGCGTAAAACTCTTATGCGTAGCCATGGTATGATTGGTCGTACTTACGCTGGTAAAGTTAAACAAATTATTACCGGTTCTGTTGGCTTTGATAATTGGGAATGGGGCGTTACATTATTTGCTGATGATCCACTACAATTCAAGAAACTTGTATATGAAATGCGTTTTGATGAAGTAAGTGCGCGCTATGGCGAGTTCGGTGACTTCTATGTTGGGAATCAACTAGACACAGACAAGTGGCAAGCTTTACTCTCCATTTAAGAGAGGTAGTTCATAAAGCGGACTTTGATAACGATGTTTGACTTCGTAGGTTATTCGACATCGAAGATGAAGCGAACTTGGGAAGTCTAGCGTAAGCTTACGATGTATGTTTCTTAAAGAAACATTGTAGGTACGCGTGTACCAATAACGTACACTTGCGTTTCCTCCTTCCTCAAGTAACGCTTCATCTTCTCGGCTCTGAAAGCCCGCTTTTTGAACCTTCATTGGAATTTGGTAGTTCATAAAGCTACACACATAATATTACACAAGCAGACCAAACAGTCGTAACGCTGTCTGGTCTGCTTTTTTGATGCAACATTTTACATATCCCTATCGTTTTAATGGTAATTACTACCTATTAAAACAATTGGGAGGAAATCATGAAGCGATTATTTCTTATTATTAGCTTACTGTTACTCTTATTACTCATCGGATGTTCGAAACAATTAAATCTTAATAATAGCGCACAAGAGTACTTAACCGACAATTCATTTTTGGCCCAGAAAATCGCTTGGGATAGTCTTACTGAAGGAGAAGTTAAATCAATTCTCCCACAGGCGATGGTGACTGTTGCAAAAGTAGAAACCTCAACGATTCCTCTACAAATCGAAAATACGAATCCAACAAATGTATATAAAGTAACGTATAGCACTATAATGGATGCGCTGTTAGGTCCGATTGGGATCTACGTAGATGTTGAAACTGCTGAGATTGTTGGATATGATGTTAGGCATTAAGTCCATAGAAACAAAAAGATGAGTAGTCTAATGACTACTCATCTTTTTCATCTTCCTCATCTAAAGCAGCAAGTTCAGCTTGTAGAGCTGCGATTCGCTTCTCTTCAAGATATTGCGCTGTCGCCGCGTCTCGAGCGCGGCCTTTATCTTTCAATCGCTCAATCGCAGGTTGAATGAGCAAATCAACTTCTTTTTGCACCGTATAGGATAGATCATGACGCATTTGCGATTCAAGATAAGATCCTACTTCCATTAATGCGTTATAACGATCTAACTCATCTCGAGTTAATAACCCTCTAACTTGCACACTACAATGTCTCATTATAGAAATTTCCCTTTTTTCAACACAAGTGGCACGCCACCGATAATAAATAAGTAACGAATATCTATCATTTTTTTCAACCAAGCAGCTTTACGTCCTCTGTACTTTTTACCGAACGCAAGGCCAATCGCTTCTCCCTTACCAAGTGAAGCAACAGTACCTTTATTGCTGAATTCGAATGTTTTCATGTTTTGATTACGAATCGAAGCTACAAGATTGTGTGCACAGACAACACCTTGTTGCATCGCAATTTGTGCTGTTGGTGGATAAGGACGACCTTCCTCATTGAACATTAATGAATTGTCGCCTAGCACGTAAATATTTTCTGTACCTGGACTACGTAAATATTCATCCACTTTCACACGGCCACGCATCGTTTCAAAACCAGCTTCTTCGATAAGACGATTCCCGCGAATACCACCAGTCCAAATAACGGTTGCAGACTTGATTTCTTCGCCTTCGCCAACGACTACACCTTCTGATGTACACTCTTTGATAGCTGTACCAATACGGAACGTAACACCTTTCTTACGAAGCACTTCCATTCCATATTCAACTAACTCCGGATCAAATCCAGGTAATGCTGTTGGAGCCGCCTCTACATTGTAGATTTTCACAAGTGTAGGGTCGACATCATAGAACTTGCAAAGTTCTGGTATGCGATCGGATAATTCACCAACAAATTCGATTCCAGTAAATCCAGCACCACCAACAACAAATGTTAAGTAATCAAGGCGATGTGGTTCACGTTTGTATCGAGCAAATTGATATTCAATATGTTCACGAATAAGGCGAACAGAGTTGATACTACGAATGTTCATAGCATTTTCTGCTAAACCAGGTATACCAAATGTTTCTGGCTCCCCACCAAGACCGATAACTAAGTAGTCATATGAAAGTGTGCCGTCCTCTAAAATAACTTTTTTATCTTGAGGTCGAATTTGCACGACAGTAGATTTAACAAAATCAATTTTGAACTCATCTATTAATCGAGAAATATTCACTCGAGCATTTTCAGGTTTATCCGTCCCTGCTGCAGGCATGTGCAGATGCGTAGTGAAATAGTGATAGTCATGTTTATTAACAAGAGTAACATCAGCTTCATTATAATTAAGTTCTTTTTGTAGACGTAACGCGGTAAGGATACCACCATATCCTGCACCGAGGATTACTATTTTCGGTATGTTACTCATCGTAGAATCCCATCCATTCCATTATCTGTATTTAGTATGCTCCACTATATGTGCATGTTCGACATTTTCTATTTGTTCTGTTGTCGACATCAATTAACTAATAGTTCTAACTTATGATTACATAAGCTTAGTCTTCCACATATGTAAAAAATAACACAGTCGTTTGTTGTGTTATGAAAAAAATCATATATAGGTAAAAGCTAACTCTAATACGTATCTATTTATTATTTTCAACGCAAGATATAAGAGTCGTTATGCTTCCATTTGTTATATACATCAGACATATTACAGAGTTTCATAACAATTTTCAAGAGCACATTATACGAAAAAGTTCGGCATAGTGCACAATTCCGTGAAGTTCATTTTCATAACCTCATTCCTTTATTCGCGAATTTTGCTTATAATAAGAAAGAATATGAAAAATAGATATATGGAGGTAAATCATGACTAATACAGCAAGTCAAACAGATGCAGTAGATATATTAATCATCGGCGGTGGTCCAGCTGGTATGTTTGCCGCTTTTTATGGCGGTATGCGTCACGCATCTGTGAAAATAATTGAAAGTATGCCTCAGTTAGGTGGTCAATTGGCTGCCCTATATCCTGAGAAATATATCTACGATATTGCAGGCTTCCCTAAAGTAACTGCTCAAGAAATCGTTGATCGTCTTAAAGAACAACTTTCTCTATTTACTCAAGAAGTATGTTTGGAAGAAAAAGTTACTAATGTGAAGAAGCTTGATGAGCGTCTTTTCGAAGTAACAACAGATCGTGGAACACATTTAGCTAAATCAGTTATTATTACTGCTGGCGTAGGTGCATTCTCTCCTCGCCGCCTTGAACTTGATAATGCTATGAAGTTCGAAAAAACGAACTTGCATTATTTCGTTGGAGATCTTCAACGATTCAAAGATCAAAATGTACTTATAAGTGGTGGCGGTGATTCTGCAGTTGACTGGTCTCTAATGCTTGAGCCAATCGCAAAAAGCGTAACGCTTGTTCACCGTCGTGATAAATTCAGAGCACATGAGCATAGTGTAGAACAATTAATGAACTCATCTGTTAAAATAATTACACCTACTGAAATCACTGCACTTACAGGTGACGAAAGTATCACTAGCGTAACGCTAACCGATGTGAAAACAAATGAAACGACTGAAATTCCTGTTGATGCAGTCATCGTTAACTTCGGTTTCATTTCTTCACTAGGTCCGATTGCTGAGTGGGGTATCGAAATCGAAAAAGGATCCATTCTAGTTGATACACGAATGGAAACTAATATTCCAGGTATTTTCGCTGCAGGAGATATTACAACTTACCCAGGGAAATTAAAACTTATTGCTGTTGGTTTTGGTGAAGCTCCTACTGCGATTAACAACGCAAAAGTATATGTTGATCCGACTGCTAAGCTTTCTCCAGGTCATAGTAGTAATATGAAATTATAAACAAAAGGTCGCAGTTTCCACTTTCGTAGAAACTGCGACCTTTTTACTACTGAATCTATAGTTATCTATTTGGCTTATCTACCAACAAGATGAAGTGCAATGTATAATTAGTACGAAGAAATGGTAATGTTGTTGCTACGCTGAATACTGTTGTTCTGGAAGAATAATCCCTCGTAGTTGTAGTTCAAATGCAAGCATTTGAATAAATTCACGGTCACATTGATAGTGTATCGCTTGAAGATACGTATCAATCAATAATTCATTTGAAAGCAATTTCACTAAAACCACCTCCCAAAATTTGGATTAGTTTTATCCTACCATTTCATACCATATCCGACAATAGTCGCTATTATCAACAATATATTGTGGATATGTTGTTGATTG
The DNA here is from genome assembly GCA_023639215.1 of Candidatus Pristimantibacillus lignocellulolyticus. Classification (NCBI taxonomy): domain Bacteria; kingdom Bacillati; phylum Bacillota; class Bacilli; order Caryophanales; family Paenibacillaceae; genus Pristimantibacillus (SeqCode); species Pristimantibacillus lignocellulolyticus (SeqCode). The sequence continues at coordinate 131,982 of CP097899.1, forward strand.
TTTGTGTATATCAGTCAAATTATCCCTATTCTCGCATGGGATAATGTGGATACAGTTATCCACAGCCTATTAATCTAGTAAATTCATAAAAAACTTTAATAGCTATTAATTTTTCATTAATTTTATATATCAGTCTATTAACCTACTAATTAGGACTAGTATTCACTTCAAAGATCCAAATTTTCCCTCTTTGATCAATACCATAATCATAGCCAAGATGCGTTAAACCAGGGAATCGTTGCTCTAGTACAGACGTACACAATCGAGTAAGATGTTTCATATCACCTATTATTTGAGATACTGCGCCCGCTCCTAATGTTTGTTTTATTGCTATATTGTAGTCAAGCTTACGTCCACCTTTGCTTAGATTTGTAATAGCATAGCCTGGTCCCGCGACTCTAGCGAGAATGACTCGATAGTTCCAAACTCCATCATCTATACAGTATTTCACACGATAATCTACGGGAGATCCGTCTATTCGTAATAAGTCAATTCCTTGTTGAATGATATACGCTCGTTTTAATTTTTTACTTGCTAGACCTCGTACTAATGCCTCATAACTTGTCACCTTATACTTTTTACTGTCCACCTTATAACTATACCCACCATTTATTTTTGTTACTTGAATAACACCCTTACCTAGACTTCCTTTAATTGGTTTCACAAATACCATACGATATCTATTTAACATTTCATTTAAATTTGAAGCGTTATAGGTCTTAGTATTTGGAATATGAGGTGCAATTTGTGGATGAGCAGCTAATGCATTTTGCTTTAACAATTTGCTCGATACTTTTCGACCCGGATGCCATGTCATGGTACATCCATCTCCTTTCGAATCCATCTGACATTTGTAACGCCAGTACTTATCTATTGTATGTTAATCAAGCTATTATTCTTGTGCAGATGTACCGCAAAGAAGATAGAATTATAGTATTTAATAAAAAAACGTATGTATAGGTTTTATCTTCCCGCCCTAGCAGAATGATATAACCTATACATACGTCGCTTCTTTTATTTCTGTTGTTCGAGTGCTGCCTTCAACTTATCAGCTAGACTATTACCTATCGATGGCTGCTCTTGATTATATTGCTTCATCAAGCGCTGTGTTTCCTGTTTATTCATTTTCCCACTAGCTTTATCATCTAGTTTCTCAATAACATTACAAGGACGACATTGCGCATATTTTCCTGCCTTACCATCATGTAACTCCATTTTTTTACGGCATTGCGGACAACGCTTATTAATTTTCAGCGGTTCAGCATGACGCTTATATGAACATTCACGATTAGAACATACATAACGTTTTCCTTGCTTACCTTTTACTTCAAGTAATGGTTCGCTACAATCAGGACATTTGGAACCTGTCATATTATGCGGCTTGTACTGCTTGCTCTCAGTTTTCACCTTATTGACCCATTGCTCGGCTTGAGCTCTAATCTGCTTCATAAATTGTTTCGCATCACCTTTGCCACGCGAAATAGCTTCTAACTGTTGTTCCCACTGTGAAGTTAACTGTGGACTTTTCAGTTCATCGACGACAAGTTCAATTAATTGTTTCCCCTTCTGTGTAGGATACAAACTATGACCTCTACGTTCAATGGTCTCAGTTGAGAGTAGCTTTTCAATGATATCCGCCCGTGTAGCTGGAGTTCCTAGACCATGTTTTTCCATAATCGAAAGTAATGATGCTTCTGTATATCGTGACGGTGGCGTCGTCATACAATCCTTCAAACTAGATGATTTCAATTGTACTTGTTGCCCTTTTTGTAGTGCAGGCAATAAAGATATATCTTCTTCCTGCTCATCTCCATCTTTCGTTACGGTGTATACTGCTCGCCAACCTTTATCCTTCTCAACTCGGCCTTTGGCATAGAATGTATGTTTTCCAATCGTAAGTTCAACACTCGTCTCATCATAGCGATATGGGGCACAGAATAATGCAATAAATCGGCGGACAATGAGATCATAAAGCTTTCGTTCATCTGTACTTAAATTTTGTAATTGGACAAATTGATCCGTTGGAATGATGGCATGATGATCACTAACTTTACTATCATCTACAATTCGTTTCGTTACTTGTAATGGTTTTCGTAATAACGCCGATGCTACTTCACGATATGGACCAATCGCAACTCGCTCCAAACGATCCTTCAATGTAGATGCCATATCACTAGTTAAATGTCTGGAATCGGTACGTGGATACGTTACCAACTTATGCTGCTCATATAACTTTTGTAATACATTAGAAGTTTGCTTGGCTGAGAAGCCTAACTTTTTGTTCGCATCTCGTTGTAGTTCAGTAAGATCATAAGCAAGTGGATGCAGTTCTTGCTTCTCCGTAACTTTTATATGACTTACTTGAGCGGTCTTAGCGTCCTTAACAGCACGCAATTGCTGATCTGCTTCAGCTTTATCCCATATCTTACCGTCATGTCCTTGCCCAGCTCTCCATGTCGCGGTAAAGCCTGCCGCCGCCGTTTGCAATAACCAGTACGGTTTCGCTTGGAAACCTGTTATTTCTTGTTCTCGTTCCATTAGAATTGACAACGTAGGCGTTTGAACCCGGCCCGCTGCTAATTGCGCATTGTATTTACATGTCAAAGCACGAGTCATATTAAGACCGATAATCCAATCTGCTTCTGCTCGGCAAACGGCTGATTTATAAAGATCATTGTATTGTGATCCAGGCTTCAAATTACGGAAACCTTCTTTAATCGCTTGATCCGTTTGCGAAGAAATCCATAGACGTGTGAAGGGCTTCTTCCAATGAATAAGTTCCATAATCCAGCGAGCAACAAGCTCCCCTTCACGTCCTGCGTCAGTAGCGATTACGAGTTGCGATAGATCATTACGCTTACTTAATGCTTGAATCGCTTTGAATTGATGTGAAGTTTCTTTCATTACACGAATATTCATCTTAGCAGGTAGCAGAGGTAGATCCTCTAACTCCCATGTTTTATATTTTTTATCATATGCTTCAGGTTCAGCTAACTCAACCAGATGACCCAATGCCCAAGTTACGACATAATTAGGTCCTTCCATATAGTTCTTATGTTTCGTTGTACAACCAAGAACTCGAGCAATTTCCTTCGCTACACTTGGTTTTTCTGCTAATACTAGTGATTTCATTTCCTATTGCTCCAATCTATTAACATATGGTCACAACATAACATACATCGGAAATTCAATCAATCTGTGGAGCGAAGTAGCGGAGCATTCGTGTGCATATGCGTTGTATGACATTATGTAAGTTCAAGAAAAAACCACATGGAGTTGTTGTACTCGAATGTGGTAGGTGTTGCTCAGTTTCCCATTTATATTCACCAATCCATCGGAAAACCATTCCCTTCCCATGATTACCCACTATGAACTTCGAAACAAAAATAGCCAAATGCCAAATCTTCAATTGTTAACTCCATTATATGAATCGCCCTTTGCTGCAGTTTGGGAATCAATTCGTCCAGAAATTCCTCATAGCGTTGCAATATGGTGTGGTATGTCGCAGTATCATTATATTTGCATAATGGAGAAAGGATTGTTCCGTATCTATACTCTTCATCACTCATCTGGAATTTGCTCTTACCTACACAATCTTCAATATGTTTTAATTCGTTATCTATACCAAATTCAACTCTGCATTCCAAATACAACATGTAATCATCGAATTCAATTTGTCGATCCTTCCTCTCGTTTATATAGAAAGGATTGAATCTAATATATTGAGTAGTCGCGTTGGAATTAATGATTTGATTGATTAAATATTTCAAATCTGAAAGCGTAGGATAATGTCTACTTAAGCCATTATTATAAATAGTATGATCATGAACGATACCGTTAATGATCCCTTCTTTCTTCTCGATTATTTCCATTTTATTACTCCTATTCTTTGATAAATTAAACTCCCATGTCTTTCCATTATAACAATACTTTTTGTAGTTAATTTAAAATAATAAATAGAGAAAGTCGCTTGAAGTTTAGGTAGCGAGAAACATAGCTCAGACTTCATTTCATCTTCGCCGCCGAATACGCTACGTTAGCGTTATGGCGTAATCACAAGCCAACATTTTGAACATCATCTAGACAAGCACCTAATTTTTGTGGGGCAAATTAACTACAATCTAGGTATATATCGGAGTCAAACTAGGTGTTGAACGTATATATTACTAATAGGACTTTAACTAACTAAAGAAAGTAGTGAATGCAGTGCAACATGGATCAGCAAGACGATCATCACGACGGTTGCTGGCCATATCAGACATTCATGGACAAAGACAAGGATTTCTATCCTTACTAGAAGCTGCACAATACGATCCTCATAGGGATCAGCTTGTAATATTAGGTGATTATATTGAAGCGGGTGAGCCAATTACGTGGCGATTGATCGATCTTGTTCACCAACTTGTAGACAAAGGTGCAATTGCTTTACCAGGTAATCATGAACTGAAACTAGCTACATTAAGACGCGGTAGTACGGCACATCGCTTGCGCTATTTGAGATTTATCCGGCAACTACCTAGTTATTATATGGAGAATGGCTATTTATTCGTTCATGCTGGGGTTCGACCTGGTTTACAGCTTCAATTGCATCCGTTACGTGAGTTAACTGAAATTAGAGAGTCGTTTACTCGACATCCACTTTCGACACTCCGCAACAAGCTCGATACTGATGTTGGAGGTACTGCTGGACAACGAATTGTATTTGGTCATACTCCCACATTCAAATTAGGCGTAAACCCTGGCTCCTTGTTCGTTGATGATTGTAGGATTGGCATTGATACTGGGGCGAAGCATGGCTATAAGCTTTCCTTAGTTGATCTGACCAATGGTCTTTGCTATAGCTGTTCGACGAATGAGGAATATCGTGCGAGTGATGTTCATGTTTATCATGTACCAGGTGTTCGTAATCGCTAATCAATTCAATATAGAAATCTGCTTTGTCGTATCTGATTGGCCTCTTTCATTACAGTTCCTCCTCAAGTAGGAACCATAAGAGGGTATCTCCCTGTTAAGCGCTTCGTTGTGCTTAACAGGGAGATACCCTTATTTTTGTCATATACGATTTAGCCCTTGTTTGCACCTGAGGTCAATCCTTCGACTAAAAATCGCTGTAAAAATATAAATAGTAGTGTTACTGGTAAAGCGACTAACACTGCGCCTGCAGCAAATAAAGTAAATTCCGTAGAATTACGCTGATTCACCATACGGAATAATCCTACTGCAAGTGTTCTTTGTTCCTCTGTCCGTAAGATGAGATCTGCAAATATAAAATCGACAAAGCAACCATTAAAAATCATTAGACTCGCATAGGTTAGCATTGGCTTAGATAAAGGAATCATAATAGTTACAAACATTTTTAGATGTCCTGCCCCATCAATCCTTGCAGCATCCTCAATACTTTTTGGAATAGTATCAAAAAAACCTTTAGCGACAAACATATTAGTAATAATGGCACCACTGCTATATACAAGAACTAGCGCCCCATGTGAATTGAGCAATCCCATCGTATTAAGCAACACATATATCGCGATCATTGCCATAAAACCAGGAAACATTTGCAGTACAAGCATCGTTGTAAGTGCGATCTTTCTGCCCTTAAAGCGATATCTTGAGATCGTATATGCTGAGATAAGTAGCAATAACGTGCCAAGGAACGTAGACATTATCGCTATTTTAAAAGTATTCATAAACCAAAGAGGATAGCTTGTGTTACTGAATAAATTTCTGTAGTGCTCTAAGGTCATTTCTCGAGGAATCAATGTATCGCTAAATAAGCTGTTTCCAGTCTTTAACGAAGACATCACAATCCAAAAAGCTGGAAATAAACTAATTACACTCATTAGTATAAGCAGTATATAACTTAAACCTGCCTTTGCCCTGATCGATGCCATTGTTCTCATGATAGCATATCCTCCTCTTTATACGATTTGGTTCTTCTATAACTCCAAATTGAAAAGGAAGCAACCAGCACGAAAATAACGATACCGATAACAGATGCGAAGCTGTATTGAGATTGATTAAGAGCTAGCTTGAATAACCACGTAACGAGCAAATCAGTATGCCCTGCATACTGATAATTAACATTGACAGGATCACCATTCGTAAGTAAGAATATAACGTTAAAGCTGTTAATATTACCAGCAAATTGCATAATGAGTACAGGAGCAGTAGCAAATAGTACCATTGGTAATGTAATTAAGCGAAACTTTTGTAAGGATCCTGCTCCGTCTACTTCTGCCGCTTCATACAAATCACGAGGAATTGTAGTTAACACGCCGATAGCTAAAATCATTGTCACCGGAATTCCAAGCCACATATTACAGATAATTACGGTAACTTTAGCCCAAAATGGATCAGTTAACCACGGTAAACCCTCGAGTCCTAAGTTCTTCAAATAATTGTTTATGGGTCCAAACTGATTGTTAAACATATTACGCATAACGAGTAATGAAATCATACTTGGAATAGCAAAAGGAACAATTAATAGTGTACGCCACAGTTTTTTGAAGCGAATGACAGGTTGTTGAATTAGGACCGCTGTAAATACTCCACCTACATACGTCGTCAAAGTTGCAATTATCGCCCATATTAATGTCCAACTAAGCACGCCTCCAAATGTTTTACTCCATACGTCCAAGTTGATCATTTTAACAAAATTGTCAAACCCAACCCAATCGACTAAATTAGCAGGGGGTAAAATCGGATCTGCATAATTCGTAAAAGCAAGCAGAATTGAAAAAATAATAGGAAGAATACTTAAAAATAAAACTGAAATGGCAGGTACAAATAAAATAAAGTAAGCAAAATATTTTCGATTCACTGTTTGCAGTGAGTGTATGAAATGATTAGGAGTATGCCCCTGGTCGCGTAACAAACCGACCAGGTAAGCATCTCGAACATTAAAAACATATATTATAAGAAAAACAAGCAATGCACATAATGCAATAAGTCCATCAATCATCATGAAAATGGAGTGATCTCCTGCTACTAATTGCGTAAGTTTCCCCACCTTAGCCATACGGCTAGGCTCAGTTCCGAGTGTAATTAACCCCTTCAAGTAATCCATTAAGTGAAATAGGATGCCATAAAGAGCAGCGGTGTGCAGGCCGATTAACAATAATCCCTTTATGAACTGTCGATTGTAAATCTGTCCGACGCCCATAAATAGAATTGAAAGTATACTAGCTCCCATTTTTTTCTGCATGAAACCAACCACCTAATTTTTATTTCGAGTCAATATCAGTTTTTATCGTTGTAACGGCTTGATCAAGCAATTGCTTCACATCTTTGCTTTCATCATCCCATGCTGCAATAAATACAGCTCTCAATGGCTCCCATACAGCGTTAATTTCAGATACAGAGGGCATAGGTATTGAGTATTGGAACTGCTCAAAGAATCCACTAATAATTGGGTCATTCTTAATTGCTGGATCCTCACCCGCTTCAATATTTGCTGGAATTGCTCCTGTCATCTCATAGTTTTTCAATTGATTTTCTTTATTACTTGCAAAATTCGCAAATAGTCTAGCCGCTATAGGATAGTCAGAATATGAGTTGACATAATAGGACTTCACTCCTGAGAATGACGTAGATGGATTACCATCAGGAGTTTTAGGAAGTGGAACTACACCAATATTAACCTGATCTTTGAAAGCTGCTATTGACCATGGCCCATCTATGTTAAACGCTAACTTACCTTCTTGGAATAATTGAGCCTTAACATCGTAAGTAACATCTCCTGCATTCATTGGCAGAATTGGTTTTAGACTTTGTAAAAACTTAAATCCTTCCACTGTCCCATCATTATTTAGCCCTATATCAGTTATATCTGAATTCTCATTACCAAAGACATATCCTCCAAAGCTACCAATGAATGGATAAGAGTAATAACCTACAAACTCCCACATAATCGCATACTTATTTTGTTTTGGATCATTATAAGTATTTGCAAAAGCAATAATCTCCTCCCATGTCGTAGGAGGGTCTGTCACTAAATCCTTGTTATAGAATAGTGCATAGGTCTCAACTGACTTCGGATATCCATAAAGTACACCGTCGTAGGAAGAAGCCTTAACTGCTGCATCAACCATCGAATTACGTGTTTCTTCCTCGTACAAATCGTTAGGTAGTAGCAAACCTGCCTTAACTGCCAATCCAATTTGATCATGTGGCATTGTTAACACATCACCCGCTAGTTTGGAAGGTCCATCCGTTGCCAAACGACTACCTTGATCGCCTCCTGCTACCTCTTCAAGTGTTACAGGAATGCCATACTCTGCTTCAAATGCTTCCGCCAATTGTTTCATGTAAGGCATTTGCTCCCTCGCTTCCCATACAACTAGCTTTGCTCCTTCTTCTGGCTTAATCTCCTCATCAACATCTGAGTTTGCATTTGAATTACTTTCTACATTGTTCGGTTGACCATTGCCACCACCTTGATTTACTGGTGGATTGTTACCACTGTTGCTACAAGCAGTTACCATCATAGCTAATACTAGAAAAAGTAAAGCTGTACCCCATAATTTTTCTTTTAACTTCTTTTGCATGACCCATCTCTCCTTAAAATAAAGTTGGAAAAACTTTACCTCGTCCAAATACAAAAAGGGCACAACCCTCTTTGCACTAAGTGCCGAGGTTGTACCCGTAATAGGTAACATTGCCTTTAGATTTTATCTAGCAATTATTCTTTATTTGTCTTAGCCACATCATACTGTAACAATAAAAGCGTTTGCAAACGTCGTTTTCAACTAAATTCACACAAAAACAAACGATTTTTCTACAAAATACCATTTTTTCTTTCTGTAGCTCTCTCTTACTCCTTATTTATCGTTTTTCTATTTTTTCTATTTTGTTTATTGTTTTTTATTTCCAAGCTATGTTACAATGTAGGAAATTTAAAGGCAATGTAACTTTCGGGTTCAACCTCTGATCTTATGGGGTTGAACCCTTTATTGTTTCTTAAGTACTTACATGGATCAACAATCTATATCGGTTAGCGTCGAAAAAGCATAATTTGTCAATCGTTGAGATAATATGCGATGACAAAAAACAATTCCCCTTACATATATAGCGGAGAAAACAAATCGCTAGTGAAAAAGCGATAGCGGTCGTTTTTGTCCTCGGATTTATACCACTATTACCATTACGATAAATCCGAGGCCAACGGCGATTGGAACAGTAATTTGTTTTCGGAGCGGGCTCCTAATTAGTAACCGTAATTGAACCTTTTCGAATACTTGTTAAATAACTTCTGCTTGCAAATAAGAAGTAAATGCCTTGCATTGCGATATATATTCCAAATACAACAAATGAGTATAACCAATTTGATGATTCTAATACTCCATCTAAAGCTAACATCGCAAATAGTGCGTGGGAAATCCCTACAACACAAGGCAAGAAGAATATGATCCCAATTTGAGTAATGACCACTTTTCTCATTTCCTTATACGTAACACCTATTCTACTTAAGCTCTTGAACATAGCAATGTCTTCATCACGCTCAGTAAATAACTTAAAGTAGATCAATGATCCTGCAGCGATAAAGAACAGTAAACTAATAAACAATCCGATAAAAATAGTTAATGACATTGACTGAGAATATTCAGCATAGTAAATAATTTTATTCATGTCTAATCTCTCGTTCGTACCATTCGTATTCGCTTGAATCTGTTCGACGACGGGTAATGCTTTTTCCCAGTTAGAAATTTCAAACCCATGGAACACAATGCGATCCGTATCCTCACTTTGTTGATTCCATTTCGTATAGAGTTCATCAGGGACAACAATCGTACCCCCATATTGAATGGCCTTACTATTAAATATTGTTTCTTCAGTCATGTTCGTAATTTCATACTCAATCGTTTCACCATTGATTTGACCAACTAGTTTGGCTTTATGTTCCTTTATATAGGTTAAATAAAGATCCACCGCAGCTAGTTCATTTTCAGCAAGATCCGATATTTGATTCTCTTTAGAAGCATATTGATTATAAGTAGATAGCGGAATAAGTATCGCGTCAAGCACTCTACCTGATTCTTCATCTGATCCGTAATTTGCTCTATTATTGGTAAACGATAAAGAGTAATTTCGTAATAATAACCCTTCAATCGTTACATTTTTTTCAATACGATGCTTAGATTTCTCCAAAACATCTGTTACATATGCTTCCGTCGTAACTGGATTATTATCATTTTTCTGTTCACTCCAAGCAATTGAATAAGAAGAACTGTAAGATGCTTGTTCTTTGCCCATTAGTTGCATGATATAGATTGTACCCATTGCCGTCATTACTACTGCACTTAATATTGTTATCGTAAATAGTATTCGTGCATTATCTTTAATCTTATAGCCCAGTTGCCCAATAATAAGCATATTCGATTTATTGTAGTAGAGACTTCGATTTTTTTTCAAGAGTTGTAAAAATACAATGCTAAGTTGTGAGTACAAGAAGTAGGTTCCTGCTACTACGAGAATTAGTATCGGTAAAGCAACAACAATAAATGTCTCGATTGTCATCGTTGCAGCAAGACCATAACCCCCTACAATACACAAAAATCCTACTACGACTTGCCATATTGAATATTTCAATTCACCTTTAGGCTTTTTATGGGCATGAAGTAAGTCAATTATTTGACCTTTACCAAGGCGAAGTGTCGCGTATAACGTGATAACAAAGAAAATACCTACGAATATACCAACTGTAATTAATACCGCGCTTAGTGGAACAGCAAAGCTTATATTTTCTTTCAAGTGTAATAGTGAGCCTAGAGCAAGGAAGAACAGTTTGCTGCAAAGAATACCAACTGCAATCCCCACTCCAGTAGCAAGTACACCAATCACCATATTTTCAATAAAAACTAGCTTTCGCAACTGACGCTTTGTCATACCAAATAAGGAGAATAGACCGAATTCCTTTTTACGAGTTTTCAAAAATGATGTACTTGAATATAGAATGAAAATAAAACTGAACAACGCAATAATGTATAAGCAGAATTCCATACCTGTATTCACCTTTGAAGCCGCTACAATGTAACCACTCGTTACATCTGGATGTTGAATAAAAGCTATATATATATAGAATATAGCTACTGAGAAAACACTACTTAAAAAAAATGCACTATAGGAACGCCAATTTTCTTTTACATTTTTAAGCGCGAGGGAACGAAACGTCATCGAAATCGCCTCCTAGCAAACTTAATGTATCCAAAATTTGTTGGAAGAAAACTTGACGATTAGAACCACGATAAATTTCTGTAAATGGCTTACCATCTTTAATAAAGATGATTCGTTTGCAATAACTTGCAGAGAAAGGATCATGTGTAACCATTAAAATCGTAGCATTCATATCCGAATTCATCTGTTGCAATGTATCCATAACATCCTTCGCTGACTTAGAATCTAGATTTCCTGTAAGTTCATCAGCTAACAACAACGATGGCTCATGAATAATCGCTCTAGCAATTGCAGCTCTTTGCTTCTGACCACCTGAAATTTCATATGTGCGCTTTTCAAGTAATTCATCAATCTGTAGCATTTTTACAAGTGGACGTAGTCGCTCCTCGATAACTTTCGCCTTTAATCCTTCCATTACAAGTGGGAGAATAATATTTTCTTTCACAGTTAAAGCATCTAATAAGTTAAAATCTTGAAAGACAAAACCTAACTCACGGCGTCTGAATAAAGCTAACTGATGATCATTCAATTTCGACGGGTTAATCCCGTTAATTTCTAACTGACCACTTGTCGCCTTATCAATGGTAGCCAAAATATTCAACAATGTAGTCTTACCGCTACCAGAGGGTCCCATCACCCCGACAAATTCACCTTGTTCCACTTCAAGATCAAGTCCTTGCAGCGCAGTATATAATACATTGTTTTTCCCACCGTATACTTTACTTAGGCCATTTGTTTTCAATACGCTCATCATAATAACTCCTTTATATAAATGATATTGTTTTCGTAAATTTGTTGTTCATATTTTCATTATAATGGAGCGTTCTGATGAGAGTAATCGAAGAACCTTTCACTTCGCAAAGCAAACCTTACAGCTTTGTCACCTTCAATAGATGTTGTTCAAAATGAACAACTGTGATCACGATGGTTATGCTAATGTAGCATAATCGACATCGAATATGACCTCCATCGAAAGCCTGTGTGTGCTCGCGTACCAATAACGTACGCTGTGCTACTCGTTTCCGCTGAAGGGCATCTTCTTGGTGCTGACAGCCGATCATTTTGAACTTTCATTGAATATGTTGTTCAAAATGACCGCTCGTAACAAGTTGCGTTTGCTTTGAAAGTTATTCGAAGACGAATAAGAAGAAAAAGATTCGTAGCATAATCGACATCGAATATGACCTCCAACGAAAGCCTGTATGTACTCTCTTACCAACAACTACAGCTGATGAATGCCTGTCGATTGAATCGTTATGATGAATGTTGCTCCTTCTCCTAACTCCGATTCGACAGTAAGTTTATGTCCTAGTCGCTGACAAACCTCTTGCGCTAGATAAAGTCCCATACCGGTGGACTCACCGAACGTTCTACCGTTTTCGCCCGTGAAAAATGGCTGGAACACACGGCGAATATCGCTTACTGCAATGCCAATGCCTTGATCAATTACTTTTACCGTTGTGAGATACTTTGTCTGTTCAAACTGTATAGTTAATGTCTTATTTCCTGCAACTGGTTTGCTATATTTCAACGCATTACTAATGATCTGATGCATAACAAAACTGAACCATTTCTGATCTGTTGATGCAGTCGCTTCCCCAACAATCCGAGGATAGATATTGTATTGAATACAAATTCGTTTGTAACGATTGATAATATCTCGTGTTACTTCATGCAATGGAACTGATCGAATAGAAAGATCAAGTTCAAGCTTGTCTACTCTTGCCGAATGAAGCATCATCTCAAGTCCAGATTCCAACCTATTGGATTCCTCTTGAATGCTTGTAAATAACTCTGCTTGCTCTTGCAAGTGCATAGGCGCTTTATGTTTAACTCCATCTTGAGCTTGTTGCATTAACATATCTATGACTGACACAGGTGTTTTCATCTGATGAACCCATTGCAATGTAAAATGATATTGAATTTCTTGCTTCCTACGCAAAATATCTAATTGCTCCATGTACATCGATTGCTGATTAAGAAGTAGTTGCTTCATATGCCGTTGTTCACTTGTGCGTGCATCCTGCAACAACTGAACCGCATAGAGAGGATCTTCAGCTATTAATGCTTTAGATAATGATTCATAGTATGGCTTAATTCTGAAGTAATTAATAAATAGCCAACATAGCAATATAATTGTAGTGAATATAATAAAGTAACTCATAGTTCCGAGATCAATAGTTCCACTCGTTCTTTTCCATTCCAATATAAATAATGCTGCACCTAATACGCATGCAACATAATAAATGAATATATAATATTTTTGATCAGATATATACATGCGTAACATTGGGAATTTTCTTTTCATATCGTAATACTCCATTCCACCTTCAATTGAAGGCTTTTCGCACTATGTTTTCTTGTGTATGTACATTATACATTGTAGAGTTACACAAGCTTCAGTTTATAACCCTGTCCGCGAATCGTCTCGATAACAGAAGGTAACCCCAATTCAGCAAACTTTTTACGCAATCTCGTCATATTGACTGTTAGCGTGTTGTCATCTACGAACTGAATATCATCCCATAAGGATTCCAACAACTGGTCTCGGGTCACAACTTCACCGTAATACGTAAAAAAACATTCAGCAAGTAGCAATTCATTTTTCGTTAAATCAACTAGTTTTTGTTTATAGCTTAGTTCATTACGTGAAAGCCACAGCGTCATGCCCTCTATTTCAATTTTCCCGATCTCTCCATCATTATCCGAGAGCAAACCTTCATCCATTACGGATGAACTTATCGGATTAATCGCATATTCTCCATATGCTCTGCGCAATTGACTTCTTACTTTGGCAACTAGTAGTTCAAGTTGTACAGGCTTCGTAATATAATCATCTCCACCATTTTCTATAGCCATAACTTGATCCATTTCACCATCTCTTGCGGAGATGAATATAATCGGTATATTGTAATTTTTACGTACTTGCCTACACCAATAGAAACCATCGAAATATGGTAAATTAATATCTAATAACAGCATATGCGGTTTTATTTGCTCAAATTGTTCCATAATATTTTTCAAATCGTGTGCAATTATTGCTTCATAGCTATATTGCTCTAACTTCAACTTTAATACTTGTGCAATTTTCGGATCGTCCTCAACAATCATAATCGAGTACATCGTATAACTCCTTTTCTTATAGCAAGTTACATAATAGAAAGACACCACTCCGTTTAGCATAGTGAGAGTATTGAACCGTCACTATAATACAGAGGAGGTGTCCACTCCATAATAGATCAAACCATCTAAAAAAATCAACTTTCCAATACCATCATATCATCTATCCAATATTAAAATAATGTTACTCTTTAATTTCTTCAAACTTCGCATCGTATAGTCGGAACATTGTTTTGTAACCAGACTCATCCACTTTAACGCCTACATCTAGTCGGCCAGTAATTTGAAGTGGCTTGGATGTATAGCGTAGCTTCGCTTTGTCCTCAACATAGACGATCATTATTTTATTCCAATAGGTTTCATCCCCATTATCAAAGGGACATTCAGCACCAGGCTCTGGTATAAGCAAAAACCAGTTTTTATCTAAAGAGAGTATCTCCCCCATAAACCCTTTAATTTGAACGGTTGATTTCGCTTCAGAGAGATCCCAAAAGTCATCTGAAGGAGTATTCTGTTCTTCGTTATCAAAGAAGCCATTCCAACTAATAGATTGATACTTGCTTTTCGTTGTCTCTTTATTCGGAACACTTGTAGGTTTAACCTGCTCTATAGGGGATTTCTTTGTCGGTGTTAGTATCGACTCTTCATTGTTACTAGATTGATTAATTGTTATTGCTTGTGTTGACGTTGATTGTTGGTCTTTTTGTTCTTTTACTTTTTGCTCTTGTTTATCTTGTTTTTGTTCTTGTTGTTGTGTTGAAACTTGCTCTGTTGGTATAGTTGGGGGAATTAATGTTGGAGTTGATTGCTTAGATTTATCTTCCTTGCTCACTTGGGGTGTAGGTAAAACAGACTGGTCAGAATGAATATCAGTACTTTCGGTCTGAAGCTCCATCTGTTCATATGAGACGATATCCTTTTTACTATTGTCGTTAGAAAGTGTTGGTGCAGTTGCTAACGTAGATGTTGAGTCTACTGATTCAGCGGTAAGCGTAACTCCTTCGCTAAAAGAGCCCACTTGCTCATTTGACTTCTGCTCACCGCAACCTGCAAGCATAAATAATATAACAAGTATACATCCACTCGTTTTAATGTTTTTCATTTGATGATGCATCAATACTACCCCTCCTTTAATTGCGAAACAATGTTAATGCATCAGTGCGATAAACTTTCAACGTAGGTCCTAATGATGCGAGTATAGCAAGTGATAAAGTTACTACAACTAGAAGCCACTCGTACGTAGCGATCTGGAACGCTTGCAATTGAACGCCCGTTTGAATGAATAATGAATCACTTATGACAGCTCCTGCAATATGACCCAGTACAATTCCTGCTACTAAACCTATTACTGCTAAAGCGAGTCCTTCTGCTATAAGAGTACTTAATATATATACTTTAGACTTACCAATTAAGCGAAGCAATCCTACATCACGCTTACGCTCTT
Organism: Candidatus Pristimantibacillus lignocellulolyticus; assembly: GCA_023639215.1. NCBI lineage: Bacteria > Bacillati > Bacillota > Bacilli > Caryophanales > Paenibacillaceae > Pristimantibacillus (SeqCode) > Pristimantibacillus lignocellulolyticus (SeqCode). The sequence continues at coordinate 147,718 of CP097899.1, forward strand.
GAATGGATGCTGTTAATGCAAGGAGTAGCGCTGCCATCGCTAGTAATACGCAAATAGACATGACAATCATGAGTAATTGAGAACCTGTATCGACTACATTTAATACATCAGCCACTGCTTTACTTGAATAGACAGCTTGCACATTATCCATAGCATCGATTTGTTGTTTCATTGATTGAATACCGACTAACGATGCCGGTTTAACTATAATTGAAGTTATTTCTTTGGTGCTATCTTCATCATTATGAATGGCCCAAGCATTTTCCAACCTGGTAAATACGGTTCTATCATCAGCAGTGTTTAACTTAGGTAATATACCTACAACTTTATAATGAAAACTATTATGTGTATCTTCTACATCTTGTTCATGACTTTCATGATCAAGATCAACATGTTCGACTAATCCATGTGCACCAATGAACTGATCTCCAACTTGCACACCAAGCTCTTTCGCTACTGCATAACCAATAGTAACCTCACCTAGCGCTGCATATAAATGTCCTTCTTCCAGATGACGATTTTCATATCTAGTAGCAAAATAAGCAGGAGAAATCCCAACAATCGGATAGCCATTATAATTATCGCCAGTTGTCATTCCAAAAGCTTCATCGGTGTACTCACTTTTTTCAATAATACTAAGTAGCTCTAGTGGAATATTTCCTGTTGGCACTCCTACACGGTAAAAAGTATTAAGTATGAGCTGTGAATCACTTCCATCAGCTCCAATGACTAGCTCAAACGGACCATATCCTTTTTGCGCACCATGCTCTACACTATCCTTGCTCATGAGTAGAAGAACGAATAATGCTACTGTAATCATGACAGCAAATACAGTTAATGCAGACAAAAAAGAGCGATATCGCAAATTGTTACATATATATTTCCAACCATTCATCTGTTTCACCCTTTCCCCGAGAGTGCTTGATGCCCTATACATAAATTAATATTGTCCATTTGAAATGTTGTAGGATACAACTGCGCTAAATGTAAGTCATGCGTCACCGTCAACAGAGTCGTATTGTTCTCTTCGCATATATCTAGTAACAATTTCATAATGAGTGCTGCAGTTTCCCAGTCTAAACTTCCTGTCGGCTCATCCGCAAGAATAAGCAGAGGATCATTAATTAATGCACGGATAATAGCTATGCGTTGTTGCTGCCCACGTGATAATTGATGAGGACGCTGATTCTGCTTCCCTGTAAGCCCTACTCGTTCAAACCATTGATCAATCAGCTTAGTACGCTCACCTTTAGTTAATTTACGTTCCATTACAAGCTCAACATTCTGCTGCGCAGTGAGTGAAGGGATCAAATAAAAATCTTGAAAAACATAGCCTAACTTATTGGCACGAAATCGATCCCTTTGCGCTTCATTCATCTCGCTAATAAGTTCTCCTGCAACTTCAACAGCTCCACAATCAACAGTTAAAATACCACCAACAATATGAAGCAAGGTACTTTTCCCACTGCCACTCGGTCCAAGAAGTGCTATTCGCTCACCTTTTTTCACAGACCATGAAGAAATATTAATAATCGGAAGTGCTCGCTGATGCACCTTATATGATTTTTCTAGCCCTTTAACTACGATCATGTTTTCCATTACGATGTAACACTCCTTTCTGTTGTGAAAATGGACAGGAGAGCAATGCTCCCCTGTCCATCATTATTACTTGTGTTACAAGTCATTACTTCACAATACGCTCAGATAAAGAGTCCCAAGTCATATTTTTACCTGTAAGTTTATTAAATGAAGCTAGAGACAAGTATAGCTTACCATTGTCGAGATGACCTCGTAGTCCTGTATTAGTGCCGTTAAGATTAACCTCAAGTTTGTTAGTTTCTACTTTCATAACATTAGCACCACTTGTAATAGTAATTAAGTGAGCAGCAGCATTCCATTCAACTTTTGCACCAAGTGCCTCAGCAAGAGCTTTAGCTGGATATAAAACTTCATTATCACGTGTAATCTTGAACTTAGGATATAAATATTTCGCTTGCATCGTTGCAGATGTAGTCGTAAGATCAACCTCAATAATTTGCGCGGAAGCTTTCGCGATTTGCGTATTATCGATCTGACCACTCACTTGTTCAACGATTGGACCATATGCCCATACCCCAACATCTACTGCAGAATGACCATGACCGCTCCAACCAACTAGCAATCTTTTGCTAATTACTTGGTTATACCCACCTTCTCTTCCATAGGAAGAGCCATCTCCTGCAAGAATGATTTTCGCTTCCTCATCAGTAAGATCAGTAATCCAAGTATTTGCTTTCACAATCTTTTTGATATCATCAATAGTTACAGCAGCATTAAGTTTACTAACCATATACTCTGATGAATGAACTTGCTTATCCCATAGATCTAGATTCATCTCATAAATATTATCGCGAGATAATGATAAACCACCCGTCTCATGGTCAGCTGTAATTACTACTGAAGTATTGCCATCTTTTTTGGCATAGTCTAGTGCTACTTTTACAGCTGCATCGAAATCAAGAACTTCCTGTACAGTTGAAGGGAAGTCATTCGCATGCGACGCATGGTCAATACGACCTCCTTCAATCATTATGGTAAAACCATCTTCATCTTGCTCTAGAATGCTGAGTGCTTTTGTCGTCATTTGAGCAAGTGTTGGTATTTCAGCTGTCCGATCTAGCACATAAGGAATATGAGAGCTACTGAACAAACCTAGTGCTTTACCACTAGTTGCTGTTAATGATTGAAGTTCCGAAGCGTTATCTATATAGGAATAGCCCTTTGCTTCAAAATCAGTAATGATACTTTTGTCTGTTCGCTTACCGCCGTCAGCTTTACTTAGGAAGAATGAGCTACCACCACCGAACAACACATCTACACCACTTTCTAAATATTGTGATGCAATAGCAGACTCATTATCACGACTACGAACATGTGAAGCATATACCGCTGGTGTTGCGTGTGTAATACGAGCTGTCGTTACAAGTCCCGTAGCTTTGCCGGCTACTTCTGCTGCTTCGATAATAGAAGCGAATGGTTTTGATACATCTTCGTTAGAAACACTAATTCCAGCATTATAGGTTTTGTTACCTGTTGCAAATGCAGTTCCAGCTGAAGCAGAATCAGTTACGACACCAGATACAATTGTGCCACCATCTTCACCACGGTCTGCGTATGTAGTGGCTTGACCAACATATATGCTATCAAGCGTTAAATGATTGATATTCTTGTTGTACATCAAATAATTTCGAGCTGCTGATACTTGTGCAGGTCCCATCCCATCTCCAATTAATACGATAAGATTTTTTGACTTTGCACTTGCAGATGTTTGGTTGTCTACTGCTAGAACTGGATGAATGGATAAAGTAGAGAATACGAGGCAGCTTGCTAGCACTGCTTTAATAACTTTCTTTTTCAAATTAATCCCTCCATTTGTATGTTCCTAACCAATTCATTACTTCCTTATTATCCAAAACAAACGTTAAGAGAGTATTATGAAAATATATAAGTAATGTAAATTAAAGGGATTTAAAGTAGTTGTATGTTAAGTGCACATAGAAAAAGCGTAGTCTATTGTTCGTTAGACTACGCTTTTTATTATCCTATTGTTCGAAATTACTACCATCTGCCTCCGCGGAGATGTTCAATAATTGATTTCAGTTCTCCATCATGCTGTGGAGAATCATCTCCACCCTTAATCTCGATTTTTGTAATATCAAGTTTATAAGTTTCGTTAGCACTTGTTGGGGCAAATATAAGCTCTTGCTCATTTTCAAGCTGAACATGATACCCTAACTGAGCGAATGCTGCAATGAAATCTTTAATACTAGGGTTACGATCGTCGGGAAGGAAGATTAGTGCTCTAAGCATTTTCGTATCTTGACCTTCAATAAATTTGAAGTGAAATATACATTCTCGAAGCGCCATTATTCAAAATAACCCCTTTCATGTTGTTTTAAGCTATTTTAACCTTTTTTGAAGCGTGTTGCCAGTTTAACACCAACATTTTGTTTCAACCATGGAAGTACGAAGAAGTCACCACCGAATTTACCTGCGTTACCAGCAGCTAGCATTACGATAAATCCAAGAAGAATCATATAAGGGTTAGTACTAACTGTTCCAGCGAACATGAACATGAAGTTCATTAGTAGACCAAAGAATGCGGCTGGTAAAGTTAGAACACCAAGAACTAATCCGACACCTACAAGAAACTCGCCCCAAGGTAGAATGAAATCGATAATACCTACATTCGGTAATGCAACATGCTCGATAAATGCGTTATATACGGGATATAGCACTTCATCACCTTTTGCAACTGGATTCGTTACCACGTTTTGTAGATATCCTGCTGCAGTGAATTCTCCGCCAGATATTTTGCCCCAGCTACTTGTAATCCATTGGTATCCCAATACGATCCTTACTATTGCCACTATAGCGGCTGCGATTTTATTTTCTCTCCAAAACTTTAACATATCAATCACTCCTTGTTTCTTTATGCCCTTAGTATACGATGGTACTTTATGCGAGTATGTGATTAAAATCACAAATATAGTGAAATAATTCACATTATTTTTTGAGGGGATTTCATCGGTAAAAAAACAAGGGTGATGTTACCATTATCTAAAGTATTTGTGCTATTAATCTAACATTGGAGTTGGTCAATGGTGACGATTATAAAAAGGTTTTCGTTTTGGTTTATTATACTTTCATTTTTGATATGCTTTTTTAATTTTTCAGGAAGTGATGATTATAACCTGATCATTTTTATAACAAATCCAATAAGCTGGTTTTTTGAAAACTGGTTAACAAAAATCAATACAAATCCAGATACTACTGTTTGGTTCAGACCCATTCTTTATTTACTTCATATAGCTTTTTGGGCGATACTTGGACAGCTAATTGATTTCATTAGAGTAAGAGTACGTAACAATAGAAAAAATGATAACGTCTAATTAAAACAGGCGCATACCCCAACCGAAGGATACACGCCATAGAGAAGAAGAAAAAAAGATTATGAAAGTCGGTAGGTTATGACCTCTTTCATGATCCTATTTCGTAGTATTAACGACTTTGTGATGATTATACTCCGATTCATACCATAAATTAGTAATATTTTCTGTAGAATATTTAACGTAGATTCGTATAGTATGCGCTCGTAGATATTTGATAGGATTACACAAAAACGACCATGCTTAGGAGAATCCCTAATAATAGTCGTTTTTTCATTAATAATTGATGAAATTATTTCGGCATAGCAAGTGTTATTCGCGTCCCTTTTCCTGATTCAGAAGATACTAGAAGTGTACCTCCAACACTGTTGGCACGCTCCTCCATACTGAATAAACCTACTCCAGTACGCTCCAGCTCAGCATAATTGAAACCTACGCCTTGATCACTAATGGTAATTAAGACTTGCTCACTTTTATCTTCAAAAGAGACGACCGCCTCATCAACATCTGCGTATTTCGCAATGTTAGTTAAGCCCTCTTGAATAATTCGGTAAATAACCGTTTCCTTCATAGAAGTCATACGCTGCTTCAACCGACCAACTAATTGAACTTTAATTCCAAAATGTTCGGTGTAGTTGTCCAAATAGGTTTTAATTGCTGGTTCAACACCGAGATCATCAAGAACAGAGGGACGCAGTTGCCATGCCATACTACGAACATCTTGCATCATCGAAGCTACATTAGCTCTCAGTTGCTGAAGTTCCGTTAATTGTTCATGGTCCGCTAACATTCTATCGATTTGAATCATGAAGGAAAATAGACTCTGCCCGATACCATCATGCAATTCTCTAGAAATTCGTTTGCGCTCTTCCTCTTGAACTTCCATCACTTTTACCATCATATCTTTAAGATCTTTTTGTGCATCCTTAAGCTTAGTTACTTCATTACGAATCGCTAAGTATTGGTATGGCTGATCAAATTCATCTAGAAATGGAACAATCGTCGTATTTACCCAATAGTATGTACCGTCTTTCGCACGATTCTTAATCTCACCTGTCCATACTTCTCCTCGAGCAATCGTACTCCATAACTCTTTGAAAAAAGCTTTCGGATGATGACCAGAATTAATAATACGATGATCTCGACCGATTAGTTCTTTTTCCGAGTATTTCGATATTTCTACGAACTTATCATTAACGTATTGTATTTTGCCACGCACATCTGTAATTGCAACGATCGAAGATACACCTAATGCAAATTGCACATCAATTAATTCAGCTAATGATTTCTTTGTACGTTCAAACAATTCTTGATCTTCCATCACTTCTTCTAAGCGAGAAAGGAGTACATCTATATGTTCAAAGTATTGCCGACGGTTTCGATTATTGCTCATCTTCATCAAATTGTAGCAGCCCCTTTTGCAAAGCGAATTTAATCAACTCTGGTCTAGTTTTCAAGCTAAGCTTCTCCATAATGTTACTTTTATGAGCTTCAACCGTCTTCACACTGATAAATAAATTTTGAGCTATTTCTTTGTTCGCATACCCTTTAGCAAGCCAACTTAACACTTCCTTCTCACGTTCAGAAAGATTCATATAAGCTGTATCATCTGTTGTCCCTATACTTTGGCGATTCATAAATTCGCTCATTAACGTCTTTGTAGCTGAAGGATAAAGATAAGCTTCACCTTTCGCTACAGCTTGAATTGCACTAACTAGTTCATCATGAGGGGCATTTTTAAGTATATATCCAGAAGCCCCAACCTTAATCGCTTGGAACAAATATTGCTCATCATCATGCATCGTCAAAATAAGAATATTCACTTGCGGCAGTAGCTTTTTCAGTTCTGCAGACGCGGTCATTCCATCCTTACCATGCGGCATACTTAAATCCATAAGTATAACATTAGGTAAAAGCTCACTTGCGAGAGCAATTGCTTCATTACCCTCAGATGCTTCACCTACAACCTCTATGTCATAACGACCATGTAATAGCATCGATAGACCTGATCGAACAACTGCGTGATCATCGCATATAAGAAGCCTAATCATCTCTACAACCCTTTCATCACGGCATTATCTACATTTATTATAACTGTAAACGAGAATGTTAACAGCAAAATGTAAGAATTCCGTAGTTTTCTATAAGGGACAGTAAGCGATTAGGCTTTATAGTTACTATTATATAAAGTATTGAGCGCAGAAATTAGCAAGATCATGTACAATCTCTGTTCCCGCTTCAATCTGCTGAGTGTTATAGTTTCCTTCATTACGTTTACCTATAAATATAGTACCGTATATTTGCAGGTCGTTAAATATGATTGGCCATGCTGCTGCATGGAGAAGCTTCTCTGTCATCATAATAGATTCGCCCAAATCAAATAGTTCCTGCTTGGTAGCACGTGTTTGTAAGAACCGTCCAGTACGGAGTACTTCACCCGTTAGACCAATATTAATCTGTTGTCTAATGCGCTGCGTACGATTACTTACACTGCCATACACGGAATACCATTGGATCTTTCTAGTTGCCCGATCTAAAACTCCAATAGCGGTTAGATCACTTTGTGTGCGCATTAACAATTGTTGTAGTTGTTCTTCCACAAAAATTTGAGTTGGAGTCATAAACCTGCTCCTTTCTGACTAGTTAATCCAATAGTATTTGCTTTACCCTAATATTAACAGGCTAGTGTTCATATGTATGTTAGGGAGATACCTTAAACAGATGTAGGGGATTCCCCGATATTAAGTATGATCATAACAACGTATAGTATAGATATATAAACCGCACCAGAAAGGATGAAGCTTAGATGAGTATTTATTACGATATAGAGGCAACTAAAGTAAAAAGACCGAGCAGCAATCATAGACCTGGTTCTCTAAGCACAGTGTTTACCGAAGAGCAACTCGATATTCTTGCTTCAGTTATGCATACCAAAAAATACTCTGCCGGCACACACCTATTCTGGGAAGGTGACGAAGCGAATGCAGTGTATTGGATTTTGAAAGGTCGCATTAAACTGCGTAAGTCTACTTCTGATGGCAAAGATCTTCTACTTTCTATTCTACAACCTGATGATATGATCGCCGACATTGATGCTTGGGATACAACCCATCGTTATACTGCGGAAACGATTGATCAAGTAGAAGTAGGGATTATCCCTAGATTGCAACTTGAGATGCTTATGGTCAAATACGGTGATTTTGCTTATCGTTATGCGATGTGGATGGGTCTTATCCAACGCAAGACCGAATCCAAGTTAAGAGATTTACTAATGGGTGGAAAAACTGGTGCACTTGCATCTACACTTATCCGTCTATGCAATAGCTTTGGTGAAAAGGATGCTAATCACATTCATATTGATATTAAATTAACAAACAATGAGCTGGCAGAGTTAGTGGGAACAACTAGAGAAGGTATTAATCGCTTGTTAGCTTCTATGAAAAAAGATGGTATCGTCATTAGTGAAGGAACTGGTTACCTAAAAGTTACAGATATTGAAGCTTTGAAAGAAATGGCAGGTTGTCCGATCTGTCCAACTTGTCCGAAAGAAATATGCAGATTATAAATTATATACAAATAATCCCCTTATCGTAGATAGTGAGTTAGCGTCCAGATTTGTTGAACCTAACACTGTTGACTGTATGGGGATTTTTCGTTATATTTCCCTGTCCTATTATTGAGTTTGCACCTGTGTATAACGATAATTCTTTGCTACACAATCGTAACGATTCATCATGAACTTTGTGATTTTTAGCACATCGTTTCACTCTTATCTACTCTACAATGTAATTATTATCCTCGTTATAAGGGTTAAGAAGTACGAAAAGTTTAAGGAGTGATCAGCTATGGCAGTAAGAGAGTCGAAACTCCAACATTTCAATAAAGATGATCTGCATATTCAACTATGTATTGAGCGCGCAGGCATAGCTGCCCAGCAATTTAGTACGATGGGCCAAGAACATATCGATGAAATTGTTCAACGTATGGCACTTGCAGGAATAAATCGACATATGGAACTTGCAAAGCTTGAGCTTGACGAGACCAACCGTGGTGTATTCGAAGATAAAATTATGAAGAATATGAATGCCACGGAGAGCATTTATCATCAATTGAAATATATGAAAACGGTTGGAGAAATCGAGAACAATCAGTATGAGCAATACAAAGTAATTGCTGAGCCAATCGGTACAATTGTTTCCTTAATTACCGAAGTCTCACCTGTTGCTACTACATTGTTTCAATGTTTAGTTGCGGTGAAAACGCGTAATCCGATTATCTTTGTTTTCCAAAAAGAAGTGACTCATTGTGGCATTGAAGCTGTTCAAAGTGTTCGCGATGCAGCAATCCTCACTGGGGCTCCAGCATTTTGCATTCAATGGGTTGATCAATCCACTCATGCAGCTACACTAGAATTAATGTCCCACGAAGATGTTGCATTAGTTATTTCCAATGGGGATGATCTATTATTGAAAACGGCTAAACAACTAGGAAAATCAACATTAAGTGTCTCTTATGGAAACGTTCCTTGCTATATTGAACGTTCTGCAGATTTGAAACAGGCTATTACAGATCTAATATTATCTAAAAATTTTGACAATAGTATGATGTTCACCTCTGAGCAAGCACTATTAGTAGATCAACATATATATAATCAAGTGGTACGTATGATGAAAGTGTTAGGATGTCACTTCATTGACTTAGACGAAAGTACTAAGCTAATGAATCACATCTATAGCGAGCAAGGTAATCTCAATAATAATTATATCGGCAAATCAGCAATAGAAATTGCCCATGCCGCTGAGTTAGACATACCTGAGGATACGAAACTAATCATTGTTCCACAACAATTTGTTGGTGCATCATTCCCTTTTTCAGGAGTAAAAGCTTGTCCGATTCTAGCACTGTACATTGTAGAAGATGCTGACATGGCAATTACGTTATCTCAGCAACTTATTGCATTAGCACATGGTAAACATTCGGCTATCATTCATAGCCATAATGAGCAAATCATTCAGAAATTCAGTCAGCGTTTATCTAGTAATCGGGTCATCGTCAATGCACCATCGATTCAAGCAGCAATGAGTAATCAAGATCGTGAACAGTTGCCATTCGCATCATTTGGTTATCAATCATCAACAAATCATCAGCGAATGAATAGTGAGCTACTTCACCTTAAACATGTCTCTAATCGAAATGTAGATATGCAATGGTTCAAAATACCACCTAAGTTGTATTTCTCAGCTGGCGCTACACAGTATTTGACGAAAATGCCTGATATTCATCGGATCATCATCATCACCGATCAGCGTATGGAAGAGCTAGGGTATGTAGATAAAGTCCAATACTTCCTACGCAAACGTAGTGATCCTGTGCAGATAGAGATTTTTACCGAAGTAGAACACGAGCCTACGATAGATATCGTAATGCAAGGTACTGATCGCATGAACGCTTTTCAACCAGATTGTATTATCGCGCTTGGTGGTGGTTCTGCTATCGATGCAGCCAAAGCGATGTGGTTATTCTATGAAAGCCCTGAAACAAACTTTGACACGATCAAAATGAAATTTATGAATATTCGTAATCGAGTATACAAATATCCACATCTTGGTAAGCGAGCTAAGCTAGTCGCTATTCCGACAACATCAGGTACCGGATCTGAAGTAACATCTTTTGCTACGATTACAGATGTGAGCAAAGGTCATTCCAAATATCCGTTAGCAGATTATGAATTAACACCTGATGTAGCAATTATCGATTCAGAATATACCGCTTCTCTCTCACCAAAAGTAATTGGAGATACCGGTATGGATGTTTTGACTCATGCTATAGAAGCTTATGTTTCCATCATGGCGAATGATTTTAGCGATGGTCTAGCTATTAAGGCTATTCAATTAGTCATTGAGAATCTAGAAAAATCGCATGCTATAGCAGATCCAGTTGCACGTGAAAAAATGCATAACGCATCAACCATTGCAGGGATGGCATTTTCTAATGCATTTCTTGGTATATGTCATAGCCTATCTCATAAATTCAGTGCGGAATTTCAATTGCCGCATGGTCGAGTCAATGCGATTCTGTTGCCTCATATTATTCGTTACAATGCTTCTCGGCCAACCAAGTTTCAAAATTTCTCAAACTATAAGCATTTCCAAGCTGATGTACGTTATGCAGAAATCGCTCGGTTAGCTGGATTACCTGCACATTCTACAACAGAAGGTGTGAATAGTTTAATTCTATGTGTTAGGCAGCTTAATCGTTCACTTGGTATACCTGAAAGCTTCGAGCAATGTGGCATCTCAGCAGTTTCATTTGACTCAAAAGTTGAATATCTTGCCGAGCGAGCATTCGAGGATCAGTACACGAATTATAATCCAAGACTCCCATTAGTATCTGAGCTTTCTCAACTATACCGTCAAGCTTTCTATGGTGAATTTCTATAATTATACTTCAGCAGCAACATGACTAGGAGGAATTAATAATGAGCACATTAGACACAGTATCAGGTAATGTAGTAGCATGGCGTAACTTTGAAGAGGGACAATGGACAATTGGTATCGATGTGAGAGATTTCATCGTGCGCAATATGACATCCTATCTAGGTAATGAGCAGTTTTTAGCTCCTGCAACTGAAGCCACTAACAAGCTTTGGGATCGAATTAGTCAACTATCTCGCGAAGAAATAGCACGCGGTGGCGTTTGGGATGTGGATACAACAACAGTATCTACCATTACTTCTCATGGAGCTGGATATATCGATCAAGACCTTGAACAAATCGTTGGGGTTCAAACGGATGCTCCATTCAAACGTTCAGTCCAACCATTCGGTGGTATTAAGATGGTCGTAGATGCATGCAAAGCCTATGGATATGAAATTCCACAAGAGCTTATCGATGTGTTCACTACTATTCGTAAAACGCATAACCAAGGTGTATTTGATGCATATACTCCTGAGATGAGACTTGCTCGTAAAACAGGTATTATTACTGGACTACCAGATGCATATGGTCGTGGTCGTATCATTGGTGATTATCGTCGCGTTGCATTGTATGGTGTTGATCATCTTATTCAATGTAAATTAGCAGACAAAACATTAACAGATGCTGCACCAATGAATGAAGACACAATTCGTGAACGTGAAGAGCATTCTGAACAAATTCGTTCCCTTCAAGAGTTGAAAGAAATGGCTGCCACTTATGGCTATGACATCTCTCGTCCTGCGGAAAATGCAAAAGAAGCGATTCAATGGTTATACTTCGCTTATCTTGCTGCCATTAAAGAGCAAAATGGCGCTGCAATGAGCTTAGGTCGTGTTTCTACATTTGTCGATATCTATATAGAACGTGATCTACAAGAAGGTAAATTAACTGAGCAAGAAGCACAACAACTTGTGGATCACTTCGTTATGAAATTACGTATCGTGAAATTCCTTCGTACACCTGATTACAATGAATTATTTAGTGGTGACCCAACTTGGGTAACAGAATCTATTGGTGGAATTACTAGTGAAGGTATTCCGATGGTTACGAAATCTTCTTATCGTATACTGCATACATTGTATACGCTTGGGCCATCTCCTGAACCGAACTTAACAGTGCTTTGGTCTAATGATCTACCAGATGCATTCAAAAAATATTGTGCAAAAGTATCCATTGAAACAAGTTCCATTCAGTATGAAAATGATGATCTCATGCGACCAAAATTCGGCGATGACTATGGCATTGCCTGCTGTGTATCTGCGATGCGAATCGGCAAGCAAATGCAATTTTTCGGTGCAAGAGCTAACTTAGCTAAAGCGTTGTTATATGCTATTAACGGCGGCGTTGACGAGAAAATGAACATCGCGATCGTTTCTGCAGCACTTCCAGCTATTCAATCCGAAGTGCTTGATTATGAAGAAGTCATGCAACGCTATGATCATGTACTAGATTGGCTTGCAGGACTATACATTAATACGTTGAATGTCATTCATTATATGCATGATAAATATAGCTATGAAAGATTAGAATTCGCGCTTCATGATCGCGAAATTCTACGCACGATGGCATGCGGTATTGCTGGTCTATCCGTCGTTACAGATAGCTTAAGCGCTATTAAATTCGCTAAAGTATATCCGATTCGTAATGAGCAAGGTATTGCTGTTGATTTCCGTACGGAAGGCGAATATCCTCAATACGGTAACAATGATGATCGCGTTGACCAAATAGCTGTAGATCTTGTTCATCGCTTTATGGAGAAACTAAGAAAGCATCCAACTTATCGCAATGCAATTACGACGCAGTCTGTGCTTACGATTACTTCTAATGTTGTATATGGTAAGAAAACTGGTACAACACCAGATGGCCGTAAAGCAGGTGAACCATTCGCACCAGGTGCTAACCCAATGCATGGTCGTGATCGTAAAGGAGCACTAGCATCTCTGACAAGTGTTGCAAAACTACCCTATGACGATTCACTTGATGGTATTTCTAACACATTCTCAATTGTCGGTCGTGCACTTGGTAAAGATGAAGCTACTCAGAAAAACAACTTAACTTCACTATTAGACACTTATATGTATCAAAATGCACATCATCTTAATGTGAACGTATTTGACCGGGAGACATTGCAAGATGCAATGGAACATCCAGAACTGTATCCTCAACTAACGGTTCGTGTATCTGGTTATGCAGTTAACTTTATTAAGCTGACGAAGGAGCAACAGCTTGAGGTCATTAGTCGTACGTTCCACGGAGAAATGTAATGACTGATCTAGCAAAACAAATAGAACATGATCGTCATATGAAAGGACGTATTCACTCCTTCGAAACGTTCGGAACTGTTGATGGTCCTGGCATTAGGTTCGTACTCTTCATGCAAGGTTGTGCACTTCGTTGTCAGTTCTGTCATAATCCAGATACATGGGATATGACAACTGGAAAAGTGATGACAGTAGATGAAGTCATTGCAGAAATCGAACCTTATCTCGCTTATTATCGTTCTTCTGGCGGCGGAGTCACTTTCTCAGGTGGCGAACCATCACTACAAGCTCCTTTTCTTGCAGCACTAGGTAGAGAATTAAAACGGAGACATCAGCTTCATATTACGATGGATTCATCTGGATTTTGCGAGCCATCTCATCTCGACTCAACGAGATTATTAGATGTTCTTGATCTAATCTTGCTTGATCTAAAATTAGTGAATGAACAGAAGCATAAGATACTAACAACTCAATCTAATGAGCGTATCTTAAGAATGGCTCGTCATGTAACTGATTATGGTACAAAATTATGGATTAGACATGTTGTTCTTCCAGGCATTACAACTGATCCAGATGATGTTGATGCACTTGCACATATGGTCGCTAGTATGCCTACTGTAGAAAAGATCGAGCTATTACCATATCATGAAATGGGTAAATTCAAGTGGCAAAGTCTTGGATTAGACTATGAGCTTGACCATGTTCGTCCTCCAACTGGGGAGCAAATGGCAAGCATCAAGCAACAACTTGAATCATCTTTGAACATTCCGGTTATTATCTAAATATTATTTTCCGAAAAATAAATCCTCCTACATCACTTTCAATGTGAAGTAGGAGGATTTTATTGTTTTCTGCATATTTTCATTTCAAGATAAATAAGTTGCTGCTCATTATTCGTAGCGCAAAGCCTCAATAGGATGTAATTTCGAAGCTTTATTGGCAGGGTAGAAACCAAAAAATACACCCACACTAGATGAGAATACAAATGCAATAACAATTGCCTTGATGGAAATAACATAAGGCCATCCTGAAGCAATAGAATAGATATAAGATGCTAATAAACCAAATAATATACCAACAACTCCACCGATGAACGATAGCAGCATCGATTCAATAAGAAATTGAATACGAATGGCATTCGGTGTCGCTCCGATAGCTTTACGTATTCCAATTTCTCTTGTTCGTTCGGTAACCGATACGAGCATAATATTCATAACACCAATTCCACCAACAATTAGAGATATAGCTGCGATAGAACCTATGATGAGTTGAATAATTCCAAACGTACTTGTAATCATCTGTTCATTCTCTTGTGCAGTAACGGACTGATATATCGATAATGGAACGTGATGTCGTTCTGCCATAAGACTAGATAAATCCTTAATTGCCCTCTCTATATTAGTTGGATCAGCGGCAGTTACTTCTAAGTAGTCAAATCGACTACTGGTTCCATCATTAGCTGTAGGTAATGCCTCTAGTGGAATATACGCAAAAAATTGTTCTCCTCCGATATTTCCAAGAACGCTTTTCTTAGCATCATAAACTCCAATAACTTTGAATTGCCCTTGTTCAAAATTTATCTTTCTTTGAATCGCTTGTTCTGGTGAGCCAAATAATTTTGTTGCTGCCTCTTTATCAATAACGATAACCTTTTGCCTTGTACTGACTTCTTGTGCTTGAAGATAGCGACCTGCTATCATATTCATATTTATCATTTTCACAATATCTGCAGTAGTTGCAGTGACTGAAAATTTCACTTTATCTAATTTATTTTTACCTTCTAAATTATAAAATTGTGAAACTGCAGCATGACTAATACTACTTAATTTGTTTATTTCTTTAATATCATTTATCCGGAACATGGCATTTGGATAGTTGGAAGTATCTGTTGCATCGGGATATATTAGAAAGTAACCGGGTTTATAGCTAGACATTGTATCCATCACAGATTTTTGTCCTGCTTGACCGATTGATACAACGGTAACAACCGCTGCAACACCAAAAACAATACCAATCATTGTTAATAATGAGCGAAGCTTATTGACTCTCACATTATCGAATGCTAATCGAATCGTTTCCCATATATTCATTGAAGATCACCATTTTTCGTATCTTTCTTCAGTTGTCCATCTTCAAACCACAATACCCGCTCCGCATGATCAGCAATGTTCTTTTCATGAGTTACTAATACAATTGTTGTACCTTCTGCATGTATTTGAGCAAATAAATCCATTACATCAATAGATGACTTCGTATCAAGATTACCTGTCGGTTCATCTGCTAGAAGAACTGGAGCATTCATCGTTAACGCTCTTGCAATAGCAACTCTCTGACGTTGACCACCTGACAATTCACTTGGACGATGCTTTATACGGTTTTGTAATCCGACCTTTTCTAATAAATATAATGCGCGTTCACGTCGCTTGGCTTTATCAATTCCAGCATACATCATCGGCAGCTCTACAT
Source organism: Candidatus Pristimantibacillus lignocellulolyticus (assembly GCA_023639215.1). Classification (NCBI taxonomy): domain Bacteria; kingdom Bacillati; phylum Bacillota; class Bacilli; order Caryophanales; family Paenibacillaceae; genus Pristimantibacillus (SeqCode); species Pristimantibacillus lignocellulolyticus (SeqCode). The sequence continues at coordinate 163,849 of CP097899.1, forward strand.
TATGCAAGATCGATTGTCTACCAAGTAAATTGAAACTTTGAAATACGAAGCCTATTTTTTCATTTCGTAGCTTTGCTAATTGTGATTGTGATAGGGAGTCGACCTTCTCACCATCCAATATATACTCACCAGAAGACGGTGCATCTAGACATCCAATCATATTCATTAATGTGGATTTCCCTGAGCCTGATGAACCCATAATTGCAATATATTCACCAGCTGGAACATGCAGTGAGACGTTATTGAGTGCAGTTACTTCAACTGATTCATTACGATAAACTTTATGTATATCCCGCATTACAATCATTTTACAGTCACCTTAATGCCATCTTTCAGAGAGGTCATTCCTTCAATTACAATAACATCACCTTCTTGAATTCCAGTTGTTATTTCGATATGCGTATCATTCTCTTTACCTGTTGTTACAGCAACTTGATTCGCTATACCCTCTATTACCTGATAAATATAAGCTTGGTCCAGTTGATAGAATACAGCCTCGATAGGTACCAGTAATCTCGGCTCATCGTCCAATGAGATTTCGACGGTAGCGTTATAACCTGATCGTAAGCCAAGCTGCTCGCCATCAAGTGTGATAAGCATCTCTACAGATGCATCAGTACTACTACCTTGCATCGTTGCAAACGCGGATATATATTGAATCTGTCCATCATAGATTTGAGAGAATGAATCACCAAGAATAGAAACCTCCATCCCTTCGCTCACCTTATTAGCTTCTATCTCGCTAATATAAGCCTTTACTTGATAGGAAGATACATCCTCAACTAAAAGTAGCGGACTACCTTGAACAATGTATTCTCCTTGCTGAACATGTAACTCACTCACTAGTCCTGCAGAAGTAGCAACTACCTCACGTTGTGCAATCTGTTTGTTATAGGAATCAATAAGCAGTTGACTACGTTCCACTTGCAAATCAAATTGAGCCACATCTAATGGCGCAATATACCCCTCAGGATCTATTCTTTTTTGCTCCTTGAATCGTTGCTTATATTCCTCTTCTACCTGCGTTCGCTGTGCAACAATAATTTGTTGATTAACCATCTCAAGCTTAATCTGTTCCTCATATTGCTCAATATTCATGCGCAATAATACTTGTCCGACTTCGATCATATCACCTTTACTTACTAGTAGCTCCTCCACTTGTCCACTAAGAGTAGCAAAATAGTTTTTTCGCTCAATAGGCTCTAATTTTCCATTTGCATAGAGCGTTTCAATTATTAATCCTTCCTCCGCAGAACTAACCGTTACCTCTTGATTGTTATTTATTTGCCTCGAATACAATACAACTGCTATCACTATAAGCGCTATTATTATTAATGTAGTCCAAATGATCTTTTTTCGCTTCATTATGCTACTCCTATTCAAATAACTTCGTTAAATCATCTATATTAAGTTCATTACTGAAATTAAGCATATAAATATTGCAACTAGAACTTACAAATAGAAGCAAGCTCAGGTTATGAACACCAAGCTTGCTTCTACCTTGTATTTACTTTGTTGGCATAGCACGTAACAATTCTTGTTTTTTCATCACTTCAGCTATAGGTAATAATGAAATCTTACCAAGACCGCCAATTTTCTTTTGATCTTTAGGGTTATTCAATCCTTTTGGTGGAAACATTTATATCACCTCCTTAACGTTTACTACCAATTTATGTATCTTAATTTTATACAATAAAGGTAGTTAAATCTGTAATACACGTCACAATTTATTTCATTTCAATCTGTTGAGAAAGCTCTGAAGTTGTAATAACGGCACTTCATATCTATTCTCAACACCATAAGCTCCCTCTTCCGTATTAATGAAAATTGCAAATTTCCGATATAATGTGTTCAAATACTGATTATCAACTTGTGCGCTAAACCTAATATTACGTATATGTGGTTGATGCATTGCAATATGATTAATTAGATCACGAAAACCACATATAAATACTCTTGTACTACGTGCATAGGGAATTATAATGGCTGAGCTAATATATACAGTTCTTCCATTAGCTTCATAGTTGATATCATCCTCGCCTATTATCCAGTATTGAGCACATGCAATTAATTGTTGCTTCGTATTATAGGACATTATTACGGATGAATACTCTAAATATGAGATAAGATGAATCAGTGCATCTTCAAGAATAAAGTCCTTACTAAAATGTTCACGGTATTGTATGAAAAACTTTGAAAACAGTGCATACTCTTCGTCTGTCTCACATAATTTCGAGTAGGCATACATCCCTTTCACTCCTTAATTCATCCTTTGTTGGATACCTTTTCTCACATATTCATTAATTTCTGGATGTTGTTTTAGAACATGATGCAATACTTTACGCTGAAGTGTAATCACGACGCAAGATGTTAACGCCTTGATTGAAGCAGTACGCGGTACACTTTCAAGTAATGCAATTTCTCCAAAATGATCTCCATCCTCCAAAACGGCAACGCGTACGTTTTCCCCATTATTAGACTGCATCTTCTTCAAAACTTCAACTCGTCCTCTTATTATGATATAAAATTTCTCGCCTCGATCACCTTCATGAATAATAGTGGTTCCTTCATCGAATTTCTCAGTATTGAATAGATTTGCAATACTATGAAGCACATCTATATTGATATTCCGGAAAAATAGTAGACGAGCCAAACGTTCAATATCAATATTCGCTTCGTCACCTTCCTCAGATAACGAAAGACCACTTTGCTTATCCCATAAATACTTGTAAGTACCTTCTAATGTAAGTAGTTGCTGATGATTGCCTTGCTCTACGAGATTTCCCTGTTCAAATACACAGATCTTATCCGCCTCAATAATTGTCGCTAAACGATGTGTCACAGTTATTATGGTTCGATCCTTAGCAAGCCGCTTGAATGTTGCATTAATTGATGACTCAGTGGCAGGATCAAGCGCCGAGGTTGCTTCATCTAGTATTAAGATTTGAGGATTTCTTACAAGAGCTCGTGCAATTGCTAATCTTTGTCGTTGCCCTCCGGAGAAATTACTACCTTCGTCTAGTACTTCTGTTTCATATCCTAAAGGCAACGACATAATGTATTCATGGATTTCTGCCTGCTTTGCTGCGGTAACAACGTCTTCAAAACTCGCGTCCGCATTACTCATTGATATGTTTTCAACTAGTGTTCCTTGAAACAGAAAATTATCCTGTAACACGATAGCTAGCTGATTACGATAATAACCAAGATCAATATGTGATAACGGCATCCCATTTGCCTTCACTTGACCTTGTTGTGGTTCATAAAGTCCCAACAACAACTGGACGAGTGAACTTTTTCCTGATCCGCTACTACCAACAAGAGCAATCGATGAACCCGCCTCTATATTAAGCGAAATATTGTGAAGTACATGCATCTGCTCCGTATAACCAAAGCTAACATTTTCAATCATCAGTTCTAATTGCTGTTCCGGTACTTTGTAGTCATTCTTATGGTTAACTTCTAGCTTTTCATTGTGAAGTACTTCATTAATTCGTTCCAAACTTACCTTTGTATCTGTAAGGATTGGAATGATAAACGTTAAACTATATACAGAATTCCCCATCGAAACATACATTGTATAAAATGCAACTAAAGCTCCTATAGTAATCTGCTCAGTCAATGCTAGATAAGATCCAAACGCCATAATTAAAAAATTAACGAGTACAAGACTAATCATAGGAACTCTTCCTAATTGGGCATTCATTACATTCATATTGTAGCTACTTACAAATAATTGCTTCACACGCTTACTAAAACGTGTGTACATATATTGCTGTAAATTAAAGCTTTTAATTAGCTTTTGTGCTTTTACATTCTCTTGAACTTCACTATTAAGCTTGGAGATTTGTTCTTTATACTGTGCATAACGTTGCTCAGCACGTTTGCTCAGCAATAAAGGACCAACAAAAATAAGTGATGCACCAAGTACAATAATAATTGCCATACTCCACTGGAGATAAATAAGTACACCCATACTTATCGTTACAACTACAATCGATTGAATCCCCGTTGTAAGTAAAGATGTTAATGCACTACTTATCGTTGGCAGATCATTCGAGAACAAAGAAATAGTGTCTCCTGATCGTCTCGTATAGTAATAATTAATATGTAGCTGTTGCAGCTTGGAAAATAATTGATTACGCAAATCACTTTCTACTAATGCATTGAGCTTTGATAGGAAGTAATCCCCAACGATACCGGCTATGGTACATAATATACCTGCTATTGCTAGAATAGTAATAATGTTAACAAACATACCCATACTTCTAGGTTCAACAGCATAATCAATTAGATATGTAAAACTTAATGGTGCTATTGAGATGAATATTAAGTCTAAACCAATAAAAAGAAGAAACATCCAAGTCAGCAACTTATATGGCTTCAAATAGCCAATCATCGTCCTAATAACGATTAACATCTTTATATTCTCCTTAAACTTTTCATTACTCCATGGTGTTCTTCTATGCTAATGAAAAGTACTTCGAAAGCTGTATCTTAACTTTTCATAACTACTTGATCTTGAGAGATTAATAATACTGTTCCTGTTGGAATTGAGAAGTATATTGCTGAAATTTTACAAAAGGGATACGGTATTCATGTAGCGAACCGTATATTGATTCGTGATGATTGATGGCACAATCCATACGTTTGTTCACTATACGTTCGAGGTTGCGGTCTGGCTTAGACCAAAAACGAAGCTCTTCTATTAAATCTTCTATATAAACTAGATATTGACTAATGAGTTGTAACATGAGTAATAATACCGATGATGCGCGATGAGGCTTAGATAAATAGGCAATTTGAAATTGAACAACTTCTCGATTACTATAATTTTGATCAGCAGTGCCATATATATAACTTATTGCACCAATCACTTCATTCTCATCATCTAGTGCTAGAAACACTTCACCGTTAAGCAATATAGGACTAGCTAAATAACTAAGTGATACGTTAAATGGGTAAGGCATATTCAATTCAGAATAATTGTCTAAAATAAACTCCATATACCTTTGCATATACATAAAGGCAGAACATCGCATAACTTCAAATTGCATCGACCGGCCTCATTTCATCTATTTTAAGAGAGATAGTATTTTTATTACCTTTATAATAACTTAGAAATTATTTTGTTCATAGTAATAAAATACATTTTTTTCAAAAAAACTCTCTTATGTTGCCCCATATTAACACGAGATAATTAATTCAATCCGCTCCTTAAGTAGCCTTTTTATAAGATTATCCACGCAGCAGTAATTATCATACAAAAAAGAGAATTTCCCGAAAGTCATTGTCTAATAACTTTCGGGAAATTCTCTATTCAGCTGTCTAGCACTACTATCCTTTATAACTATCCTGCCATTTCAACAGCTTCTCTTCTAGTATTCTAACAACAGAATCTGTTAGCTTTCCTACTACTGCAAAGACAAGAATACCTACAAATACAACTCCTGTACGCATATATGCACGAGCATCTTGAATTAAAAATCCAATCCCCTGATCTGCGCCCATAAGTTCTGCAACAACTAGACATAACCAAGAAGTACTAAGTGAAAGCCGCATACCTAACAAAATATTAGGCATTGCCGCAGGCAACACTACCTTCGTAATTTGGTGGAAACGACTGAATTCTAGTACTCTAGCAACATCGAATAACTTAGAATCGACATTACGAACGCCTAAAAATGCATTTACATATAACGGGAAAAACGCTCCCATAGAAATCAATAATATTTTTGAAAGTTCCCCGAATCCAAACCACAAAATAAATAGTGGTGTAATTGCTAGTAGTGGTACTGTTCTTAGCATCTGGATCGTTGGGTCTAACATCTGTTCTGTTCGTTTGAACAGACCTACTGCTATCCCAACACATAAACCTAGTATCCCACCAATTGCAAAACCTGATAATGCTCTAACAACACTAATTTGAAGATGAAAAAACAATTCGCCAGACATTATCATATTCCAAAAATCATTGAATATTGAAGTTGGGGCGGGAAATAACATTGGGTTTATTAGCACAAGTTGAACTGCAATTTGCCAAGCTATAATAACAATTACTGGAATAAAACTACCAAGTAAAAGTCGATTTAATTTCATAGATTTCAACATTTGTTTGTCTCCTCTAGCATGCTATATATGCCAATTAATCTCTTCTTCGTCATTATGATTAAGTGCACGTAGCACCTTTGCACGTAGTTCCTGGAATGATAGACTTACTCGATCTCTAGGATAAGGCAAATCAATCGGAATAATTGCTTTGATCTTACCTGGTCGTGCGTCCATCACCACTACTCGATTAGAGAGAAATATTGCTTCATCGATATCATGCGTAACAAGTAACATAGAGGTCTGATTCTCTCGCCATATATCCAACAATGATTCTTGCATATGGCTACGGGTGAAAGCATCTAATGCGCCAAATGGCTCGTCTAGTAACAACACTTCGGGATTTCTAAGTAAGGCACGGGCAATAGCAACACGTTGTGACATCCCACCAGACAATTGTTTGGGAAATGCCTTTTCAAAACCATTAAGTCTGACCAATTCAATCATCTGATCAACAGCTTTTCTTACTTCAGGTTTTTTCAAAGATTGATCAGCAGCAATATTTTTCTCGACTGTTAACCATGGGAATAATCTATGTTCTTGAAAAATAAAACCCTTCTTTTTACTCGGTCCTTGAATAGGTACACCATTGAGCTCTGCCTTACCTTCATAATCAACATCAAGTCCAGCTATAATTTTCAACAATGTACTTTTCCCACAACCACTAGGTCCAATAATAGAAACAAATTCCTCTTTTTTCAAAGTAAGATTTATCCCATTAAGCACATGTGTAGCTGATTCTGCTGTACGAAATGTCTTGTTCAACCCTTGTATTTCTAGTGCCACTGCTGTCATCTCAAACGTCCCCTCGCTCTCGTTGCATAGCCAATTTAGAATTTATGGAGAATCTTATCAGACGATTTCAAGAAATGTCAATAACATTTTTTTGATTATTTTGTAATTTGAATAGGCTGTATCTTATTTGATTTGGTTGTATTCCCTTAGGACATACTTCAAAAATTCACGTTGCGCAATAGAGAAATGTTTACTTGTAAGTCTTGCCCAGCCTAATGAAATTGTCGTTGGCTCATGGTTAACAAGGGATATCCCTACAATGTCTCCATTCAGAACTAGTGGATCATACTTCATACTTAATTCAATGAATATTCCAATGGCTACTCCCTCCGCAATTGTCCGCTTTAATATATCTACATTATTCGATGTGAAGATCATATTTACTTTACCGTACTTTTCCATAAAGTCATCCATGAACCAATTGGAGTAGTTATTTTCTGCATTAACAAACGTTTCGTTAATTAACTCTTGTGGTGTTACGCTGTACCTTGAAGCAAGCGGTGATCTCTTCCCCACATAAACAACTATTCTCGATTTTAATAAATGTGTTAGTGTTAAATCTTTCAAATCCTCTTGTTTATGACGATCAAAATATATTAATCCAAGATCAGTTTCATTTCTACGTAGATCTTGAATAATACTTTCGGAGTTTTTTGCAATAATTTCAAGTCGAACTTTAGGATGATCTTTCTTGTAAGCAACAATCGATCTCGATAAGATTGCGACAATATTAGGTCCAGCAGAGAATCGAACTTCTCCCTCAATCATAGCACTCTGTATTTGTGATTCTTCTTTGATATCTTCTATTTTGGACAATATTTCATTAACTTTGTCGATGATGATCTTTCCTCGTTCGGTCGGTTCAGTTCCTGCCCTAGAACGATTAAATATTTTCATGCCTAATTCCTCTTCAAATTTGGATAGCGCTTTACTCACACCCGCTTGGCTAATATGAAGTTGATCTGCTGCAATGGAGATAGAACCAGTCTTTGCTATTGCAGCAACATATTCAAACTGCTCAATATTCATATATAAGACCTCTTTCCATAACTTTCAGTTATATAATTATAATACAAAGTTATTTTACTTGATTACTCGGATATAATACAATACTAATATTCATTCACATAAAGGAGACTATCATAATGACATCTAAATCATTCAAAAAATCAGGTTTATTCGTACTTGCACTTATCATCACTCTAGTTGGTCTTACAGCTTGTGGCAAAAGTTCAGACAATTCTAATAAGGCCGTTGAAGTTAATATTACTGTAAACGGTGGATTAAATCTACTTTCAATAGCAAAAAGTAAAGGTTGGTTTGAAGATGAGTTTGCAACATTGAATGCAACTGTCAAATGGCATGAATTCCAAAGCAGCGTTCCTTTGCTTGAAGGTCTAGTATCAGATCGTATTGATTTTTCATTCATCGGAGACGGCACAGTAGTAACTGGTAAAGCGGCAAACACACCATTCACAGTTATTTCAGCTACAGGTGTGGAAGGTAACCAAAATAGTATTCTAGTTAAACCAGATAGCGACATTCAATCTATTCCTGATCTTAAAGGGAAACAAATTGCACTGGCTAAAGGCTCTTCCGCTCATATCTTTCTAGTAAAAGCTCTTGAGAAAAATGGTATGTCTGAATCAGACGTGAAAATTGTTCAACTTCAACCAGATGAAGCCAATGCTGCATTCCAAGCAGGTCAAGTTGATGCATGGGGAACTTGGGATCCATATGTAACGATTGAAACATCTGCTGATCGCGCTCGCATTGTAGAAAGTGTAAAAACAATGAACTTTGTTGCACCAGCAGTAATGATAGGTCGCGATAAGTTTTTGAAAGAAAACCCTGAACTAGCTGCAGCTTACTTGCGTGTATATCAAAAAGCTGTAGATTGGGTCAAAGAAAATACAGATGAAGCTGCTGAAATATTAGCAACTGAAAGAAAAATGGATAAAGCTTTAGTGAAAACATTACTAGAAAATACAAACTATATTAATGAGCCAATTACAACGGATATTGCTGCTGCAATTCAAACAACTGCTGACATTCTATTTGCAACCGGTACAGTAACTACACAATTAGATGTCAATAAAAATGTGTTTGATAACTCTTATTATGAAGCTTCTAAAAAATAATATCTCCTAGCTTCAACTAGATGTTAAGTAAACTAATCGATATGCAGGAGGTCATTACATGAATCAATCTCATCAAGATTCCATCCATAATTATTTGCAAACACCCGTTATTATTCGCGAGAGCGTAGAAAACTTGTCTCCACAATTGTTATCTTGGAAACCAACAGCTACAGCTTGGAGCATTCAAGAAATTGTTGGACATTTGATCGATTCGAATATAACCAATTCTTATCGTATTCGTAAAATCATATCTGAACCAGTATCTCCAATTGCTACGTTTGCACATGAAAGCTGGGTAGACCAGCAACAATTCAATGACTTCTCACTAACTGAATTGCTTGATATATATGATGCAATTACGAAATATAATGGTATCTTGCTTAGTAAACTTTCAGAAGAACAATGGTTGTCTGTAGGTATGAAAGGTGATGAGCAAATATCTATCGTTCATATTATTGATAAATTTATATGTAATCATGTTAGTAAGCATATCGGTCAAATCGCTAGAAATATAGGTGCATTTGAAGCTATTTAAGAAAGGAGCACTACAATGACACTCCAATCATTACTATCTGAAGTTGATAAGCTGCAACCAGAAGCTATTCAATGGAGAAGATATATGCATCAGCATCCTGAACTTAGTTTTCATGAGAATTCTACTTCTCAATATATTGAGCAACTTTTATTGTCATTCGATAATCTAATAGTTAGTAGACCAACTGCGACTAGTGTAATGGCTAGATTAATTGGATCTACTCCAGGAAAAGTACTTGCGATTCGTGCAGATATTGATGCATTACCTATTCAAGAAGATACTGGCCTAGCTTTCAGCTCATCAAATAAAGGCATTATGCATGCTTGTGGTCATGATGGTCATACGGCAATTGTGTTAGGTGTAGCAAAAATATTTACAAAGTATTTCGCTACTCATGAACTTGCTGGAGAGATTCGTTTTATCTTTCAACATGCGGAGGAATTACCACCGGGTGGCGCAGATGAGATGATTGCCGCTGGTGTTATGGATGGTGTAGATTGGGTCATTGGTGCTCATCTTCAATCACCAGTAGCTGTAGGTAAAGTAGGAGTTGTCGGTGGTGCTATGCTAGCTTCTCCTGATACTTTCCATATTACGATTAAAGGTAAAGGTGGTCATGCTGCGCAGCCTCATACAACTGTTGATAGTATAGCGATCGGAGCTCAGATCGTTACGAATTTGCAACATATTGTTGCTCGCGCAACTAACCCTGTAGAACCACTAGTCGTATCTGTCACTCAATTCATCGCTGGGCATGCTCATAATGTTATTCCTGGTAGCGTGCAGATGACAGGAACGGTTCGAGCTATGGAACCAACATTAAGAGAAGAAGTGCCTCGTCAGATGGAGCAAATAATAAAAGGATTAACATTAGCGCACGGAGCAGATTATGAGTTCAAATATAGTTACGGTTATCGACCACTAATTAATGATCCCAATGTATCTAAATTGGTAGCCGATACGATTGTTGAATTGTTTGGCGAAGAAAACCTCTACACGATAAAACCTAGCATGGCAGCTGATGACTTCTCAGCGTATTTAAATTGTGCACCAGGTACTTACTTCAATATCGGCGCAGGTAATATAGAGAATGGTATCATATACCCTCACCATCATCCGAAATTCGATATTGATGAGCGTTCATTAGCGATTGGTATGAAAGTATTTGTCGCTTCGACTTCGAAGTTACTTGAGCTCTTCTAAATTCGCTTGGTGCAACGTACTGTCCGCTCTCCTCACATCGGTGTAGCTTAAATAAAGGGCTGTCCCTTAAAGTCACAATACTTCAATGACTTTAGGGACAGCCCTTTTTGTTAGTTTCTTAACAAGGATCTGCTGCTGGATTACCCGCTGCAGTAGCTGTACGGAAGCTAGAACCACAACCACAAGTAGCTGTAGCATTTGGATTCTCGATCGTGAATCCACCACTCATCGCTGCTTCTTTATAGTCAATAACAAGTCCTCGCAAATATTTTGAGCTTTCTGCATCAACCGCAACTTTAAGACCATTAACGTCTAGTAATGTATCTCCCTCTTGCTCCTCATCATCAAAACCCATACCATAAGAGAAACCGCTACATCCACCTTCTTTAACACCTACACGAAGAAACATTTGATCATTTTCTTCTGCTGCAAGCATTTCACCTAGTTTTTCTCCTGCTAGTTCAGTAATTGTAATCATTTTATTACCTCCTAAAACTTTTCGATTTTTCCTGCTAAACTTCTCTTAGAGAAAAGCTATCTCGTAAGCATAAACAATATAATAATCTCTATCAGAGATGTTCACTTACCTTAATATAGTATAAGTATACTCCACTATGTCTTATTGCTCAATAGATGAGCTAATTGGTTTGTAACAATATAATTATTGCCCGTCCTATACAAATAGACAATAATCAGAAAATTTTACTATATTACAAGCATACTCTATAATGAATATCACAATAAGTTCTAGTGAATTTACTATTGATGAGTTATTAATAATTGGAGATGACAAAATGAGTTATAAGTTAGTCGTGCTTGGCGGTGGATACGGTGGGTTAGCCTTAATTAATGAGTTATTGGATAAAGGCTTACCTAAAGGCACAACGATTACTCTTGTGGATCGTTCACCATTTCAAGGATTAAAAACAGAATTTTATTCATTAGCTGCTGGCACGGTTTCTGATCTACAGCTACGAGTAGCTTTCCCTAATTCTCCCTCCGTAAATTTGGCATTGGGAGAAATTACCGAAATCGATCGTGAACTAAAGGTTGTACATGTAGTAGGACATGACCCTATTCAGTATGACTCACTCGTTATCGGACTAGGTTGTGTCGATCATTATCATGGTGTTGAAGGTGCGCCGCAGTACGCTAATAGCTTACAAACTTTTCAAGCTGCCCGAAAAGCTTATACGGATCTGAATAATGTAAAGCCTTATGGACAAGTTACCATTGTAGGCGGTGGACTTAGTGGAGTAGAAATGGCATCAGAACTACGTGAAAGTCGTCCAGATCTTAATATCGCACTAATTAATCGTGGTCCGAACCTATTAGGAAGTTTTCCCTCAAACGTACAAACTTATGTGGCAGAATGGTTCCAAGAACATAACGTTAATATGCTAATTAATACTGCATTACATCGTATTGAGCCCGGATTATTATATGCTGAGAGTCAATCTGATCCAATTGAGGCTAATGCTATTCTGTGGACCGCTGGAATACAACCGGTAGCATTAGTTCAGCAACTACAGGCTGCTAAAGACAAACAAGGCAGATTAATTGTAAATGATCAGTATCAATTACCAGATGATCCTAATATTTATGTTATTGGTGATTGCGTAAGTTCAGAATACTCCCCTAGTGCTCAAGTTGCAGGTTTGCAAGGTAAACGAGTAGCCAAAATCCTTCATGCAATATGGCATAATCATACGATTCATCTAGAACCATTCAAACTTAGAGGTACGCTAGGTGCACTTGGTAAGCATAATGGATTTGGCGTGATGGGAAAACTTTCAATGCGCGGAAGAATCCCTCGATTGATAAAAAGCGGTGTGTTATGGCGCTCTAAGCATTTATAGTGTATCAATAAGCTTATCTAGAGCAGCCATATCATCTTCTTCATCAATTAGGAATTGCTCGATTTTCTTTTCCAGATCTTCAACAGTATCTGCTACAACGATCGTTCCGTTTACAAGCGCAAATGGCTTCAAATAGCATTCGCCACAATTACCTAAACAGCCGTATTCTATTCCTTCAAAGTTATCGTCTGCTTCATATTTATCTAATAATTTTTCAGTGCCGTGGTGCATATTGCCAGCACAAAACTCAATCATTGGTTTCATCATGTTAGTTACACCTTACTTTTCAAGTTCTTAATTGACTTTGGTATGCATTTGTTTTACTTTGTACTATAATAGGATAGAAAGGAGATGAATGCAATGAGTGAACAAGTACAAGATACAAAATATGATGAAGTATTAGACGTTCTTGATAAACTTCGTCCATTTCTACAACGTGACGGCGGTGACGTCGAACTAGTTGATGTGGAAGAAGGTATCGTTAAACTTCGTCTAGTCGGTGCATGCGGAAGCTGCCCAAGTTCTACTATCACGCTTAAGGCAGGTATTGAGCGTGCACTTCTTGAAGAGGTAGACGGCATAATAGAGGTTGTTCAAGTATTCTAATATAGCCGCTACTATGTGGTCAAAAAGGCGATCCATCCCCTAATAGGGTATTGGATCGCCTTTCTTATTTCACGATATTAGCTCGAATTGGATCAAAACCACCCGTTACATCGATAATGTTTCCAGTTAGATAGCTTGATTTCTCATCACACAAAAATAAAATAACACGAGCTACATCTTCTCCGGTACCTGGTCTACCTATAGGCGTCTCTCCATCACAATCATTAATGACTTCATGGATTGACTTTTCTTTGTAGCTCCCTTTAATGTCTCCTGGCCCGATAAGGTTAACTGTAATACCATGAGGAGCTTCTTCTACAGCTAGCGATTTCGTAAATGAGACAAGTGCTGTTTTGGCCGCTGCATATACTGCTCGTTGTGGCCATGCACGAGCCTCATTAGCATGTCCAAAGCCAAAATGGATAATTCTTCCCCAACATTTCTCACGCATATAAGGTAATAATCTATGGTTCAATAACATAACCGATAATAAGTTGCCTTGAACTAGCGATGTAATCATTTCTTCATCATACTGTTGGAATAATTTGCGTTCTCTTACAAAAGGACCTGCATTGTTAACAAGAATGTCTACACCACCCCAAGCCTCGACACCTGCTACAAGCTTATTAATGCCTTCAGGCTTTGCGATATCTGCTTGTACAACTCTTGCATCCACACCAAGACCGAGTATCTGACTCTGTACTTCCAATGCTTCCTGTTCACTTTCCATATAATGAATCATAACACTACAACCCTTTGAAGCAAGTTCAATCGCAGTCCTTTTTCCCAGTCCTTTTGCGCTTCCAGTAATTAAAGCTTTTTTCCCCATAAGCTCCACAAACATTCTCCTTCTCCATGAAAGCTCGGTCACTTACGATGTAGTAGCTCCTGAGCGTATTCGAATGTAAGTTTAATTGATTGCATAGCTAAGTCTAATCCGACCGATAAATCATTCATCTGTTGATCTAAATTCTCAAGCATTAATTCCTGTCCGTACATCCTTGTTCGTTGAATTAAATCATCATGCATTTCAGAATTCATATAATGTGTTTCGGTATTTCTTCTTTTTCGAAGTCGATGGGTAGGTTCTTTGCTTTGTTCCTTTATTTCATTCAATGGCTTAGTTAACTTAACGTGCACTTGTCGTTCACGCATCGTTCTTAAAACAGTAAAATAAGAAAAATGCGCTTTAATTTTTTCAGTTTTCAGTTCCAACAATTCATTCAAAAAAGTACCGAGTTTATCAAGCAGCGAGAAAACTCTTATAAAGCCATTTTTGTCAAAATATACATATCTAGAGTAATCTAATTTTTGTTCCGCGTCCATCTCTTTTATCGTCGGCAACGTAATCTTAGTACGAAAATATTGGGCAGCATAATGACTTGCATATAATTCTTGGAGTGATGCTTTTAAGCCTAACGTCCAAATTTCAAATTTCGTCCACTTTTCTTTGTTCTCATCAGAATTACCACTACGAGATGCCATCTGGGAAGCAAACTTTTCTAACAATTTGTCTACCTCTGCATACATTCCTGTCGGTGGTTGTTCCGGTTGTTGAAACATAAACTGTAGCATACTTTTCACTCCGATCTGATGGGTATAGTGTAGCAACAAACGATGAACATTATGTACTTGTAGCGGAAGTTCAAAAAACGGACTTTGATAACGATGGTTATGCTTCGAAGCTTAGTCGACGGCGAATATGAAGCGAACTTGGGAAGTACGGTTCGCGTGTACCAATAACGTACACTTGCGCTTCCGCCTTCCTCAAGTAGCACTCCATCTTCTCGGTTCTGAAAGCCCACTTTTTGAACCTTTATTGAAATTTGGAAGTTCAAAAAGCGGACTCTGATAACGATGATTGACATTGTCGTATATCGACATCGAATATGGAGCGAACTTAGAAAGTCTGTACGCATGTACCAATAACGTACATTTGCGTTTCCTCCTTCCTCAAGTAGCGCTCCATCTTCTCGGTTCTGAAAGCCCACTTATTGAACCATATTTTTAAGGGGTAGTTCAAAATATCCACTAGTATTACGAACGAATATCGTTTGTCAGCACCAAGAAGATGACATGAAGATAGAGAAGCGAAGCGCGGAACGTACGTACTTGGTACGTGAGCACTGTAGCAAACGATGAATGCCATATTCGCCGTCGACTACGCTACGGAGCTTAGTCATCGTGATCATCAGTGTCATTATTAAACAACCTATTCAAATGAAGTTTAATAATGACACTTATCAGCACCAAGAAGATGACATGAAGTTAGAGAAGCGAAGCGCGGAACGTACTTACTTAGTACGTGAGCACTGTAGCGAACGATGAATGTCATATTCGCCGTCGACTACGCTACGTAGCTGGTCATCGTGATCATATGTGTTATTAGTAAACAACCTATAAAAAAAGCTGCTATACCTTTATGGTTATAGCAGCTCAACATCATTCTTCCTTGCGATATATCCAAGAGCGAATAACAAGATCCACTAATAAGCCGAACAGCGCAACAATTATTAAGTTATGAAGTAAACTTGTGAATAAAAACCAATTTTCGTTACCAATAGTATACACTAACCAAGCTCCACTGAAAATCTGAGCGATAACTAAAATTACAATAGCAGCTGAAGATTTCGTTAATGAACTGTTTCCAGTAGCTCGCTTAATGTAGAAATACATTGCGATTATAACTATTCCTAAAATTGCAGCAGCTACTCTGTGTATAAAAGCAATACCAGTAGCACCACTTAATTCCGGAACAACTTCGCCATTACATAGTGGCCAACCAAGGCAACCACCTGATGACTCAGTATGTCGGATGAAAGCTCCTAGATAGACGACAACATAGGTATAGATTGAAATAGCTAAAGCCCATGGCAAAAGAGATCGAGGATAACGAGTTGTTTCTACAATTCCCTTTTTCTCACGATGACACCATATCACGAGCAATAACGTTGCAGCAAAGGCAATTAACGATATCCCAAAATGTATCGCCATAACAGCATCAGATTGATACCATTTCACAGCTGCGGCGCCCATTAATGCTTGAATAATAGTAAATAATAGAGCATACCAAGCATATTGCATTGGCTCTTTAAAAGCTATACCTTCACGTTTGTATTTACGATAAATAGAAATAAAGACGCCAGCTACTAATATACCTTCCAATCCACTCACTAATCTGTGAGACCATTCAATTGCAGTTTCAACCGTATAAGCAGGTATAAATTTACCATGGCATAACGGCCAATCATCGCCACAACCACGACCAGAATCTGTATTAGTTACTAATGCACCTGCTAGTAGAACAAGTAGCATACCTATGCATGAAAGCAATGCAAAAAATCTAAAACCTTTTGAAACCATCACGTATTCACCTAATTCCAAATATTATGTTTCATTAATTATAGCTATACAATTAGGTAAAAGCCATGTTCAAAATGTGAAACTTACGCCATAACTAGACCGCTTCTGCTATAGCAAGCGCACGGTTCACAAACTGTTCAATTTCCTCACGTGTTTTACGTAATTTGTTGACAAAACGAACAAGCTCTTGGCCATTTTTGAATGCGATAAAGCTTGGAATTCCAAGAATGTTTAATTCAGAACAAAGATCAGGTAATTCATCACGATCGATTTCGAGGAAATCAACTTTCCCTTTATATTGTTCCTCTAACTCAGGCATGAATGGATTAATGTAATGACAGTCACCACACCATGTTGTTTTAAATACGATAACCGTTAAGTGTTCATTGGCAATTTGCTCACGGTATTGTGAATCGGTTGTAATTTTATGCATAATGATTATTCCTCCTTCAGTAATACTATTCTCAAATTATTATTGGATTATGATTGATTTTCTTTCTTAACCCGCTCTAAGAACTCGCATAACTTTCTTCATTGGTCCGCGTAATTTCCCAGGCAATGATTCGACATCCGCTGTCGTTACGATATGAAGCTTCAGTAGCAATATGCCATATAATAAACCTAATATACTACCAGAAACAATTACGGTAAGAAGATATGATACTTTGTCAGAAAGTCCAGTTGTAAGTTCTAGAACTGCATAATGCGCCAATATGCTTACTCCAGCAGAAATAACAATTGCTAAAATATAAGAAATCCATTTCTTACCGAGCACTTGTAATTGCACGTCTTTGCGTATTAAACGTAAGTTAAGCAGTGTAACTGCTAAGAAGCATGCTGTTGAACCAAGAATGAATCCGTAAACACCAAAATACAAACCGCAAATGCTACTAACAACTATTTTAGCTCCTAAACCAACAAAAGTATTAACCATAGTCTGACGCTGTTTACCCATACCATACAATATGGAGTTAGTTGTCATCATGGTGATTTGCAATATTGTACCTGCACAAAGCATAGCTACAACATCACTACCGCTTGGACTTGGAAATAATAAGCCTGTAACAGAGTATGCTGCTAAGGTTAGAAACAGTGCAATCGGCACACCAGTTATACATACGATTTTCAACACAGCAGATGTTTGTCTATTCACTTCACGTTGATCATTACGTGCAAAGGCAGCTGAAATGATTGGAATAATCGATGATCCCAATGCAATTGCTAATATTGGTGGAATGCCAGCAAGCGGTATCGCTTTATTTCCTAGAATAGCATATACCTCTTCTGATTGAGTAAATGTATAAACTTGTTCAGTGATACGTGCAAAAAACGTTGTATCGAAGAAATATACGAGATTAATGGTCATCGATGTGACAAGAGCTGGAAGAGACATTTTTAATATTTCAGCGTAAATAGTTCTGAACTTGATTTTGGATCCATGTTCATATGCATAAGGTTGATTCGGCAACAATGCTGCTCTAGCCTCGGCGTTAGATTGTTGATCAAAACGTTGATCTTGTTTCTTCAGCTTGCGAGCATAGTAGATCATTACTGCAAAAGCTCCGATACTACCAAATAGATTACCAAATGTTATTGCTGCTGCTGCATCTGTATCAGAAAAGCCTAGAACTAGTACATAGTAGCCAAGTGCAAGACCTAACACAATTCGAGATATTTGTTCAATAACTTGTGAAATTCCTCCAGCAGCCATCATCTGTCTACCTTGGAAGTAGCCACGCATCATCGCAATAATCGGGAACAGTATAAGCGTTGGAGCAATGGCACGAATAGCCAATGTAGCTGAATCTTGCTTAATTATCGTTGAATATAGAGGTGCAAAAATGACTAATATGGAAGCTAATAGTACACCCGTTACAGCACCAAATACTAGTGCAGCTTTGTATATGCGTTTCGCTTCTTGATATTTCCCTGCTGCCATCCTTTCAGAAACCATCTTACTGATTGCACTTGGGAAACCTGCAGTCGCAATAACAAGTGCAATCAGATATATTTGATTGGCAGCAATAAACGCACTTAGTCCTTCTGCATCTAGCATATACTCTAGTGGAATACGTTGGACCATTCCTAACAAGCGCGCAACTAGTGCCGCTACTGCAAGGATAAGTGTACCTTTAAGTAGTGAATCTTTTTTCAACATATTATATCTAAGTCCATTCCATCTAATTTGTGTACTATAGAATCTCGAGTGGTGCGTGATTTCCTCTTACTGGACTAGCTGTTATCGTTGGCTTAGCCCAATGAATGCCATTGCTAATAACTTTTAGAATATGCTCATTATAGTAAGTCGGGAATGTCTCATGGCCCGGTCTGAAGTAGAAAATCTTACCTTGTCCACGATAGAACGTACAACCACTGCGGAATACTTCTCCGCCTTGGAACCAACTTAGGAAAATTAATTCATCTGGAGCGGGAATATCGAAATGCTCACCATACATTTCCTCATGTTCTAGTGTGATATACTCTGGCAGGCCTGCTGCAATTGGATGACCTGGATTAACTACCCAAATACGCTCCTTCTCGTTCGCTTCACGCCATTTCAGGTCACAACCTGTCCCCATCAACTTTTTGAAAATTTTAGAGAAATGTGCTGAATGAAGTACGATAAGTCCCATACCATCCATAACACGTGCATGAACGCGATCAACGATATGATCTTCTACTTGATCATGCCCCATATGTCCCCACCATACTAAAACATCCGTTTGTTGTAATACTTCTTCCGTTAATCCATGTTCAGCTTCTTCAAGCGTCGCTGTACGAATATTCAACTCATCCGATGATAAACCCTTTTGCAGTGCTATATGTATTCCTTCAGGGTATACTCTAGTTACTTCCTCATGCTGCTTTTCATGCAAAAATTCATTCCATATCGTCACATTAATCATCAAAAAACCTCCTGAAATTTTTCATATCTTATTATATTAACTTCTCGAAATATGAAAAACCACTTCGGAAGCATAAACTAAATTTTTCAAATCCTACCTAGATTGACTTCATGAACTATAAAGAATCAATCTGATGTTTTGATAATGGCTCAAACATTTGCATTTACCACACCCAAATTATATATAGGATAATCATAATGAGTTGAAGTATGATTTTCACTATAATACTACTGAATAAGCCTACTAATGAGCCCCAACCAATAAGTAATGACTTCTTAAACTTCGTTCCCATTATTAATTCACCTACTACAGCACCTATGAATGGACCTAATATTAATCCGAAAGCTGGAATTACAAACGGACCAATAATTATTCCTATCGTCGATCCGATTATAGAAGCTTTTGACCCTCCAAACTTTTTCACTCCTATCGCACCGACAGCATAATCAGCGATAAGTAAACCAACTAGAATTATCGTTTGAATAAACCAGAACCAAAACCCAAACTTCTCGAAACTAATCAAAAATCCATGTACAAAAAATGCTGCATAGATGGCAAATACGCCTGGCAATACAGGATATACTGTACCGATCATACCAATGATAAAAAGCAAAACCACTAATACAATACCTAATATTTCCATATTCCACCTCACTTTACAACATCATGTTCATTGATTGCAACTACATATTAAAAATAAATTTCCTAATAACTTCAGCTACACCATGGTCATTATTGGATGCAGTGATATAATCTGCAGCATGTTTTACTTCCTCTTGCGCATTTCCCATAGCCACTCCTAAACCACATTGTTGAATAGCTTTAATGTCATTCAAACTATCCCCCACTGCAATAACTTGATCCATCTTAATGCCCATATGCGCACATAGTTTCACAAGAGCCGTTGCTTTGGAAGTATCGAACGGGTTGATCTCAATGTTATATGGTGATGAGTTAGATATCTCAAGCTCTCCCCACTGCTCTACTTCATGTCGCAATGCTGTAATCATCTCAATATCCTCAACGTAATAACCAAATTTCAACCATTCATACTGATCATACTGTTCAGTGATATGTTGCCAGTTTTCTTTATTATATATTTCATCTGTTGTATATGCCCAAAACCAAGCATCAGAATAA
This sequence comes from Candidatus Pristimantibacillus lignocellulolyticus, assembly GCA_023639215.1. Classification (NCBI taxonomy): domain Bacteria; kingdom Bacillati; phylum Bacillota; class Bacilli; order Caryophanales; family Paenibacillaceae; genus Pristimantibacillus (SeqCode); species Pristimantibacillus lignocellulolyticus (SeqCode). The sequence continues at coordinate 184,505 of CP097899.1, forward strand.
CGTTGAGCAAGCTCATAGCACTTATTAATCCACCGATGATCTAATAATGTACGATCTAGTAACTGATAAGGTTTCTCCCAAATTTCACTTCCATTTACCGTTATGATAGGTGAATCTAACTGCAGTTGTTCAGCATAATCAATCGCTTTTTTGAAGCCTCGACCGGTCGAGAACATTACAGTAACTCCTGCTTCACGAGCTTTATTTATCCAATGAACATTTTCTTCACTAATTTCACTTTGATCATTAAGTACCGTGCCATCCATATCTAAAGCAATTAGTTTATATTGACTCATTTTCAGTCCTCCTACAACTTTTTCTATTTATCTGAAGTACATCATATTTATTAAGAGCTATTTTTATCGAATTGTATCGTATCTTAATATTACCATACTTAGAACAAAAAAAGCTCCTTCTCAAGTTGGAGAAGAAGCTAGACGGTTGTTACGTTATCCATTATAAATGACCACCAATGCTAAATAGAAATATGAAGCTTACTAACTTCATCATTAATTCGAATCTGCGGACTGCCGAATTACGAGGTATATTTTTCATCAATAACCCTCCCTCACCACTAATACTCTAGCATATGCAGCTTCAATTAAGTTGGTTAAAGGAAACATTCTTGAGCGAGAGAAATTATTAGATAAGCATAAAAAAGGTGCAATTGAAGTCCTCGTTACGAGAGCGAGTCGACAATTACACCTTCAAAATTATTCACTTATAAAATACTTAATAACTTACTCGGCTGCATTATTCGTTGGTGTATTTTCACTATCTACAGTAGCTTCATCTGTAGTATTACCATCTGCAGATTGCGTACCTTCTCTAGGTTTTCCGAACAATGTCTCATATAACGCATCATTAGGTTTGTCTCCTAGTCCGTAGACTGCATCATACGCATCAAAAATTTGACGAGCAATTGGCGCAGCACCCCAACCACCAAAACCACCCTCTGGAACAACAACTGCTACTGCTAGCTTAGGATTGTCAGCAGGAGCATATGCGATAAATACCGCATTTTCTACACGTTTACCAGCTACATCTTGCTCTGACGTACCTGTTTTTCTATTAAATGAATGTTGGAACCCTTCAAATCCTTGAACATTTACTAGCCCCATGCCTTTTTCAATCATGGCCCAATATGAATCTGGCATATCAACTTTGTTCAATATTTCCGGTTCATAACTTTGCAGTAGTTCACCGTCTGCTGAACGAATTTCGTTCACAAATTGCGGCTTCAAACGTACACCACGACTAGCTAGTTGTGCTGTATACTGAGCTAATTGTAGAACCGTGTAACGACCTTGTTGACCAAACGATGCTTGCACTAAAGCAGATTGCGTACTACCTCGCTCTGCTTCGCTATAGTAGTCGATAACTCCAGCGCTTTCTCCGTACAAGCCACTACCCGTCGTTACTCCAAGTCCAAAATCTTTCATGTAAGAATCCCATATATCTACGCTCGACTTACCATTAACCGAACCACGCATATAAAGCCTGTTCCCAACCCAGTCTGCCATAAATGTATTAGATGATTTCTGAATAGCTTTTGCCCCATCTGTTGCTCCGTAGGCATGTTTACCAGAGTTACTAATATAGGTTTCATACCCTTTACGACCATATGAAAATCTTCCAGTATCATTGTATTTCTGATTAGTTGTAAACAATCCTTCATTTAACCCTATTAAGACAGATAAAGGCTTGATTACTGAACCTAATGGTACAATGGATGATGGATGTTGATTACGTTCTTCATCTGTATATGGACCATATACTGGTCGAATCGTTCCATTATTTAGTACATGCAAGTAATTCTTATAATTTTCAGGAGTTATACTACCACCTGACCATATAACATTTGGATCATAATCCGGCATACTTGCCATTGATATTACTTTTCCTGTATCTACTTCCATTGCTACGGCATAACCTGTTACCGCATAAGGTGCCTTTTCATAGGAGTAAGGTGAGGTACGAATCTTCTCTAGATGATTCATTATCGATTGCTCCGTATGAAGCTGTATATCTTTATCAATGGTTAAATAAAGATCGGCACCCTTCTCAGAATTCGTTATCGTTATATCCCCGGTTATTGCGCCTTGATTATTAACTGGATAAGTTTTAACACCATTCGTTCCGCGAAGAACATCCTGATACATATATTCAATACCATCAAGGCCAACTTCTTCTTCTTCAAGATATTTATGGAAAGGATCAGTTATTTCCAGTTTTCCCTTATAGAAATCATATGTGGTTCTAACACCCTTATACTTTTTCAAATAGCCTACTAATTGCACCGCTATCGTACTCTCATCATAATTCCGCACACTTTCTTCCAGAAGACTAACGCCAACAAAATCGGATTGATTCTCCATAATGTAAGCTAACTCTTCATTCGTTAAGTCTGTTTTAATTCGACGCGGTGTAGACTTAATATTTTGACTAAAAACAAGATCCATGCGACGAATAATATCTTCCTTCGTCATCATATTTTCCGGACTACCATATTTCTCAAATACTGCTGCTAACTTCTCTGCCATTTCTTCCGCTTGTTCATTACTAGATTTACCGCCTCTAACTGCAGATTGAATGTTGTAATAGAGTGATTGTGTCGAAGTAGAGTAGGCTATCTGATAACCGTTCGCATCATAAATATTACCACGAATTGGAGCAATCGCTTCTGCGCGTTCCCACTTTTTGTTAATTGCGCTAGTAAACGTAGGTCCTTCTACGAATTGTAATACAGCCAATTTTACAATTAGTACACTAAATACGACAAAAACAATAAAGAAAAACACATTAAGACGGAATGAAAATTGTTTTCTCCTCAATATTTCTTGTTGCTTTGGATCATCTTGCACTTACAACACCCTCTCTACTACACTGACCATGTACTTATAATTACTTGCTATTTGCTTCAGCTTGCTTAATAAAATCAGTTACGATTGCACTACTTTTCACTTTGAATGCTGGAGCACCTTTAACAGATATCGATACTTCGTCACTACCTGGTTGACCCGTCAAAGTTATAGACGTAGTTTTCACTGTAAAAGTTCCATCATCATTAGTTGTATATGTTGCGCTAGCTGCTTCTCCGACCATAGCATTGATAGCTTCTTCCTTCGCACTATCAGCTACCTTTGAACCAATTTCTTTCAATTCCTCAATACCACTGCTTACTAAGCTAGTACTTAAGTTTTTCACATCATCCAGAGTATATCCGCTGTATACAATTACTCCTATAGCCACTACTAGAATTATAGCCCATTTCACCATTGTTTTCATCACGCGGATAATTAACATGATGACAATTAAAGCAATCAAAATAACGTACCAATTTTCTTGTAAAAATGCTAACCACGTATCCGTATCATAATTTGAGAAATCCAAAAAATTCAATCCTTTTTCCCCCTAAATTTTATTGTTACACTTGTTCATTGAGCTACTTAACACTACTAAACAGTTGAAAAGTTCTATCGAAAGCTTATGCTGTATTTTTACTATAATGTATGTTCAAACTACCTTTTAACAACATGTTTAAAAGCTGTACTTTCAAAAATCTGAATAACGGATCCTCACCTACAACATTATATCCTACTATAACTACTAGAGTAAACTTAACCCAATAAATATAGACATAAGTTGTCCAGTTGATGCGTACAAGTAGTTATAACCACACTTTACAAGGTAGTTCAAAGAGCAGACTTTGATAACGATGATTAGCTTCATCGTATATTCAACATCTTCCGATACGAATTCTCGTCTTTCGAATAGAACATCCTGTGGTAATAATGTTTGTAGGAGGCTGCATAGTGAAAACCGCCATTTGGCTCTACTTATTTTTGTTCGTTGCTTTTTTCGACTTGCATGCACAATATCCGATATTAACGCCATTTGCTATCTCGCTCGGTGCTGCTCCATCATTTATAGGTCTAATAATGGGGATCTATTCTATTACGCATCTACCAGGTAATCTATTAGCAAGCGTATATGTTGATAAACTAGGAAGTCGCTTATTCATTGTAGGTAGCTTACTGCTCGCTGGCGCAATATTACTTGTACAATCGGTTGTTACTGATCCATGGCAACTACTTATTTTACGTTCAATCGCAGGCTTCGTTTTAGCGTTTCTATCACCTGCTTGTCTATCATTATTAGCAAGACTTAGCTCAGATATAAGTCAACAAGGAAAATTAATGGCTGGTAACGGACTTGTTCATACGTTAGCATCTGTTCTTTCACCTGCTGCTGGTGCAATTCTAGTAGCAAAACTAGGTTTTACTAAAACATTTCTTGTACTTGGATGGATCCTCATTGTTACTGCAATATTAGCTTTCTTCTTCATCAAGGAAAAGAAGTTTGCTAGGGTCGATTTGTCCACTCCTATACCTAATCATCATGTAAATGTAAATATGAAAGCAATGCCTGTTAATGATAATACAGTTAAAAAATTGCGTTGGAATATTTTCCTAATTCCCATTGGATTAAGTTGCTCACTAGGTATACTTACATTTGAACTTCCACTAATGGTTGACAATATCGGGTCTATTATGACTACTGGACTACTCTTTACCGTTATAAGTATAGGTTCACTCATTACATTATGTATGTTATTCGTAAATAAATACAATCCTGCGTTGAGGACAATACTAGGAACATTAGCACTCTCATTTTTATATTTCGCGCTCGCAGCAGATTTACCTATTCCATTTATGTTGCTTCTATTATTAATAGGTATGAGTAAAGGGGTTGTGTTCCCTGCTCTTTCCCATTGGCTCATTCATCTCAGTGATGGGACCAGATATGGTAGGACATTTTCGATTTTATCAATCGCGACATCTATCGGTTCATTCCTTGGACCTTTTCTCGCAGGACAAATACGAGATATGATTTCTCCATATTTTATAGCTTTCGTTGTGCTATTCATTGCACTTGCTTTCAATGCTATTCCACCAAGAGATAATAAATCTGTATCAACAAATATTACTAAAATCTAGGTGGGTGGATGCCCGCTGCAATACATTATCGCTTTTCCACTATCGATAATGCATCACAGCTAATACTTGGGCGAGTATATGGAAATAATAAGGGCTGCTCATGCAAAACTTAGGAGCAGTCCTTATTTATGTTTGATTACGATAACATGTTACAATAATAGAAATTTCATCTTCGCTTTCGATGCTACTTTTCATTGCTATGACGATCATCAAGAAGATTATGAAAAGTTTTAGCTCACGCTTTCGATGCTACTTTTCATTGCTAAGACGAATATCAACAAGATTATGAAAAGTTTTAGGAGGTCATGTATGGATATTTCAATAATAGTTGAAGGTAAAAACGATCGCAGAAAATTGCAAAAATTGCTTAATGATCAGATTCGCATTCATTGTACATATGGAACCCCTGGCTCGAATCAATTACAACGTTTGGGCTTAGAACTTCGCCATGACGAGGTGTATTTATTTACCGATAATGATTCTTCTGGCAAGAAAATTCGCGCCTTACTTAGCGATCTATTTCCTGACGCCACACATATGTATACACGACGTGGATACAATGGAGTAGAAGGAACCCCAGATGAATACTTGATTTTGCAAATAGAAAAAGCAGGATTAGCAGAATATCTAAGAGATATTGCTAACCCTGCCACATTGTGGTTGAAAGATGAGTTCTAATATAATCTTTTCAAAGCTTTGTATACATCTTCAGCAAGTAACTCTTTATCGCCAGCTTCAAGATTAGGTGAAGCATTAATCCATTCACGAATGTTACCCTCTTGATCGACAAGAATTAGTGGGTTGTTATGATAGAACGTTTTTTCTTTTTCATCATACACAACCGCAACACTGAAGTCTCTCGCCAATTCAACCATTTCCTCGGAAGTTTCGCCCCTCAAAAATGTCCAATGGTCAAAGTCTACCCCAACTTTGTTAGCAAAGTTCGTAATCACTTCAGGTGTATCAGTAACTGGGTCAAAAGTAATGGAGACTATTTCAACCTCGGTTCCCAGTTCACCTTTTTCCTTCAGTATTTCCTGAACTTGGCTAATTAAGAATGTTGTCGGTGGACATACATCAGGACAACTTGCAAAGTAGAAATATACTAATCGAACTTTCCCTTCAGTTGAATCAAGCGTAACTGGATTATTATCCAAATCATTTAGTGTAAAATTTGGTGCTGGATCTTTTACACTAGGAACTGCTTCTGGCTTTAAGACATAGGTGTAAAGTAAATAGACCCCCATTAATACGACCAAACAAGAAATTGCTATTTGAAATGCGTATTTCTTCAAAAATGCCAACGCTGCTTTCCCCTTTCGCAAGTTACATTCTCGACGTATCGATGATCATTACAATAAACACAATCATTAAATAATTTACTGAAATTAAGAAATTGAATTTCGCCCACTTTTCTGTATCTTTTGCAGACAACCCCATAATGGTGTGTACAAGCCAAAAAACAGTCAAAATCGTAGATACAATCAAAAAGAATATACCAGTTAGATCATAAACGTAGAATAATATAACTGTAACTAACATTAACACTAAGTAAGGAATCATTTGAATTTTCGTACGCTTAATTCCTTTTACAACTGGCAGTAATGGAAATCCAGCTGCTCGATACTCCTCTACGCGACGAATAGCTAATGACCAGAAATGTGCAGGTTGCCATAAGAATAGGAATGCGAACAATAAAATAGCTCCCATATCAAATGTTTCTGTAACTGCACAGTAACCAATAACTGGAGGCATCGCTCCTGATATACCACCAACAGATGTACTCCAAGTTGATGTCCGCTTAAGCCACATTGTATAGATAACAATATAGGCAAACCAACCAACAAGTCCTAAAATACCGCATAACACATTAACTAATGTGAATAAAACTGTAACTCCAACTACCCCAAGAATAATACCATAAATTAATACAGATGTTGGCTTCATTCTTCCAGATGGAAGCGTACGATTACGCGTTCGTTCCATTTTCAGGTCAAGCTCACGATCATAAAAATTATTAATAACTGTTCCAGACGCCATTGTTAATGTACAGCCTATTATCATCCATAATAATAACCAGAAATCAAATGACCATTTAGATGCTACCCAGAAACCTCCTATGGAAGCAAATACATTAAGACGTAGCAAGCCAGGCTTAGTTAGTCCAATCAAATCTTTAAACACTTGTTGATCCTCCCGCTTCACGTAAAACGCTTTTCACGTTTGTCCTTCTATGTTGAATCGCTTCTAATCATACCGAAAAAATGCCAGTGTGACAATGTTCACTTCTGTTGTTCATCAATTCGTCATTCAAATGTGACAGAATTACTGTCACATTTAGGCAGTGTACTCCATACAATGTCATATGGATTTTTGCCTAGTTAAAGTGAAAGGAGTTGCATGGACAGTATGGCTGTTATTAAAACAAATTCTGAGCAAACAAAAATGCTTGCTCGATTAATGCGTGCTGAAGCTGAAGGTGAAGGCGAGCTAGGAATGCTAATGGTTGGTAACGTTGGCGTTAACCGCGTGCTTGGTGATTGCTTAGACTTTAGAAATATTCGCTCTATTCCCGATATGGTGTATCAAAATCCTGGTGGATTTGAAGCAACCCAAAAAGGCTATTTCTACCAAGCTGCTAGAGAAAAAGATATTCGCCTTGCAGAACGCGTTATTCGTGGAGAACGACAACATCCAGCTTCGAATGCACTTTGGTTTTTCCGACCTGCCGGCAATTGTCCTAGTACGTGGTATAACCAACAAAACAGTGGTCGATACAAAGCTCATTGTTTCTTCAAGCCTACTTGGGATGATTGTAAAACAGTTTATTAATTTGTTAATACGAAAGGAAGTTGTTCATGAATTACTTTAATGCTTCTCCCTATTATTATCCTTATTCTTATCCTACATTCTATCGTGATATGGAAACTATGCCTCCACAAGTACCTAGCGGAGCAGTTGTGACTCCGTCGGGCGGTAACATTGTTACAGCTACACCTACTTATGAAGAATCATATGTGGAAAATATTTTGCGTCTCAATCGTGGAAAAGTGGGTACATTCTATATGACTTATGAAAATAACTCTGAATGGAATGCGAAAATATTTCAAGGAGTTATTGAAGCAGCAGGACGTGATCACATCGTTGTGAGCAATCCTATAAATGGTGAGCGTTATTTGCTTCTTATGCTTAATCTTGATTATGTTACTTTCGATGAGCCAATTGCATACGAGTACCCATTCCATGGTGAAATGGTAACTCCTGAATCACCAGTAGAGTAATTAAAGTTTATTCCGCGCAGTGAATGAACAGTAATTTACATTGTTCATTCACTGCATCTTTGTGGCAAGAGTAATATTTTTTCATTATCTATTTTTAATAAACGTAATATTTCCCAACATTTCGTACATAATGGATGTAGACTCAAAGTAAGACTAGACGATTAGAAAAGTTTTAGCTTACGCTTCCGATGTAACTTTTCACCACAGGAAGTATGACTAGACGATAAGAAAAGTTTTAGGAGGTTTTATTTTGGATACAGCATCACATTTCGTCGTAGGAGTTGGACTAGCAGGTTTATCACAACTTGATCCAGTTGTCGTTAGTCAACCAGCTATGCAAACTGCAGTAATATTAGCAACGATTATTGGGTCGCAGGCACCAGATTTTGATACGATAACTCGATTGCGAAGTAATGCCGTCTATATTAGGCAACATCGAGGCATGTCTCACTCTATACCTGCAGTATTATTATGGACACTTCTCATTTCAGCCTCATTATATATGTTCTTTCCTATTAATGATGGATATGTGCATTTACTGAGTTGGACGTTACTTGCGGTTAGTTTACATGTCGGAATGGATCTGTTCAATACATATGGAACACAGGCTCTCCGTCCATTCTCGAAAGTATGGATATCTTGGAATATTATCCATATATTCGACCCTTTTATATTTATCACGCATATCATTGCTAGTGTTCTTTGGATATCTCATCTTGCTGATCCTACATTAATATTTCCTGTATTGTATATCATTATTGCTATCTACTATGTAGTAAGGGTTAGTTATCATTACTATTTGAAAAAGCATTTACAAAAAAGTATTCCAATTCAGAAAGATGATGTACTGACCATTATTCCCACAGTGAGATATCGGATATGGCATCTTATGATTAAAAAGGGAGATGGCAGTTATAAGCTAGGTACCTTGAACAGAGGTAATATTCGGTGGGTTGAGCAAATCTCTTCAGATCATCATCCACTAATTAATAAATCAAGTCATCATCCTACAGTGTCTGCTCTTCAAAGCTTTACGAAACATACTGTAGCTCATATTATTGAACATCATTGGGGAACCGAGGTTCGCTGGTGTGATGCTCGTTATCGACATCGAAGACAATATCCATTTGTCGCCATTGTTTTCTATGATCACGATGAGCAACCATTAGCATCTTATGTTGGTTGGTTAAATGATCAGAAACTTTACAAAAGATTATATAATGAAGCTAAACTTTCATCTCAATAATTACAAAAATGAATTGTTTGTACTGGTTTAATAAAAACCATATAATAAAAGAAGCTCAAGGTTCCCCTTGAGCTTCTTTCTTGAATATATTGAATGAAATATCAAGTTTAACGTTGTCCGCCAGACAAGTGCTGTTCAGCAATTTGTACTAGCTTACGAGTGATGTAACCACCAATGGAACCTGCTTCACGAGTAGTTAGGTTTCCGTTATATCCTTCTGGTGAAAGTTGAACACCTAGCTCCTGTGCTGCTTCCATTTTCATTTGGTTTAATGCTTGAGTCGCTTGTGGAACGATTAATTGATTGCTTTTATTTGCCATGATGTAAATCTCCCTTCGTCCTCATAGGTAAAATTCATATTGCAAGCTTGCAAACATATTATGTGCACGAATAAGATTACTATACAGATTTTCTAAAACTTTTTTTTCAAAGGAGAATGAACTTGTCTAAATCACTATCTTTATTGTTCTCTTGTCTAGGGATTTTCTGCTTAGCTGGAATGTCTATTGCAATGGCTCATAGTCTCAAGTGGGTAATTTTTTGGGGTGTTTTATCGCTTTTTTCTATTGGAACGGGGTTTATGGTGAAGGTAAAAATGCGGAATAGAAAAGGTCAATCACCTCAAGAGGAATAGTCAATTAAGCCGTTTCGCTTAGAATAGGGCACATAATTCCAAGTTGACATATTGTAATTGGATTCATATAGAACACTAGCGGACCAACCTTTACGATTAGATCTTACTGAAAAATCGTATAGAATTTCGCCATGAGTCCAATTGCGCTTCATCTTCAAAGCATCGACTGCCAAAACTCTAAATCGATCTACTTGCTCCTTTGTTAACCCTGAACCTTCTGCTTGAACCTCATCTTCTTGAATGTGAATAGGATGATGTTTAATACCAAATTTTCCGATCGTATCATTTCTCACAATAATTAAAACTGTACCTGCTAGTGCCCCTGTTAATTCATGTTCTAGTTGACGAAATACAAAGTCAACTTGTCTTGCCAAAGAAACTTCACTCATATTATTACTCCCTTCAAATATTTTTTGTGTAAACTCAGTTCTAATATAACGCGTATTTTGTCTTCTTGCACCGAAAGATAGCACTGTATTTTCCGAAACATTTTGCGGTATTTCCCTAATCAATGATAAAATCTGCGCAACTATTGCACTAACTTTTGCACAGTTATCTAAGAAATATTGACTATTAATGTCGTAGACCTAATAGGAAAGTGGTGCTATAATATGGATATTATTGAAAAAGGAGCGCTTACAATATGGAAAAGTTCACTAATTGGTTCAATTCGTTATCCGTTAGAAGTAAACTTGTTTTCGTTACATATTCTAATCTTTCCATTTTAACCCTGCTAGCGCTAATTACCACAATTATTATGGGCGACAATTTCACTGTCTTATTAATCGTTGCCGCAGTATCATTTGGGATTGCGTATCCTATTATTGCTTTTGTTGATGGTGCGATTACATCTTCATTTGATGAGATTCAGAGTGCAGCAAATCGAATTTCAAAAGGTGATTTTTCTCAAACCATAGATGTAACTGCAACTAATGCTGGTGAATTAGGACACACATTTAACAGAATGGTTATTAAACTTAGAGATATATTATCAGAATCAATGAACATTACGAAACATGTCGCGGAAACAAGTCGCAGTATCTTCGAAAAAAATAACAGCATTCAATCCACAATGGAACAAGTAGCAGTATCTGCAACGGAACTTGCAACTGGAGCTAATGCAATCTCTGAAGATGTATCTGATATGACAGAATCCATCAATGAGATTGAAGTGCGAGTTACAAACTACGCTAATTCTACAAAAGAAATGAATGTTCGTTCTGAAGAAACAATTCAACTTGTACATAAAGGTCGTGTCGCTCTTGAAAATCAAAGCGTCGGTATGAATCGTAATATTGAGGCTACTGAACAGGTTGCGGTAACGATTAAAGAATTGGCTGAGAAAGCTAAAGGAATTTCCGCAATGACGAAAGCAATTTCTGAAATTGCAGAGCAAACGAATCTACTTTCCTTAAATGCTTCTATAGAGGCAGCTCGCGCAGGAGAACACGGTCGTGGATTCGCAGTTGTTGCACAAGAAGTTCGTAAACTTGCTGAAGAATCAACAGCTTCTACAAAAGAAGTATTCAACTTAGTAAAAAGCATTGATAAAGGTATACAAGATACAATGCACAATATGAAAGTAAATGAGGAAGTTGTTAGTTTGCAAGCAGCACATATTCGTCAAACCGAAGAAATCTTCAATCAAATTGTTGAAAGCATTCAATTCATTAGTGAACAAATATTCAACTTCTCTAAAGAAAGCGATAGTATGCTTGATAGTGCTCAGAAAATTTCTTCTGCGATTCAAAGTATTTCTGCTATTACAGAAGAGTCTGCTGCAGGTACAGAGGAAGTTTCAGCTTCGATGAATGAACAGATTCCATCCGTACAAGTCGTTGTTTCTGAAACAGAGCAAATGCTTAACATGGCAACTCAGCTTCAACGTACGATCCAAATATTCAAATTAAAATAATTAGGCATCCATTATCTAATATTCGATAATGATCATCCTCGTTATCAAAATCTAATAATAATGAAAAGCCTTCCTTGAGAATTCAAGGAAGGCTTTTTTCACCATATTGGTACATATATGATTGCATTAACCAATGAAGATTTGAACCCATTCACCGTTAACATATCCAACGCCAATTTTTGTAAAGTTAGCACTTAAAATATTGGCTCTATGTCCTGAACTGTTCATCCAATCATTCATAACTTGAGCAGCAGAGGTTTGACCAGTAGCAATATTTTCACCTGCATATGAATAAGAGACACCATAAGTTTTCAACATATCGAATGGAGATCCATAAGTTGGAGAATTATGACTAAAGTAGTTATTAACATCCATATCTCTTGCTTTTTCCATTGCTACAGTATTAAGGCTAGCATCTAAAGATAGTGCAGATAGACCAGCTGAAGCACGTTGTGCATTAACCAATTTCAAAATTTCATTCTGAGTTGCTGATACAGAAGAATTTCCACCGCCAGGTGCTGGTGTTGCTGTTGGTTTCACTGTTGGTGTAGGAGTTGCACTTGGTTTTACTGTCGCTGTAGGCTTAATTGTTGGTGCTGGTGTTGCACTTGGTTTTACTGTCGCTGTAGGCTTAATTGTTGGTGCTGGTGTTGCTGTAGGCTTAACTGTTGGCGCTGGTGTTGCACTTGGTTTTACCGTCGCTGTAGGTGTCACTGTCGCTGTTGGAACAGGAGTCACTTCAGGTTTGAGATTAGGTACATATATGCAGAAACCAGTTTGAAGATTAAATTTCCAATTACCAATTGTAATTGTTGTTTGATTTGAATCAGATATCTTATTAAGTAGACTATTCATAAGATTAGATTGCCAATTCGATGTATAAGATTGCTTATTCATGTCAACCTTAGTAATAGTAGAAGCAGCATCTACACTAGCACCTGTTAAAGTAGAAGTACTAATAAGTGCGGTTGCCACAAATGTTGCGACACCCAATTTCCATTTTTGATTTGCCATAATAAATTCCTCCTATAACTTTTATTGACTTCTAAAATTCAGAAGTAAAATCCAAAATTTGTGCGTACCAACATGTCAATTTCCACTTTATCGTATCAGAGCTTTTTTTAGGTTTCATGTCGCAAAAATTACCAATCTTTTTATGTAAGCGATTACAACACTAAGTTTACTGCATTATTAAAATCCATTCACTTTGGTAATTGTAACTAACTCTTGGAAATTTACACAAAAAAAGAGCATTTCGGTGTTTACCGAAATGCTCTTTTCCGTAAAATATATTAGTTCACTTTAATAATGCGACCAGTTGCTTGAGACTCAAATGCATCAAGAATAACTTTAAGAGATGCTCTACCTTCTTCGCCTGTTACAGCTGGAACAGTATCATTGACAATGGATTCGATGAATTTCTCAATTACGCCACTTGCTACTTGTTTTTCATTCGTAGACATTTCACCTGTTTGATATTTTGTTATCGTTCCATCGCGTAGCTCGACAATAACATCATCGATTGGATCTGTACATACACGCATTACACCATTTTCACACCATAAAACAGTGCTATTATCTTCACCCTTGTAATATGTCCAACTTGCTACTAGAGTACCAATAGCACCAGATTTCATACGAAGGATACAAGAAGAGTTATCGTCACTCTCTGTATCTTTTTTATCTAGAGTTCCCACGAAAGCAGCAATTTCAGATACTTCATCGTCAAGCATCCAGCGGATTAGATCTGATTTGTGAACACCTAGATCGCCCATTGCACCCATAATTGCTTCTTCTTTACGGAAGAACCAGCTATCAGCACCGTCAATGCTCCAAGAATCAGGACCAGGATGACCAAAAGAAGTACGGAAAGTCAGCACTTTTCCAAGTATTCCTGATTTTAAAATTTCTTTTGCTTTTTCATGTGCCGGCACAAAACGTTGGTTATGTCCAACCATAAGCTTCACATTATTCGCTGTAGTTGCTTCGATCATTGCTGCCGCTTCAGCATCAGTAACAGCCATTGGCTTTTCTACAAGAACATGAGCACCAGCTTTCGCGGCCTCAATTGTCATTTCAGCATGCAAGAAGTTAGGCGTACACACGCTTACTGCGTCAGGTTTAACTGCTGCAAGCATTTCTTTATAGTCTGTGAATGCCTGTGCACCATGCTCATTAGCGTAAAGCTCTGCACGTTCAATAATCGGATCTACAAATGCAACTAGCTCAACATTAGCGTTACTTGCATATTCAGGGATATGACGATATTTCGAGATGGAACCGCAACCAATTACTGCTACTTTAACTTTAGACATGAATTAATACTCTCCTTTGGGGTAGTTTAATAAGCGAACTTTGATAACGATGATAAGCTTCGTAGTGTATTCGACATCGAATATGAAGCGAACTTGGAAGGTCCGGTACGCATGTACCAATAACGTACATTTGCGTTTCCTCCCTCCGCAAGTAGCGCTCCATCTTCTCGATTGTTAAAGTCCGCTTTTTAAACCTTCATTTTTAATAATACCTATTTGAACTGATTAAGATAATTCTGTTGTACCCAATTAAAACTTGTAGCAATTGATTCAAATGGTGGATTGGTACATGAATCCTGCTCTACAATAATCCATTCAACACCAGCATCAGAAGCTGCCTTCACAATATCTAATAATGGAAGAACCCCTTCACCTAGTTCAACAGTATCGATCTGTTTTTCAGGATCACGACTTTCTTTCAAGAAATCTTTCAAATGTAGCAATGGTAAGCGACCAGCATATTTGTTAATGTAACCTACTGGTTCAATTCCAGAGTATTTCACCCATCCAATATCCATTTCTACTTTAAGATCAGTAGCCGGAATACGTTCGAATAGTGCTTCGAACACCATTTGACCATCAATTAGTGTGCTGAATTCAAAATCATGATTGTGATATAAGAATTCAATCCCTTGCTCAGTACAAGCATGACCAATTTGAGCAAGATCAACAAGATGTTGACTCCAAGCATCTACATCACGAAGTTCTGGAGCTAACCAAGGGCAGATCGCATATTTTGCACCAATTGTTTTCAAATATGCAATTTCATTGTCCAAGTTCTCTTTCAAATTTGAAAGCTGAATATGACTACCAATCGCTTTCATGCCTAGCTCATCTAATAATTCACGCATTTTATTTGCTGGAATATCTCCATAATGGTAAAATTCTACACCTTCGTATCCCAATCCTGCAACATGACGTAAAGTACCTTCAAAATCAGCTTCTAATTGTTCACGAAGCGTAAAAAGCTGTAATCCGATTGACATTCTATTCATCATATTCAAGCTCCTTTATATTGTTATCGATTTATGTCTTATTTTGTCCATCTGAAATTAGTATAGCGCATACATTATTATAAAAACATTAATTGAATTAGCAAAAACTTATGTTATTTTGGCTTTTCCTATTATACCCCTTTGGTTATTTCTTCATTGTTTGATTATACCAATTAAGCGCAGGTATAACTAACATTCCAAAATGAACAACAGGACTTAGGTTACGTGCACCTAAATCCTGTTATTATTCATTAATATGTTATTACGCTAATTCAATTGTAAATTTTTCATTACCTTTCGGCTTAAGAATAATACGTCCTGCTTCAACTGCTGCTTCTATTCCTGCAACCGCTGTAATCTCACCTTCACCTTTAACAACAATTGAAAGAGGATAATTTACACCGTTTAATGTTACTGCAATAGAATTTCCATTGCGAGTTGCTTCTACAGTCAATGAGATATTCCCTTTACTATCACGTACAGCTGTTGACGCTGTTACACCATCTTGCAAGTTGTAAAATTGTAATTCAACACCATCAGCGTATTCATAATCAGGCCGATCATCAACTGCGCCTATAGCAAGGACTGTATTTTGTCTAACAAACAATGGCAAGCTCATGAAACCATGAGTTTCTGATTTCCAAGCACCTCCTGTTACCACTTCACCAGTTAAAAGATGTGTCCATTGACCAGCAGGAAGATAATAACTCACTTCTCCTTCTTCATTGAAGATTGGAGCGACAAGTAGGCTCTCTCCTAACATATATTGACGATCAAGTTGTTCTACAGCAGGGTCTCCATGGAACTCAAGTACCATTGAACGCATTGCAGGAATACCTAATTCATGAGCCTCCACAGCCGTATTGAATAGATATGGCATTAGTGAACATTTTAACTTCGTAAAGTATCGAGTAACGTCAACTGCCTCTTGATCATACTCCCAAGGTACTCGGTATGATCTCGAACCATGCAGACGGCTATGACTAGATAATAAACCAAATTGCAACCAACGCTTAAATACATGACTAGGAGCAGTGTTCTCGAAACCACCAATATCATGACTCCAGAAACCAAAGCCAGACATACCTAAAGATAATCCACCACGCAGACTTTCTGCCATTGATTCATAATCCGCATAACAGTCACCACCCCAGTGTACAGGGAATTTCTGTCCTCCAGTAGTTGCTGAACGAGCAAATACTGCTGCTTCATTTTTACCAAGCTTTTCTTCAAGCACTTCAAATACGACTTTATTATAAAGTTGAGTATAGTAGTTATGCATTTTGTACGGATTAGATCCATCAAAGTATACAACATCAGTTGGAATACGCTCACCGAAATCTGTTTTGAAGCTATCTACGCCCATATCTACAAGTTCACGTAAATATGATGCATACCATTCACATGCAGCAGGGTTAGTAAAATCTACAAGTCCCATACCTGGTTGCCATAGATCCCATTGCCACACATCTCCGTTAGCTTTCTTTACAAGATAACCATTTTCTTTTCCTTCTTCAAATAATCGAGAACGTTGAGCGATATAAGGGTTAATCCATACACATATTTTCAAACCACGCTCTTTCAGGCGGGTAAGCATACCTTCTGGATCTGGGAATACTGATTCATCCCATTTGAAATCTGTCCAATGGAATTCTTTCATCCAGAAACAGTCGAAGTGGAAGACGTGAAGCGGAAGATCACGTTCAACCATACCATCTACAAATGAGTTAACCGTTTCTTCATCGTAGTTCGTTGTGAAAGAAGTACTTAACCATAGACCAAATGTCCATGCTGGTGGTAATGCAGGGCGACCTGTAAGTTGTGTGTATCGATCAAGTACACCTTTCAGATCAGGACCATCAATAATAAAATATTCTAGTGATTCTCCTTCAACGCTAAATTGAACTTTTTTCACTTTTTCAGAGGCTATTTCAAAAGATACAAGTTCAGGTTGATTGACGAATACACCGTAGCCTTTATTCGTCATATAGAAAGGAATATTTTTGTATGCTTGTTCAGAGCTTGTACCAGCATCTTGATTCCAAATATCAACCGTCTGACCATTTTTCACAAATGGAGTAAAACGTTCGCCAAGTCCGTAAACTAGCTCACCAACACCTAGATCAAGTTCTTCACGCACATATGCACGTTCTTTACCTTCTGTAATATAAGCCATAGAACGTTGTCCGCTTCCCGTTAGACGTTTTCCACCACGGAAGAAATCAACTTTCCATTCTGGACCTTTAGCAATATGAACACTTAAGTCTCCACTAGTAAGCACTGCTTCATGCTCATTTTCTTCAATAACTGCATTGCTTTGGGCAGATTTCGAAAGTTCGAAGTTAGGACCAAGATTGCGTACCCCTGAATGATGAATAATTTTCACTCCAATAACCCCTGGTAATGGAGAATGGAATTGAATCGTTAATAACATCGTATCTAGCATACTAGCTCTATTTAGAAGTAGACGCGGTGCAACATAAGTCGTTAATACACCTTCCTTCTCATAGAATTCATGTGCTTGAACTGCAGCTTGAACATTAAATTGCTCATGAATTAACCAGTTTCCATTTGAAAATTTCATCTTAAAGGCACAACCTTTCTATTGTTAAATGATCTTAATTGGACATTAAATTAAATTGATATAATTGCATTATACTGATAATATTGGTAAAATTCTAACAGTATAATGCTGAAATATAGCACTATTTTGATCCTTATATAAGAGGGTGACACAATGGACTTAAGTATTAAAACATCGCTGAAAGAAAATAGACTTCATGGGAATGAGCAATTTCCTCTCGCGGCTTATTGGATCGATCAAAATATTGCAGGTGTACCCATATTAGATTGTCATTGGCATAACGAAATGGAATTTTTCTATTGTGTGCAAGGAGAAGTATTATTTCAAGTAGATACTGATTACTATGTAGTCAAAGCAGGCGAAGCAATATTTATTGATAGCGGAGAAATCCATACTGGTCATTCGCATCATAACGCAACCTGTATGTATAGAGCGCTCGTGTTCGATCCTCAGTTTTTAGCAAGTGCTAGCTATGATGTTATACAAGCTCAATATGTTGCACCTTTATTTGATAGCACTCGCACTTTCCCTCGTCATATTAAGCCACAATCACATTGGGAGAAACAATTGCTAGATGCCCTTATAAATATTTTATCGCACTGTGATCAGCAAGATTTGGGATATGAGCTTAGTGTTAAGCTGCTATTGCTGCAAATGTTACATACCATTCTCTCTGAAGGTAGACATGAAAACCGCAGTAAACGTGAATTACATGATCATACGAAAACGATTCGCTTGAAAAAAGTTATTAGCTACATTCAAACCCATTTCAATCATCCACTTAAAATATCGCAAATAGCGGAACAAATCCCGATGAGTGATGGTCAGTTCTGTCGTTTCTTCAAAAGCATGACTAGGCAAACTCCAATTGAATATATTAATTCCTATCGCATACGTCGTGCTGGTGAGTTACTACTAGACCCATCCAACAAAATCTCAACCGTCGCATTAGATGTTGGCTTTGATCATATAAGCTATTTCGTAAAAGTATTTCGTCAACAGATGAACTGTACCCCCTCTGAATATCGCAAAAAAATGTTAGTTCATTCCATTGAGTTCATTTCCTAAGAAAATTCTAATCTTATTTCGCATATTTCTAGCAATATTGTCATAGTTAAACATCGATTTTTAAGGTAATCTTAAGGTTACTTCGCTACAATACATTCATACTTTGTTGTGTTGGAGGAATTAATCATGACAACTACAGTTGTATTCCAGGAAAAACAGATACCTGTATATATGCAAGAACTCAATAAGAAGGCTATGCGCAAACTAGAAGCGATCTTGAATCAAAAATGGGAAACAGGTAAGCAAGCCCTAAAACTTTGCTTGGCTACGCTCATTAGTATCGAAGTTATTGGTTCAGAAGCAACGTTACATGCGTTAACAGAACATCATACCTTAACGATATCTCTTTATTAAATACATAAAGGGACGAAACTACTATTCCAAGTAGCTTCGTCCCTTTTGTTGTTCATGTATATACTATTCGCCTAACAATATTTGAGCGTATGGAGATTCAATCGGCATCATAATGACTGGTTCATTGCGCATCGTTACAACATAACTCTCTAACGTTCGATACAGATTGTAGAACTCAGGGTCTTTGCCGTAAGCTTCATTATAAATTTTCGCTGCCTCTTGTTCACCTTCAGCTACGATCTTTTTCGAATCAGCCTCTGCTTGAGCCATTAATTCTAGAGCAGTACGATCTGCTTTTGAGGTGATTTTCTTAGATTCTTCATCACCTTCTGAAAGATAACGAGCAGCAATGGACTGACGATCGGAAATCATTCGATTATAAACACTCTCCTTATTGCTTTCAGGAAGATCCGTTCGCTTAATACGTACATCGACGATTTCAATACCATAATTATCACGTTGAAGTGACAGTGCTACATCTTTAGTGATCTCATCATTCAAATCACCTCTTGCTGTATTTTCACTAATGATTTCATCATAATTCACTTCAGAAAGTTTACGTCTTACTGAGTTATAAACTGCTTCGTTAATCCGTTGTGCCCCATCACTTACAGTATGACTTGTTTTATTAAATTTCACTGGATCATCAATTCTCCATACCGTGTAATTATCGACTAGAATTATTTTCTTGTCCTTCGTCATAATTTGAGTCGGCACATTTTCATAAGTCATCTGGTACTTAGGCAGCTCCTTAATATTGTCGATAAAAGGAACTTTAAAATATAGTCCTGGCTCTGTCTTAGAATCGATCGCTTCACCAAATCGTAATACGATTTTATACTCGCCTTCTTTAACAATAAATAACGAGCCAAACAAGCAAATAACGATTACTATACCCACGATAATAAATCCAGTAAGCTTAAATTTTTTCATATATTCTCCCCCTACTGTGTACCAGCAGAGCTGGAATTCGAACTGCTAGATGATGAATTATTCGTTGTTGAACTATTTGAAGAAGAACTATTCTTTTTATTCAAAAGTTCATTAAGTGGTAAATAGTTCACCGTATCACTACCGGTATTTGTAATAATAATTTGAGCGTTAGGCAATATTTTTTCTAATGTCTCCAATATTAGGCGACTCTCCGTAATCTCTTTGTTATTCGCGTACTCAGCGTAGATCGCATTGAACTTAGCTACATCACCTTGCGCATTCAAAATACGCGACGCCTTTTCTGCTTCTGCTAATTCAATTAAAGCTTGAGCTTCACCACGAGCTTTTGGAATGCGATCATTCTCATACTTTGTTGCATTATTAATTTTCGTATTTTTCTCTTCTCGTGCATTAGTAACTGCTCGGAAAGCATCTGCTACTTGACCATCCGGTGGTTCAATATCTTGAAACTTCAAATCAATAATAATAATGCCCGTATTGTACTTATCTTGTAATTTCATTAATTGTTCTCTTGCTAATTCTTGAATAACTGTTTTACCGTCAGTAATTGCATAATCTAATTTCTGTGCCCCCATCACCGAGCGGATAGATGCTATGGCAGAGTTACGGAGAAAAGTTTCATGATTATCAATGTTCGTTAAGTAATTTTTGATATTTCCTATTTTCCATGTAATTACAGCATCCGCAGACACTATGTTTTCATCTCCTGTAATCATCATCGCTTCGGACTCATCAACAATATCACCGCCTGCCGATTCACGGTAGCCAATAGTAATATACTGCGTCATCTCCGCTGGAACGATCTTTACATCTTGAATAGGATATGGAAGTTTGAAATGTAAACCTGAAGTTTCTTCACCTGTTATCTTACCAAATGTTAATATTACTGCTCGTTCACGTTCCTCTACGGTGTAGAACGAAGTAAACCCGACATACAATAAAATAATAGCAATACAAACACCAATTACTGATTTTCCAATAACTTTCGGATTCCAAGGAACATCTTTCCTTTGTTGATTGCTCTCTTCACTGTTTCTAGTTTCAAAATTCAAATCCAACTCCCCTTTCGATTTCAATACATCATATGACTTTATACGGATATTTTACCATTTGGTCACAGAATTTTAAGCTTCTTTTAAGGTTTACTATTATCGTGGTCTCATTATCCCCCTAAAATGCCTTCAAAACCTTCCTAACACTATAGCTGGACATCATTACGAAAAATAAAAAAGAACGATCTATTATACGCAAATAGATCGTTCTTTTATGTTATAACAACTAACCAACCACAATTAAGAATTCCTTACTACTTTTCCCCGATACGATCAATCACTTCAGATAAAGTGAACTGTGCCATCGAAGTTAGAATTAACGAGCAATGTTCAAATGTAAAATGTTGCGTGACCGGATTAGGAACTGCAACGCAATGTATCCCCGCTGCTACCGCGGCTAATGAACCATTATGTGAATCTTCAAAAGCAATCGCTTCATGACCTTCAACACCTAGCAACGATAACGCTCGCAAGTAAAGTTCTGGATTAGGTTTGACATTCGTGACATCATCGGATGTACAGATGTAATCAAAATATTGATGCAAATCATATCTTGTAAAAAATTCATCAATCCACTTACGGTTAGAGCTTGTTGCTAAAGCTATTTTCATATTCATCTGTTTTGCCTGATGGATATAATCCATTACACCCTCTCGCAACACAAGACTAGGTAACACTAAGTGTAATCTTTCTCGATGTAGCGTTTTTATGAATTGAGCATCTAAATCTTGTTTCGATAAATCCGCAAGATTTGTGTATGGATTAAATTCACCCATATTCGTACCTATGTTTTGCGCATATGTCTCGATTAGCAATTCAACTTCATATTCCTTGTATATTTGTTGAAGCACCTCATACTCTAATGTTTCTGTATCAATAATTAATCCATCAAAATCAAATACAATAGCGCGTATCATTTAATTCCCCCTAAATAAATATTGTTTACACTACCAATTATACTAGATGACGACAATGCTACGTACAATCTCTTCATAATCACAAGCACCATTTTTCTCATGTACTTTATATGTATGAAGAGAACATAGCTACACCTTCACGATTACAAGCTTACTCGTTGTCATATCTTCCATAGCATAAGGTACACCTTCTTTGCCAGTTCCACTGAGCTTAACCCCACCATAAGGCATATGATCTACACGATATGTTGGAATATCATTAATTAGCACTCCGCCTACTTGTAAATTAGCTGCTGCTTTCCAAGCTGTTTCAAGAGTTTTACAATAGACTCCAGCTTGTAAGCCATACTCTGAGTGATTGACCATTTCTATGGCTTCCTCTATAGAAGCGACCTTATTTACAATAACGATTGGTGCAAATACTTCTTGGCAACTTATTGCTGAATGTTGCGGCACGTCTAGCAAAATTGTCGGTTCAAGGATTACATCATCTTTAGTTCTTCCTCCCAAAGCAAGAACAGCACTATCATCCATCGCTTCTTGAATCCATTGTAAAGAGCGAGCAATTGATGTCTTAGATATTAGTGCAGAAACATCAGTTTCAATAGACAATGGGTCTCCAAGTTGTAGTCGTGATGTAGCTTCAACAAGTTTCTGTACAAAACTCTCATACTGATCTCCAACTACATAGATACGTTGCAATGAAATGCATACTTGACCATTATTGCTAAATGCGCCAGTGACGCAACGCTCTATAATTTGTTCTGTCATCATCTCATCGTCAATAATAACTGCTGAATTAGATCCAAGTTCAAGTGTACGTTTCTTAATTCCTGCAAGCTGAGATATTCTCATCCCTACCGCCGGACTACCTGTAAATGTAATCATATTGACACGCCGATCGCTAGCGAGATACTCTCCAAGCAGAACGCCATCTCCTGTCACGATATTCAAGACCCCGTCTGGTAGACCAGCCTCTTTGAATAACTCTCCGATAAAGTAAGCAGATAATGGAGTTTGAGGTGCAGGTTTTAACACAACCGTGTTTCCAGCCGCAATAGCTGGGCCAATCTTATGGGCAACTAGATTCATCGGGAAATTGAAAGGTGTAATTGCTCCAACAACTCCGATCGGCTCACGAATCGTAAAAGCTAATCGACCTTCACCGCCTGGCATAGCTGCCATAGGAACCATCTCACCTGTCAATCGCTTCGCTTCTTCCGCTGCATACTGATACGTTTGAATGGTACGTTCTACTTCTATATAAGATTGCTTTATTGGTTTAGCTGCTTCAAGACTAATACAACGAGCCGCTTCGTCTTTGCGCTCGGCTAGCAATTGAGCTACTTTACTTAAAATATGTGCTCGTTCATGAGCAGCAAGCTTTCGTTGCAATGAACAAGCAGCTTCTGCTGAAACAATCGCATCATCCAGTTGACCTATCGTTGCTTGTGCAATTGTTGCAATAACCTCTCCTGAATAAGGAGAACGTAATGGCTCATAATGTTCAGCAAAAACTTCTTGCCCGCCAATGAGTAAATGCTTCTTCATCTTGTAAACTCCTTTTTATGTGTTAACACCGCTGTGTGGCAGTACGCCGATCTCATCTGGACCGCTTCGCGAACAGTACGTTGCTCCAATCGACACCGCTTCGCGAACAGTACGTTGCTCCAATCGACACCGCTTCGCGAACAGTGCGTTGCTCCAATCGACTTTAGTTCAACGATTTATTGGAAGTTGTTAAAGGTATAAATCGTTGAACAAGGCCGAACGCTCCACTTTTCCACAACAACTGTTCGCTCCGCTACGAAGTGGTTTACTACTTACAATATCCTCATTTTCACATATTCATTATAAAATCACAAAAGAAATCGTTTCTCAGTTCAATGGGGCTATCCCCATCTATTACTAAAAAACGATTTCTTTTAACCTTCAATGTAAAACGATAGTTCGTTGTTCTTATTCATTCCAATAATTATTACTCGTCAGCTAGCTGTTAATATTATTATTCTGTTTGTCTTCTCTTTGCGCGTTGTACATTAACCGAGAAATGAGTATGCCAACACCGCCTAAGACGATAAAGATAACT
Organism: Candidatus Pristimantibacillus lignocellulolyticus; assembly: GCA_023639215.1. Taxonomy (NCBI): domain Bacteria; kingdom Bacillati; phylum Bacillota; class Bacilli; order Caryophanales; family Paenibacillaceae; genus Pristimantibacillus (SeqCode); species Pristimantibacillus lignocellulolyticus (SeqCode). The sequence continues at coordinate 208,909 of CP097899.1, forward strand.
GCTTTTATACCAAGATGTACATGCGAGATATCAATAAAAATGACTTTCATCAATACAACAAATAATAGTAGCATTCCCGTTATTCTTGGCTTAGTCCATGTCTTCAGTAACCCAAGGACTATAGCACCGATAGCATAGATCGTCCAGAAGGCTGACATAAAGTAATGCTGCATTTCTAGCTCGAGCTCTCTACTAAGCACAAGCGATAACATCGATACAAATATAAATCCAACTAATGCTGAAAGCCAACGAATAATCGGTAATGTAACATCCTCATCACTATTGCTATCATTAACAATATTACTATTATATTGATTATGAATGAATAACAAGGATACTAAAATTATTATCCAATTTAACATTTCACCAGAGAATACATGTGGCACTTTTTGTAGCATAACGACAATAGAGATAGTAACGAAAACAAGACTAGAAAGAATTCCATATACTACATATTTCATTCTTATCGCTACAATTAACGATAACGATACAATCAATTGCACCATTGTTGAGTTAAAACTACCCGCTACAAGATCGACAAAGAGTATAAGTGCAATGAAACTAGTTATCATTAAACTCAGCTCATGACGGTATCGATAAGTACTTTTCTCTTCAGCTACAGCTTCGTTAATCTTATTATTGAAGAAAAACGATCCTCCTAAATAACATAGAAGTATAAGCCCTAATCCAATCCAGTAAGAATTCTTATAGTTGTCACCTAGTAAGGTATAAGACCAAAGTAATGCACTAGGTACTGCCACAATTTGCATGGCCATGTAGTTTATCGTATGTTTCTTATCTATTAGGAAATGAGCAAATAAACAAAGGAGTTGAATAATTACAGCTATAACATATAAACTCTCTTGAACAACAAAGAATTCATCATATGCAATAAGTAATGAGAAATGAAGCAGAACAAATGCAAACCAGTAAGCTACTTGATACATGAGTTTGTAGCTTAGAATTAACATTAATATCGAAAATGCTAATTGTGAAATAATGAATAGTGATCCATTAATTTCAGTTAGATCTACGAGCAACGCACAGAGAAAACCTGAGATAACCGAGATTGTAATTAATGTTTGTGATTTCCAACGTAAAGAAGAATATATAATTTGTGAAAAAGCTATGAAATAACAAACAATTGCTAACGGTATAGGAAGTATTTCATAAGCTAGATGAGCTACGGATATCGTAATTATTAGTAATCCATGCGACCCGCCTAGTAATACTTTTCCTAATGCAGCTCTTTTATGACGATATTGACTTAAGCCCAGTACATAAAGCACAACCGCAATAAAAACTCCTAACAAACAACGAACTGGTTCAGATAAGTATCCTTCTTTCACTACTGCAACAAAGCCCCATAACATACCAACTAACATAACAATAATAAATACAATTGGTAACCAAATCCGAGCTAAAACATTTTCAAAGTTACGAGTTGATTTTTCTTTTTCTTCTTTAGTATACGGTTGGTAGTAGACATGTTGCTGCTGTGGATTCGCTCCTTGCCGCGCGGCTTGGTTCCACTGCTGTGGATTTCCTCCTTGCGGCGCGGTTGGTCTATGCTGCTGTGGATTCGCTCCTTGCGGCGCGGCTTGGTTCCACTGCTGTGGATTTCCTCCTTGCGGCGCAGCTTGGTTCCACTGCTGTGGATTCGCTCCTGGTGGCGCAGCTTGGTTCCACTGCTGTGGATTTGCTCCTTGTGGCGCGGCTTGGTTCCACTGCTGTGGATTCGCTCCTTGCGGTGCGGCTTGGTTCCACTGCTGTGGATTTCCTCCTTGCGGCGCATCTTGGTTCCACTGCTGTGGATTTCCTCCTTGCGGCGCAGCAGGTTTATGCTGCTGTGGATTCGCTCCTTGCGGTGCAACTTGGTTCCACTGCTGTGGATTCGCTCCTTGCGGTGCAGCTTGGTTCCACTGCTGTGGATTCGCTCCTTGCGGCGCGGCTTGGTTCCACTGCTGTGGATTCGCTCCTTGCCGCGCGGCTTGGTTCCACTGCTGTGGATTCGCTCCTTGCGGCGCAGCTTGGTTCCACTGCTGTGGATTCGCTCCTTGCGGCGCGGCTTGGTTCCACTGCTGTGGATTCGCTCCTTGCCGCGCGGCTTGGTTCCACTGCTGTGGATTTGCTCCTTGCGGCGCGGCTTGGTTCCACTGCTGTGGATTCGCTCCTTGCGGCGCGGCTTGGTTCCACTGCTGTGGATTCGCTCCTTGCGGCGCAGCTTGGTTCCACTGCTGTGGATTCGCTCCTTGCGGCGCAGCAGGTCTATGCTGCTGTGGATTCGCTCCTTGCGAGGCAACTGGTCTATGCTGCTGTGGATTCGCTCCTTGCGGCGCGGCTTGGTTCCACTGCTGTAAATTCGCTCCTTGCGGCGCGGCTTGGTTCCACTGCTGTAAATTCGCTCCTTGCGGCGCGGCTTGGTTCCACTGCTGTGGATTCGCTCCTTGTGGCGGAGCAGGTATATGCTGCTGTGGATTCGCTCCTTGCGGCGCGGCTTGTTGGTCCGCTTCGTTTTGCATAGCTTTCAGCTCTTCGGCTAGCTTAGCAATCTGCTTTTCAATTTCTTCTTTTTTATTTTGCGAATCGATTATAAACTCCTCCTCAGATGTATTCTTGTTATCAAATACTCGGAAACTTTAGTAAAATGTTCCATTCCTGAAGTATTATATCACATCAGTTTTATTCCTAGACTGTTATCTACATTCTTTTTTGTTGTAGTTTCAAATAAATCAAAACACACACCATGAAGTACAATATCGGAAAAAATAGTGACGCAAAAATTGATAACGAAGAATAATTGTCGAAGGCAGAGAACATATTAATCATCTGAAATGCTGGTGGCATTAACCAAAATAGGTATATAAGCCAAGATCCATAAGTTTCTATAATCCCATTCTTAGCCAAAGTAATAACAAGGATAATTAGTATACATGAAATAGAAAAACTACCACTTTTAATAAATGAACTATTAAAAAATAACGGAATAATAATTCCTAGAAGCGATATTTCAAAATGTATTGCTAGTGCTAATAACCACATTTTCAAAGTTAGAGGCTCATCGAACATATTAGTTGCTAGTGGATAGAGTACAGCTAATATACATAAACCAAAACATAACATACATACCATCACAATTTTACCTATTAAATATGTACGAATACTCCCAGCATGTAGAGAAATAATTTGACCATGGATTCTGTTAGTAGAGTTTAAAAAACTATAGCAAATCCAAGCAGAAATAATATATAAGAAGACCGCTGACAAAGCGTAAGTTTCCACAACAGGATTCGGTTTATAGGAGTAAAGAATCATTATACATAATAAAAAGAATACGATAGCTGGAAAATAGCGATGAGAACGAATATAGCTCTTTAATAAATAGTTTACCAAGTGAAAGGTCAACTAGATTCCTCCTCTCGATCATTGCTCGTTAGTTCTAAAACACTCCTTCGTCTTATTTCCTTCATTACAGAAATAATAGAATAGTTATGTTGCAATAATTGTAACAAGACAGAATCTCGGTGTTCCTCTTTTAGAATAAGTTCATTTTCATTATTGTGAGTTAGAATAAATTCCGAATTAATACAATTAGAGATAGGAATAACTTCTAACATTTGATCATTAGAGTAAATAATTTTGAAAAGCGATTCATTTAATTGCGTATTTGGATTGTCCGTATGAACTTTACCGTCCTTTATTACAATGACACGATCAGCAATTTCATCTAATAGTGAATTTTCATGACAAGACATAATAATTGTAATTCCTTGATCCTTAAACGTTTGGAGCATAGCTATCAATTCTTTGCGAGAGTTTGCATCTAAACCTGACAAGGGCTCATCAAGAATAAGTATGCTAGGATTTCCAAGTACAGCTTGTAACAAATTAAGCTTTTGAAGCATTCCTTTTGAAAAGTAAGTGATTTGGTAGCTCACATTCAAATTAAACTTATTCAGTAAATCTATAATATTTCGCTTTAATTCGTACTTAGGTAACTTTTGAATTCGTCCCATTGTAAATAGGTATTCTTCAGCAGTAAATTTCAACTTAGGAAATTGTTCAGGTGCATAGCCAATTTTAGAATGGTTAGCATATATAATCTCACCTGTAGAGCAAGGAATAAGGCCAGCAATCATTTTTAAAACCGTAGATTTACCGGAGCCATTCCTACCTACAATTGCAACACATTGATTCTTGTGTAATTTGATAGAGATTTGATCTAGAACGGTATGTTCTCTTGAAAAAGACTTACTCACTTTTCTAAGTTCAATTAATGACTCCATCATTCACCTCAGATTGTTAGATCTATACTTACTTATACAAAATAATTAATAGTTACACGTTCACCTTCATGAATATACCATGAATTAAAAACATTGTATATTTATGGTCCTTCTCTTAATACTTCTAAGATTTCCTTCCATATAATACTGCAAAATTATAATACTTATATATGCAATCTACATCTGAAAACCCAATACTTTTCAGACTCTTTAATTGATCTTCTAAATTAGACATCTTATCGAGTTTTGTTCTTTCATACGCAGAAGCTATTTCCTCCACGCATAAACCACTTGCTTCTACTTTGTTTTTCCAATCTGATTTATAGAGTCCGTCAAGATAAGTTGTTGCTCCAAGAACTTGATCAGCATTAATAAATACACCGCTATCCTTCAAATTAACATAGCTATTTTGATACAACTCATATTTTTGATCATCTGATAGATGATGTATCGAAAGCGCTGAGACAATGATGTCATACTGCTCTTGTGCTTTATGGTATGTATAATCATCTACAATATAGTTAACATTGGGATACGATTGAAGTCTTAACTTAGCTACATCAAGCATTTTCTCTGAGAGATCTATTAAGGTAATAGAAGCCTCAGGATATTTACGCAACAGCAATGAGGACAATAAACCTGTACCAGCGCTCAAATCCAAAATAGCTGGCATTTTTTTGTTACTATTCGCAAGTGCAGTTGCAATACCATAAAAATCATCAAAACAAGGAATTAACTTTTTGCGTTGCTCATCATATTTCTGTGCAACCTCATTAAATGTACTCATGATCTCTTGATGGTTATTCATTGAACCAACCTCCACTGTAATAGTTTTCACTATCATATAAGAAAGAGGTTTATTACAGAAATATATAATGTTTATAACTATAAAAGGTTTTAACTATAACTTGATGCATAGTAAGGATTCTTTCTTAATTGAAAAATCAGTTATTTATATAATAATTAGCGCACTATCAACTTAATTAACAATTGCTGTTTCACCTTATACTATTTACTCCTTACAGCTTATCGATCATAGCTAGTACATGTTCTCTAACTAGTGTTTTTTCTTCGGAAGTCATATCGTTTGAGTTAAAATTCTTGGCATTTTGAACGGTTATAAGGATTGTGGAAGGTTCTTGAAGTTCTTCTTTGAGGTTTTTTCCTTCTTCAGTGAGTAGCATTTTAGATTTTTTTGCATTGGAATGGCTAATTTCTGTTCGCAGATAATTTCCATCTACATCATAAAAGTCCTCAATAGATTTAACATCTGAATTTATATTGCTTTTCCCTTCCTTTACAATTGTTATTGAATTTCCTATCACATAACCAGTCGTCTCAAATATACCTTCATCATTTTGATTATCATCAAATGTCTCTATCATATAAACTTCATCGGTTTCATATTTCTCAAATTGACCGCATGCACTTATGAGCAAACAAGTGAGCATAAGTAGACACGTCTTCACTATAATCAAAATCTTTTTGTTATATTTCATTACATCACTCCTAACTTGGATTAGTTCTGAATGTTATACCACTATCATACCACACACTGTAAATTATTTACTTTAACAAAAAAACGTTCACAGAGGTGAACGCTTCATATCATTTTCATCTTATCTTATGTGAAGTTAGTACAAATTCATCTATTCAATCAACTATACTTCTTTCTCTAATGGATTCATTAATAATATCAGTTACTGCTAAATATAAGTTTTCAGGTTGTTCTGCAATTCGATGGCAAAGATATAAATACCACTCACTTCCATACGTTAAATAGACTCTACAACGATATTCCTTCTTTCTTAATTCATTGAGTAACTCTGGACGTACACCATAAAGCATCTCTACTTCAACATTTGATTTATCAAAATATTGACGTCGCACTATCTCTTGAATAAGCATTTCATCATGTGTAGCAATTGATATCGGATGGTTCGCTTTCACTAACTGTTCAACATACTCAAGATACCGGCTATTCAGTTCTTCTGATCTGATCATGGCTATATCAATAGGCTCTTGAAAAGCCCCTTTTACAAGTCTTATTTTTCCTGGATATTGAATAAGTTCTTGTAAATCTACCTTTGTACGATAAAGATAAACTTGTATACTTATTCCAACATTTGCATAGTTTGTAGCTATTTTTTTGTAGAGAGAGAGAATATCACTAGTCTTTGATGATTCTTCCATACCTATCATCAAAGTTATTCCATACCGCTGAGCTTTTTGTGCAAGCTCTTCAAGGTACTTATAAGTAATCTCAGCATTAATAGAAAGGCCTATATGAGATAAATCAAATGATACAGTTTGCTTTAAAGATAATATTCCCATTTCCTCAATTACTTGTAAAAGCTCATTCTTTGCCCTTTCACATTCCCCTAAGTCAGTTATATTTTCCCCAATATATTCAATAGAGATATTATAATTATTATCGAGATATTCACGTGCAACCGTAATGACATCCTCTCTCTTTTCTCCTGTTACATATCTTTTTGCTGCTTTCCATAATAACGGATAGAGCTCTGTTGACTGTTGCACAGCATATTTCAATCTATCATCTCGTGCTGCGCTTTTTAATGCTTGAATCACTAATTCTTCTGCTTTTTTCATATTTATTCCTCCTATTAGTTATTGGTAAATACTGTATCATGATATAATTGGTAACTGTAGAACCACTTGAAAGAGATTTTAAAGGTACCACTTTCAAATCGGAGGAATGAAAAATGTTATGGATACCTATTAATAGAGCTTTAGATATTCCTTTAAATCGTCAAATCTATCAGCAAATACGCAAAAAAATTTTACATGGACACCTACTTGCTGGGGAAAAACTAGCATCCTCACGCGAGCTTTCAGTAGAATTAAAAGTATCAAGGAATGTCATTTTAGAAGCCTACGATCAGTTACTAGCCGAAGGGTTTTTAATTGCACGAAGAGGAGCTGGTACTTTTGTTGCAGAGGGGGCTTTGTTAATACAACAAACAAAGCCCATTGTTACAAATAAAGGAGGAAATTCAATAGTAGCGAAAGAAACTATAAATTTTCGCTCGGGCATCCCTGCACTCAACTTGTTTCCTCGTAAAACATGGGCAAAGATTAGTTATCAACTTTGGCAAGATAGTGAATCCTCCATTTTGGGATATGGAGTTCCAGAGGGGCGTATAGAATTAAGGCAAACTCTTGCATACTACTTATTAAAAACAAGAGGCGTTGAATGTCATCCAGAGCAAATTATCATTACATCTGGTGCGACACAAGCAATTATGCTTGTATCGAGATTGCTGTTATCACCTAATGATATAGCGATTATGGAAGACCCCATTACGAATGATATTCAAACCATCTTTAAGGATTCTGGTGCCAAAATCTATCCAATACCAGTAGATGAGTTGGGAATAAAAACAGCCCTATTACCAGACAATATGAACCCTAAATTTGTCTTTCTAACTCCCTCACACCAATTTCCTTTAGGAAGTACATTACCAATTCAACGTAGAATTGAATTAATTGAATATGCTAGAAATCATCATTGCTTTTTAATTGAAGATGATTATGATAGTGAGTTTCGCTACGAAGGGCCACCTGTTAGCTCTTTGCAGGGCCTAGATCCAGAGCTTGTACTCTACATCGGCTCTTTTAGTAAAATTCTCTCTCCTGCACTACGGATAGGATACATTGTCCTTCCAACACAGCTTATCGAAAAGTGTCGCCAATTGAAATGGTTAACAGACTTACACACACCTTCCTTGGACCAGCTTACCCTTTCTCGTTTTATACAGGAGGGCTACATGGAAAGACATATCACAAAAATGAAAAAGTTTTATAAAAGTCAACGTGATTTTCTTATCCAACGTTTACAATTAACTTTTTCACATAACGTAAAAATATTTGGCTACTCTACAGGTATGCATTTAATTGCAGAGTTTGAGAAGATAGAATTTACGCAAAATTTATTACTGAAAATCGAACAATTTGGTGTAAAGGTTTACCCAGTAGAAGATCATACAATCAAGAAGGAAAATCATAATAACAGATTGATTATTGGCTACGGTCATTTACAAAAAAACGAAATTGAACAAGGCATCAATAGACTATTTCAAGCAATCTATAATTAAGGAAATATCTATGTTAGCTTCAATTGGAAAACCATCCTATCGCCATATCTTATCTACTTTCACATTCAGTGGATGTATTAGATTATTCTCCCATGCCGCTTTAAATTATTTTCATTTCAAAATAAAAAACCTAGGCTGGAATATCAACTTAAGCTACAACCTTACTTACTTGTGATAAGGTTCTCCGCTCCCTTTGCTCTGGTAAAGCAGATTGTGTTAGTCCATCGTCTTCTGTAAACCAGAAGACGATGTTCTTAATGCTCTTGCGGTCGCTCTCCATAGTTTATTCATGGGAAAGCGCTGAATGGAGTTTACCAAGATCATGAGCATGACTACCGCTGCGTAAGCTGGAAGATTTTATTAAGCGTGTATTCCAACCAGCATTCTATGTTGATCCGACACAGGAACATTTATACCGCAACGTGGGGCAGTATTATGCATCGTTAAAGCCAACGAAGCACTTCTGCAATGTGGATACGATGAAAGAAATGAAAGAACAGCTAAAAGACCAAGCGAGAAAAGCAATGACGATTAAGGGAAAGTTATCCGTCTCCATTTGATAATTTGGAGCTTGCTTTCGTTGAGTTATGACGAAAAGAATAAAACGCCCAAAGTCCACTAAGGATTTTGGGCGTTTTATTCTTCTGCCTATTTCGCTTGAACTGCCTGACTGTTCACGGTCTGCCTGTCTATACGCTGTTCTAAAATACTTTGTAATTGTTCTCGACAATGCTTTCATAATATCTCTTTCTTACAAATACTTATTGGCTTTACTTATTGAGATGCTTGGTTAAGAGCATTTATAAATACCTCTGTTGGTTGTGCCCCGGATATCGCGAATTTTCTATCAATGACAAAGAAAGGTGCTCCCGTTATCCCTAATCGCTTTGCTGTGGCTTCATCTGAACGCACTTCGTTAGCATATTTGGATGAATCATGGAGAACTGCCATTGACTCGTCCCTATTCATTCCAACTGATTCTGCAATATCTGCTAATGTATCATGATCGCTAATTAGCTTGGCGTCCGTGTAATAAGAATAGAACAGCTTCTCTGCTAATTCCTTATCTTTACCAACAGATTTGGCATATTGGGTTAAACGATGAGCATCAAACGTATTGGTGGGCTTCACCTGGTCGATATTATACACGAGACCAATCAATGCCGCTTGTTGTTCAAGTTTAGCATGTGCCTTTTTCGCTTGCTCGATACTCATACCATGTTTCTCAGAGAGCAATTGATGCATATTTTTACCTGAGTAGAATGATTCTTGCGGATTAAGTTCAAAGCTTTTATATTCAATAACCACTTCATTGTGATGAGCGAATTGCTCCAGTGCAGACTCTAAACGTCGTTTACCAATATAACAAAATGGACAAACATAATCCGACCATATCTCGATTTTCATTCTGCATACTCCTTCACTAAAAATTGTAAAAAACCTGGGAAGTGAGCTTATTCGTTGTAAATAATAGGCATTTTTAAAATCAATTGGTTGTCACGAGCGGCAGAGTACATGAATTTAGCAACATTTTCTCTAGAAACAGATAATTTAGCCGATTTATCTCCGAATGAATAGTCATAAGATTGCCCTTTGTGTTTAACATTTGGGTTAATAATTCGAACGACTGTCCAATCAAGGTTCGATTGTTTAATAATTCCTTCCATTTTCTTCATTTCTGCATGACCGTTTGGAAGGAACACTTTGGCTAATATACCTGGAAGTATCGTTGAAATGTTTTTCTTATCGTCATCCGATTGCAACGCTGGCGTCGCAAGTGTAATTAACCTCTTTTTGTCAAGCTTTCTCATCGCTCTAACAATCAGTTCGTGTCCATCGGCAATCGGCGTGCCTTTAAGCTTTCGTGACATGTCAGATGCTGGTCCCAGTGTGCTGATTACGACATCCGCTTCAGCGACTGCCCTCTCGATGGTTGAAGTATTTGAAAGTTCCCCTTGTACAAGGGTCAAATTGGGATGTTTGAGGCTATATTTTTTTGGGTTTCTAATATATGCCGTTACGAAATCTCCGTTTTCTAAAGCTAATTGTGTTACAAGTTGTCCAATTGCACCACTTGCACCAAAAATAGTGATATTCACATTTTTACCTCGATTAATTATATTTTGTCTTCTGTTATAAACTCTTCAACGCGATCTCTCTTGGAATACATGTCGTACCAAATATCAGCGATTTTATCCTGAACTCCTGAATTAGGTTGCATCCAAATTCCAATCGATAGATGACCTGCATAAATCCCTTTATCCGCTAATTCGCTGTTCAAATTAAAGATATAATTACGAAGTCCTGAAATTGCAATTCCGACATTACCCATCCTTGGAACTGGGTGGACTGATGCACCTCCAGTTGTAAATAACAGGGCACCGCTTTGCTTATCCAACATTTCCGGCAGCACTTGCCCGACACTCGATAGAGCACCTAAAACATTGAATTGAAATTGGTATAAGGCATTTTCTTCGGTTACATCTAATGCTGGTGCTACTGTATTGATGCTCGGCGTTGGACTGTATTCAAGAACATCAATAAATCCGTATTTCTCTTTAATAGCGGTAAATGCCATCTCAATTTGTTCTTTATTTAATATGTCTGCTTGAAATGAAGCAGCTTCGATTCCCAATTGTTCTAATCCACTAACCAGCTGGTTCAGCTTTTCTTCATTTCGGGCAATAAGAGCTACGCGAAAGCCATTTTGTCCGAATTTCTTTGCAATGGACATTCCTAATCCTTCTCCTGCTCCAACGATCGCTATAGTTTTCATTTAAAATCTCTCCTTTAGTTACAGTTAATTATCAATAAGATAAATAATGATCAATGTGTTGTATATTTATCTTGTGTTTATTATGATTAATAAAAGGTCAGCATTCAATATTTAATATTTCTGATTTTGAGAGATAAAATGCAGTTTCAGCTCAAATGTCGTATATCTAACAAAAAAAATTAAGGGAATGAGTCATAATGAAGAAAAAAACCGATTTGCGTATCATTCGCTCCAAACATTCGATAAAAAAAGCGTTTATAGAGCTTCTTACTGAAAAGGGATACGAAGGGATTACGATCCAAGATATTGCCGATAAGGCGATGATTAACCGGAATACATTTTACCTTCATTATCAGAACAAGCCCGATTTGTTAAATGCGTCTATGGATGAATTATTAGAAGAACTAAATAGTACACTCAATCTTTGTTCGAGCAGTAAATCTCCAGTTAGTGGCTCTAAGCTTGAGCAATTAATGCAAACCATACTGGAAAAAATTCAGGACAATATTCCCTTTTACAAAGCATTGTTACTTGATGAGAATAGAATTTATGGTTTTCAATCAAAAATGGAGGAAATAATAAAAAATACAGTGGAAGATGGCTTGGATAATGCTCCCCTGAAGATTTCAAAGGAATTATTACTCCAATATATCGCATCTACTTTTATGGGTATTGTAATATGGTGGGTTAAAAATGATTTTTCTTATACTCCCAAGGAACTCGCTTCTCAATTCGGAAAAATTCTAACTCATGGACACTTAAAAGCCGCAGGTATTTCAATTGATGATTAAAGTGATAAATGATTACGAACAGTAGCTGGGAAGATAGAAAGAAAATGAGCTTTCTCGAATGACTCGAATAATGGCTCCTTTTCTGTTACTACACTTTAAAAAAATAATATTGCACTCTTGAAGACTAACCGAAACCTCCGCTCTTCGCTTTACCACTATTGGTGATACGGTTCTCCGTGGTGTATCTAAAACTATCATTTCCGCTCGTATTATAGCTCAATGAAATGTCAAATCTCTATAAACATCAAAAAATCCCATCAACACGTTGATAGGATTGAACTTTACTTATGAAATTGTATGGTGCGGTAAAGAGGACTCGAACCTCCACGGGTATACACCCACTACCCCCTCAAGATAGCGCGTCTGCCGTTCCGCCACTACCGCACATTGAAGAAAGCTTTCGTACTAAAATATAATACAGGATATTTGATAAGTTGTAAAGGGATTTGATAAATAAATCAAAAAGATCGGTTACAGTATTAACTTGACTCTAATCACAAATGATGGTGTTACTTTCATCCCAATAGACATGGCCCCATACAACAAAAAATCCAAGTATACGAGTATACTTGGATTTACTATGTGATGGCTTTCGCCATTATGTACAACATAACTCCATTCATCCAGCTGACTTGACATAAGAAGAAAACTGGTGAGCCATGAAGGACTCGAACCTTCGACACCCTGATTAAAAGTCAGGTGCTCTACCAACTGAGCTAATGGCTCGCATGATAATCATTACTCATGTGAGTTGCTCTCATAAGAATGGTTGTGGTGACCCGTAGGGGACTCGAACCCCTGTTACCTCCGTGAAAGGGAGGTGTCTTAACCACTTGACCAACGGGCCATCTTATACTGTCTTGAAAAGCGACAAGATGTATCTTATCACGTTTCATTTCACAATGCAACACTTTTTTTCGCGATTTTTCCGAGTATTTTTTCATTAAAAAAGACCGCTTGACGGTCCTCTAAAAGAAAGCCTACAAGAAAAAATATGGCGGAGAAGGTGGGATTCGAACCCACGCACCACTTACGCAGTCTAACCCCTTAGCAGAGGGTCCCCTTGAGCCACTTGGGTACTTCTCCATAAATGGCTCCCCGAACAGGACTCGAACCTGTGACAACTCGATTAACAGTCGAGTGCTCTACCAACTGAGCTATCAGGGAACAACAATAGTTAAAGCGAACAATTAATAATTTACCATGTAGGTTATATCTTGTCAAGCACCTTTATTAATAATTTTCCACCGCATTTTCCACAACGATATTTGTTCACATCCATCCGTCTTTTACGATAATATTTCTGCTCACACTCTGTGCATAGTAACATATATTTATAAGCTGCTCCCGTTCGCACACTCCGTTCAGGCAATGTATTACAAAATCGTGATCCCCCAACTTGTGCAAGCAGTTGCTTGAAGTCCGCATCACGATGTTTATATCCCCGCTTCAAAATATGAAGATGATAGTGACATAGTTCATGCTTAATTATCTTCTCAGTTTCTTCTTGCCCAAATGCCTCTAATTGATGAGGACTAATCTCTATATGATGACTATTCGTGAAGTAGCGTCCTCCTGTCGCCTTCAAGCGACCATTGAACGAGGCAACATGCAGGAAAGGTCTTCCAAAATATTGTAGCGACACTTGCTCCACCCATTGTTGCAATTGCTTATCATCCATTATTTTTCACCTCTTAATACTTTTTGTTCACTTCTTGATGCACTACTTTGCAAACAAAAAGTAGCTTCGAAAGCATAATTAATACTTTTTGTTCACTTCTTGATGCACCGCTTTGCAAACAAAAATTCACTTCAAAAGCATCTTATAACTACTTGAATTGTAAGCTAACAATAGGCTACACTGTCAAGTAGGACATGCTTTTATTTGAGGGGAGAGTTCCAATTTATTATGGCTACTATGCGCTACGTATTAATGCAACAAGAATCTAAGCTAACATTCATAGAAATGCCCGCAACTCACGCTTATCAGTTAAGCGCATTGAATTTGCGCCTTCGTAAAGAAATCGACAAGTTAACTGCAGAAGAAGTTCCAAACTTACCATATGCAGTGGCTGAATGTGATGCAGTAGAATTACATACTGATATCGTTCATATTCAATCAGGTCTTGATTATATTAATGATCTAGAAGCAGATTTTGCAGGTGTCAAAGAAAAATCTTACCCACTAATTTCTTTACTAACTGAGATTCGTGCACTTCAGGCTCAACTTGAACAATGGTATGAAGAGTTAGAAGAACAGGAATAGCATCAACTATTACAAGTCAAATTTGTTAGGCAGACAGACACCTATAATCTCCAAAAGCCATATGGTAATGAATCATCATCGCCTAGGCTGGAGGGAGGAACTGATCATGCCTCATTGGCTTCGTAATCAATTGATGAAAGCCTTCTTGACTCGTGATAGTCGGCAAATTCGTCTACTTAATGATTGTTGGTATTTCTATCGCACCCATAACTTTCATGTAAACTCGGAAGTTGATTCTAACTAGATCACTAATTTTAAAAACAAACAAAATTAAAGCCCAAAGCTGTAAAAGCTTTGGGCTTACTTCATGATCACAAGCGATCAATTTGAACTACCTTTTTTAGCGAGGTTTTTTCATTGTTAATCCTACACGATTCCTCTTCATATCTACTTCCAGCACCCATACCGTAACGGTATCTCCTACTGAAACCACATCCATCGGATGTTTTACAAAGCGATCACTAAGTTGAGAGATATGGACAAGCCCATCATTTTTCAAGCCAATATCGACAAATGCTCCAAAGTCTATAACGTTACGTACAGTACCATGTAATTCCATATCTTTCGTCAAATCTTCAATGTTCAACACATCTGTATGGAAGATTGGAGCTGGCAATTCCTCACGCGGATCACGACCTGGTCGCAATAAACTATCAACTATATCGTTCAAAGTCGGAACACCAACTTCTAACTTAGCAGCTGTCTCTTCTACATTCAGCGCTTTAAGTTCAGATACCAATTGTTCACTACCTACATCTCGCTCCTTCATTCCCAGTTCTTTCAATAGTGCCTTCACTACATGATAAGATTCTGGGTGAATCGGAGTATTATCTAGCAGTTGCTCACCTTCAGCTATGCGTAAGAAACCGACACATTGCTCGAATGATTTTGCACCCAAGCGTGGAACTTTTTGCAATTGAGCACGCTTAACAAAGCGTCCATTTTCATCACGATACTTCACAATATTTTTAGCAATAGTGCCATTAATACCTGCAACATAGGAAAGAAGTGAAGCAGATGCAGTATTAACATCTACACCAACATGGTTAACTGCTGATTCTACAACGCCAGTTAGCGTTTCATCCAACTTTTTCTGACTAACATCATGTTGATACTGTCCAACACCAATAGCTTTCGGCTCTATCTTTACTAACTCAGCTAATGGATCTTGGAGACGTCTAGCAATTGACACTGCACTGCGTTCCGCAACATCAAGTTCTGGGAACTCTTCAGCTGCTAATTTGGAAGCTGAGTACACACTTGCTCCCGCTTCATTCACGATAATATATTTGAGTTGTGCTGCTTTTGAATGATTTTTAATCAATGTTGCGATAAATTGCTCCGTCTCACGTGAAGCTGTACCATTACCAATGACAATCAGTTCAATATCGTACGTATCAATTAATTTGCTTATTTGCTTTTCAGCTTCAGCCGTTTTATGATGCGGTGCTGTAGGGTAGCACACGCCAACCTCTAACATTTTCCCAATATCATCAATAACAGCAAGCTTACAGCCTGTACGGAAGGCAGGATCGACCCCTAGTACTCGTTTGCCACGAACAGGAGGTTGTAATAACAGATTACGAAGATTTTCCGAGAATATATCGATCGCATGAACCTCTGCTTTTTCAGTCAGCTCCGTTCTTACTTCTCGTTCAATAGATGGAGCTAATAGTCGCTTGTACGCATCTACAATTACCTCTTGAAGCACTTGAATAATTCCTGAACTTGAAGGAGCATCCCGCTTCACAGTCTGTCTATGCATATATTGTTCAATTTTCTCGTTATCTAATTCAAAACTAACTTTCAAGATCTCTTCCCGTTCCCCACGATTAATCGCCAAAATACGATGTGAAGGTAGCTTACTAATAGGTTCTTGATAGTTGTAATACATCTCGTATACGGATTCCGCCTCTGCGTCTTTCGCTATCGTTTTCAATATACCATTGCTAAATGTGAACGTACGCACCCATGTACGAATCTTTGCATCATCTGCTAATTGTTCAGCTATAATGTCTTTGGCACCTGCCAATGCATCATCTGCGCTCTCCACGCCCTTCTCAGCGTCGATATAACGAGCCGCTTCAACTAAAGGCGCTGTATGGCTATTCTGAGCTAACAACCACTCAGCGAGCGGTTCAAGCCCTTTCTCTTTGGCCACACTTGCTCTCGTCTTACGTTTCTGGCGGTAAGGACGATATAAGTCTTCAACTTCTTGCAATTTCACACTCTTATTAATTGCAACTGCAAGTTCTTCAGTCAGTTTCCCTTGTTCTTCAATCAGTCTAAGAACTTCTAGTTTACGAGACTCAAGATTACGCATATATTGCAATTTCTCTTCAATATCACGCAGTTGATTCTCATCCAGCTCACCTGTCATCTCTTTACGATAACGCGCGATAAATGGAATCGTATTTCCTTCGTCAAGCAAACTTACAGCTGACTTCACTTTACTTTGCGGGATATTTAATTGTTTAGCAATCTCGCTGATCATTTGGTGGGTATTGGTCTCCATGTATGTACCTCTTCCTTTTTCTCATTGTAGATGTTCTTCAAACTATTGGATTGTGATTGTGATGTATCTCGAAGTAGATTACTCGGCGGCGAATTTGTCATTCATCGCTTACTCCAGTGCTCATGTACCAATGACGACGTACATTCCGCGCTTCGCTTCTCTAGCTTCATGTCATCTTCTTGACACTGATAATCCAATAATTTGAACTTATATTGAAATTGTTGTTCATCGTTCTCTTTATGCGAACAGAAGCATCCCTATGTTACTGTTAGGAATGCTTCTCATGTTTGTTATTTTACGTATGGATTGTTAGCTTTCTCGTAACCGATCGTAGTTTTGGGACCATGTCCTGAATAAACGATCGTTGCATCGTCAAGCTTGTACAATTTATTTTGAATTGAGTTATATAGATCAACTTCTTTACCACCTGGAAGATCAGTACGACCAACAGATGAGCGGAACAAAACATCTCCTGAGAAAATATGTTCGCCACATAAGAAGCTAACACTACCCGGTGAATGACCTGGTGTATGAAGTACTTTGAATGAATGCCCGATTAATTCCAATACTTGACCTTCGTCTAGTGCAAATTCTGCTGGATCAGTCGATAGCGGCTCTGTTACGTCTTGCCAACGCATCGAACCATTTTTACGAGGATCAGTTAACCAGTCAGCTTCAAGATCATGAATGTATACTGGACAGTTAGCAAGCTTACGAACTTCATCAACACCGCCCATATGATCAAAATGAGCATGAGTTAACAAGATAGCTTCGATATGAACACCTTGAATATTCTCGATTAATCGCTTCGGATTCATACCAGGATCAATAATAATTCCGCTCTTTTCTCCAGTAGCTTCATCTTGCACCGTTAGTAAATAGCAATTCGTTTGAAGTGGACCTAATGAAAAGCTTTTAATTTGAAATGTTGGTGTAGTCATATTAGACGCTCTCCAATACTTCACGTAATTCAGTAACGATATGAGCTTGGTAACCAGTACCTTCGCCATATTGTGCCATAATATCTGCGCGCACTACTGCCATACGATCTGCATAATCAGCAGCTTCACGGTCAGGATTAGTCGCTTTGAATTGTGCCATAACTTCTTGCACATGTTTCGGACGTGGACCCCATTGTCCTAGCACAGCTCCACCAGTATCAGCAATAATAACGATCGGAATAGAGCGACCACCGTATGTTAGAAATTGATCAATCGTATCAAGATGGTCTTCCATAATTAGGACATCAATTGGAATCCCACTATTTTCAAGTACATTGAACACAACTGGAATATTGCGAACAGCATCGCCACACCAATCTGCCATTACGATTAAGCAACGAAGATCGTCTCTGTTATTCAAGGATTCATAAAATGCTTTATCGTCCTCAGAAGGCCATTGGAATTGTTCTTTCCATGAAATAAATTGCTCTTTATTTTTCGTCATCCCTGCAATAAATTGTTCTGGGCTAATACCATTGCCAATCTTACTAGCTACATTTTTGCTCATTATATATACCTCTTTCCGTATGTATCATTTATGAAAATCATTCCACTTAATTATAGCTAATTTTTGCGGAATCTGCGAATGTAGAAAATAATAAATGCAATACCACATAATGCAATTAATCCGTAAGCAATGTTGGAGTACACATCCATAAATGCAACGATATCTTCCCAACGATCACCAAGCATCGCTCCAAGTGTGACTAGAATTGTATTCCATATTAATGTCCCTAGTGTCGTAAATAGTAGAAACGGTACCAGCTTCATACCCGACATACCAGCGGGAATAGAAATCAAGCTGCGAATTAGTGGAACCATACGGCATAAGAATACAGCCCAATTACCATGTTTATCAAACCACGCATCTGCACGCCTGATATCTTCCTTCTTTACTCGTAAATATTTTCCCCATCGATCAATTATTTTTTCTAATCTCTCAACATCAAGTATTCGACCGATATAATATAAAATAATTGCACCAATAAGTGAACCAAGTGTTGCGATCACGATTACACCAACTGGCGTCATCTCTGTTTTCGTTGTCATAAATCCACCAAAAGTCAATATTAATTCAGAAGGTATCGGTGGAAAAATATTTTCAAGTGCGATCAAAAACAAAATACCTAAGTAACCAAATTGCTCCATAAACTCCGTTATCCAATGTTCCATTTTCATCCCCCATCAGTTTTATTACTAAACGATATTCTAACACAATTGCGGACATGCATCCAATTTCATTGTGTGACCAGCCTAAATACATTTGCATATTATGAGTTATGTATTATAGAAGGAGCTGAACTCATAATGAAACACCAAGTTACTAATCACAGCCCTCAATTACCTACTGCTAGGAAAATACGTAGATCATGCCAAGCAGAGTTATATCGAGCGATTAAACGACTTAAAGTATACATTTCTCCAGAAAAAGTGGAGCAAGCAGAAACAATCTATTTCAAAAAAGTTGCAAGCAATGCGGTTTGGCTTCATGAACATCGTAGCAATCGAAAGAAACAAATGGAGTGGTGGGAAGAGAACGTATGTGACGAACTAGTTGCAGTATTAGAAGTAGATCGTACAGCGTTCGCAAATGCATTTCGTGAAGCTTATGGTAGCTAATCCAAAGAAATATTTGTCTGTGAACACTTCTTACTTAAAATGAGTAAGTAATATTTCATTCTGTATGACTAGTCAAATCACTGTATATCTCTAGGTAATTTGTTAGAAATAAAAATGAGCGCAGCAACCATAAGGTACTGGGCTCATTTTTTATTACCTGCATCGCTGAAATTAAGTAAGTCTTATCTCTGTTTCATTGCTATATGCTACGCTAGAAATTCCCCGATTAAAGATAATGATTTTCTTTTCCCACCCTCCCCACTTATCAAAGCGGAAAGAAATAATCTCTAGTGGAAAAGCGATAGCGGTCGTTTTTGTCCTCGGATTTATACCGCTAAACAATTACAATAAATCCGAGGCCAACGGCGATTGGAACAGAGATTGGTTCTTGAAGCGGACTCCGATTGGAACAGAGATTGGTTCTTGGAGCGGTCTCTGATTGGTACAGAGATTGGTTCTTGGAGCGGACAATAAGTGCTTCACTCCAGATCCTGCTCCACAATAATCCCCATCGAATCGGTAGTCGTCTCATCCACTAGACCATTATGCTCGGTAACATACCCTCCACCAAGTCCTTCGTTGACCATCCTGTCAACATCCATATCATAACTTTCTCGTCCTTCGTGCTCACCTGTAATTAGATCCACTTCTTGTTTCCTACGTTCTCCATCGTTTGAATAGTTGTCATTCATGCATACATCCTCCTCTAAATTCTTCCAATTTAATTTGAAATCAAAGTGAATTTCTATCGCTAATTTCTCCAAATTCTAGCTACTTCATGCAGCTGATAAATAGAATCTTTCAAACAACTTTGTAGCTTAATGGCATGTTTTATAGTTTCTCAGAATAAATAGTGATAGAACGTTCTAATTTTTAAGTAAGTTTGAAGACGGAAGGAGTATTTGTGTGAGGCATAAGCAGAACTCAAATTGGTCGTTTCTATTGATGCGCGGACCTGATCAGTCTGTGAAACAATTTAACGTGACAAAGCGATCTCTTATTGCTACACCAGTCGCTCTCATAGCTGTAGTGACCAGTTGTGTAGTCGGTCTACAACTGCAAGCCGCTTCCGAACTAAAAAGGATCGAGCAACAGCAATCTTTACTGCAGCAGCGATACGATACTATGCTTTCCGAGCATAGCTCGGATATAAATAATAAGGACAGCTATATCAACACATTGCAAACCGAACTTGTTAGCCTTCAACAGAATCAAGCAAAAATTGATGCAAAACTTATTGAATTGCAAGAGCTTGAAGATCAGCTCCAACAATTTATCCAAACCTATGGGGAAGAAGTTCCTATAAGTTTAGATAGAAGTATTACCGAAGACGAAGATAACTTACAAGGGCAACAGCAATCTTCCTATCAGATAGCTACGATGGCATATCAAGCCAATGCTCCACTACAAGAAATGAGTGACTATATCGAGGCGATGGGTATCTCTATGCAACAAACACTACGTCAAGCGAGCAAGGTTCGCGAAGAGGTTGATGCATATCCTAATCTTTGGCCAACTTCAGCTACGCAAATCACTTCAGGTTTTGGTTATCGAAGTGACCCATTTTCAGGTCAATCACGTTTTCATGCAGGTATTGATATTGCAGGTAAGAAAGGCGATACCATTTTTAGCGCTGCAGATGGTGAGGTCATTGAGACGGGATACGACAATCAATATGGCCGCTATATTATCATTTCACACTTACATGATCTGCAAACGATATATATGCATCTAGAAACAATCATAGCAAGCGAAGGTGATACCGTCGTTAGGGGTGAAAAAATTGGCTTAATGGGAAATACAGGAAAAAGTACAGGTACGCATTTACACTTTCAAATTGTTCAAAAGAATGTACCAGTCTCACCCCTACCCTTTCTCAACAATCAAAAGCATATTAAGGAGGAAAGCAATGTTTAAAGAAACTAAGCGTCTAACGGCAACCGATACTTTAATCGGGCAAGGAACGATCTTTGAAGGAAGTATTCAGACAGAGGCTAATCTTCGGATTGAAGGTGAATTTCACGGGGATATTACGTCGCAAAGTGAAATCATTATTGGAGAATACGGAGTAGCTAAGGCGGAAATTAAATGCTTGAATCTAACGATTGCAGGTCAATTACAAGGAGATGTAACGGTTACTGGCAGACTCATTATTACACCATCTGGCCAGCTAGTCGGCAATGCGATCGTGCAATCTATTATCGTACAAGAAGGTGCTAACTTTAACGGAGAATGTAAGATGATTGGCGCTACAAACAAAGTTAGTACTGCAGATGTGGAATCAATTAATAAAAATCTTGACAACAAAGCCGAAAATCGTAAAGCGAAGCAAGCAGGTTAATTCCATCAATGACACCATGATGTCTACATACATCGTCAACAATAAACAAGGTATTGAGAGCTATTAGATTGGCTCCCAATACCTTGTTTTGATTTGGTACGATTATATTATTAATCGATTTATTCCACACACATGATCCTGCAAGCGTAAGGATTTAGGGATTCCCATTATAATTATAAAAAAATAAGCTGTAGTCAAACTAATTTTACTAGTTTGGCTACAGCTCCGAAATTACCACGATATTACTGAGATGATTTATCCCTTAAGCATCGCAATTCCACAGTTAGCAATTTTACTTCACAGCTAGTAGTAATTCTTTTTTACTTGATTCAAAAGCAACTAGCAATGCATCCTCACCAGCATGACCCTCTTGCTGTGCAGATTTAATATGTTGTAGCATTTTTTTGTAATCTTTCGGAATGACTTTAACAAAGTTTTTCAACTCTGCATTAAGATCACCTAGAATACGAGAAGCTACTTCACTTTCCGTGTAGATGACATGCTTCTGTAACATTGAACGAAGTTCTTCAACATCTTCATGCTCTTCGATATGCTCAAGAAGAATCATTTCTAGATTGCTGCGACCCAGTAATAGTCGGTCTGGATCGTATACGTAAGCTACGCCACCAGACATACCAGCACCAAAGTTACGTCCTGTTTCACCGAGAACAACTACACGTCCACCAGTCATATACTCACAACCATGGTCACCCACGCCTTCAACGACAACATTAGCGCCTGAGTTTCTAACTGCGAATCGTTCGCCAGCTATACCGCGAATATATGCTTCTCCACCAGTTGCACCGTATAACACAGTATTACCAGTAATAACATTTTCTTCAGCAACAAATGTAGAACGTTTTGATGGAGATACGATAATTTTACCACCTGATAGTCCTTTACCGAAGTAATCATTCGTATCACCCTCAACGGAAAGTGTAATTCCTTTCGGAACAAATGCACCGAATGATTGGCCAGCTGTACCGACAAATTGATACCAGATTGTATCTTCAGGAAGTCCTTTTGCACCATAGCGACTTGTAACCTCATAACCAAGCGTTGTTCCAACAACACGGTCAGTGTTCAAGATCGGGAACGTCCCACGAACTTGTTCACCATTCTCAAGTGCCGCTGTTGCATTGGGAATAAGTTCTCTAGCATCAAGTGAAAGCTCCAGTCCATGATTTTGCTGCTTAGAATTGTAACGAGTAGAACCTTCAGCAGGCTCTTGCTCATGTAGAATCGCAGATAGATCAAGACCTTTAGTTTTCAAATGATCAGCAAGTACTTTTGTTTGAAGACGGTCTACACGACCAACCATATCTTGAACGTTACGGAAACCAAGCTCAGCCATAATTTCACGTAATTCCTCAGCAATAAAACGCAGGTAGTTTACGATATGAGATGGATCGCCCGTGAACTTTTTACGAAGCTCAGGGTTTTGTGTAGCTACACCAACTGGACAAGTATCTAATTGACATACGCGCATCATAACGCAACCTAGAACAACTAGTGGTGCTGTTGAAAAGCCAAATTCTTCTGCGCCAAGTAATGCAGCAATAGCAACATCACGACCATTCATCATTTTACCATCGGACTCAAGTACAATACGATCACGCAAATTATTCAGCATCAACGTTTGATGTGTTTCTGCAAGACCGAGCTCCCATGGAAGACCAGCATGACGAATAGATCCGATAGGTGAAGCACCCGTACCACCATCATAACCACTGATCATAATTAGATCAGCGCGACCTTTTGCTACACCCGCTGCTATCGTTCCAACACCTGCACCAGATACTAGCTTCACACTAATTCGAGCACGAGGGTTAGCATTTTTTAAGTCATGAATTAATTCAGCCAAATCCTCAATCGAATAAATATCATGATGTGGTGGAGGTGAGATTAGACCAACACCTGGAGTAGAACCACGAACTTCTGCAACCCAAGGATATACTTTCTGACCTGGTAGTTGACCGCCTTCACCTGGCTTAGCACCTTGTGCCATCTTAATTTGAATCTCATCTGCGTTAACGAGGTAATGACTCGTTACACCGAATCGACCAGATGCTACTTGTTTAATTGCACTACGACGTAGATCACCGTTTTCGTCAGCAACGAAACGTGATGGATGCTCTCCGCCTTCACCAGTATTAGATTTACCACCTAGACGGTTCATTGCAATTGCTAAGCTTTCATGAGCTTCTTGGCTAATAGAACCGTATGACATTGCACCTGTTTTGAAACGTTTCACGATAGAATCAACAGATTCAACTTCTTCAATTGGAATTGATTGGCCATCTGTTTTGAAGTCGATTAGAGAACGTAACATTAGATGTTTTTTGTTCTCACCTTGAACTAGGGTAGAGAACTTTTTATATAATTTATAGTCGTTGTTACGAGCTGATGTTTGCAGTGTATGAATCGTTTGTGGAGTAAGTAGATGATCTTCACCATCACGTCTCCATTGATATTCACCACCAGAGTCAAGTTCACTTTCAGCACCTTCTTGTGCTGCGAATCCACGATCATGTGAATTTTGCGCATCTTTAGCGATTTGCTCAAGATCAATACCGCCAATTCTAGATGGTGTCCAGGTGAAATATTTCTCGATCAAACTTTCTTGTAATCCAACTGCTTCAAAAATTTGTGCACCACGATAAGACTGAATAGTAGAGATACCCATTTTGGATAAAACTTTAACTACACCTTTAGTCGCTGCCTTAATGTAGTTCTTAACTGCTTTATCATAAGTTACGCCGCGCATCGTGCCATTGGCAACCATATCTTCAAATGTTTCATATACAAGATAAGGGTTAATGACGTTAACACCGTATCCAAGTAATAATGCAAAATGATGCACTTCTCTTGGTTCACCTGATTCAAGTAAGATCGACACTTTGGTACGAGTACCTGTACGAATAAGATGATGGTGCAAAGAAGAAACAGCAAGTAATGCTGGAATTGCAGCATTTTCTTGGTTGACACCACGGTCAGAAAGGATGATCAAGTTATGACCTTTCTCAATTACACGATCTGCCGCTGCGAACATTTCATCCAAAGCGGTCTCAATACCAGTAGCACCGCTACCAGCTGGGAAGAACATCGGAATAGTTATTGCTTTGAATCCTTCACGTCGAATATGACGAAGCTTTGCAAATTGCTCATTAGACAAGAATGGCGTATCTAACTTTACATGTCGGCAGCTTTCTGGTTCTGGATTCAATAAATTACGCTCTGGTCCAATTGTCGTAATAGTCGAAGTAACGAGTTCCTCACGAATCGCATCGATTGGCGGGTTAGTTACTTGTGCAAACAATTGCTTGAAGTAGTTATAAAGCATCTGTGGACGCTCTGACAACACTGCTAGTGGTGCATCATAACCCATGGAGCTCAAAGGTTCTTGACCTCCAAGTGCCATCGGCTCCATCACTTTACGAATTTCTTCGTAAGTATAGCCAAAAGCTTGTTGACGTTGTTGCAAGCTTTCTTTACGAACTTCTGGCAACGTTGGTGCATCTGGCAAATCAGTTAAAGCAACAAGATGCTCATCAAGCCACTGCTGATAAGGCTGTTCAGCTGCAATCATCGCTTTAATCTCTTCATCCGGTACTATGCAACCTTTCGCTGTATCAACGAGAAGCATACGCCCTGGACGCAAACGGTCTTTATATACAATATCCTCTGGGGCAACTGGTACTGCTCCTGCCTCAGATCCTAAAATGATATGATCATCTTTTGTTACATAGTAACGAGCTGGACGTAGTCCATTACGGTCAAGCATTGCACCGATCTGAACGCCATCTGTAAAGCCCATTGCTGCTGGCCCATCCCAAGGCTCCATCAATGAACTATGATATTCGTAGAACGCTTTACGATCTTTATCCATACTTTCATGATTAGACCACGGTTCTGGAACCATCATCATAGCCACATGTGGAAGAGAACGACCTGCAAGAGATAAAAATTCAAATGTATTATCAAACATCGCAGTATCAGAGCCATCTGGAGCAATAATTGGTTTTATCTTTTCTAGATCATCACCAAACAACTCGCTAGCGAACAATGTTTGACGAGCATGCATCCAGTTCACATTACCTCTTAGTGTATTAATTTCACCATTATGAATCATATAGTGGAATGGATGTGCTCTTTCCCAGCTTGGGAATGTATTGGTACTGAAGCGAGAGTGAACAAGTGCCATTGCAGATTGTACTGCATCATTGTTCAATTCGATATAGAAGGAGCCAACTTGCTCCGTTGTAAGCATACCTTTATAGACTATTTTGCGGGAAGACATACTAGAGAAGTAGAACATTTCTCCACCTGCTTGATCTCCGTAACGAATCGCAAGCTCAGCACGTTTACGAATGACGTACAATTTTCGTTCAAATGATAGAGTGTCCACAAGAGCTGCATTACGTCTAATAAAAACTTGAGCCACATATGGCTTTACAGACAATGCAGATTTTCCTAGCTTCTCATCGTTTGTTGGAACTTCACGGAAGCCGATCAATTGTTGACCTTCTTCAGCAATAATTGAAGCTAATTTGTTCTCTATATCAGAACGTTGCTCTGCATCTTGAGGCATAAACATCATACCAACTGCATAGTTTTCCGGCTCAGGTAGAACAATACCTTCCTTATTAAGTTCACTTGCGAAAAATGTATGAGGGATTTGAATTAATATCCCTGCGCCATCTCCTGTATTCGGTTCACTACCTTGACCACCACGATGTTCCATGTTTTCAAGCAATTGTAGCGCTTTACTTATGACATCATGAGACTTTACGCCTTTAATACTAGCAACAAAGCCCATTCCGCAAGCATCTTTTTCGAATTGCGGGTCATATAGTCCTTGTCTAGGAGGTAAACTAACTGTTTGGTTTTTCATCGTATATTTCCCCTCTATATTAAAAATAAAGAATATTGATTAACTGCTTCTTCTTTATGGGAAGTTATTATAAAATAGTAGAGAGTGTAATATTCCCTACATCCTCCCAATATTAATTGTTCATCTTGTCTAAATTACATTATGATTTTTTGTGATTTTCACACAATCAACTCATATAGCAATCTAACAACGATTAGGAATAATATAATATTAGCACTATTTGAATAATAAATATAGAGGGAATATACCACAAAACCTTGATATACAAGGGAATTCAATAGAAGGGATTTGTACTTTATGTATACAAATTTACAGTTTAAAAATTTTAGAGGAAGCGTCATTATCGCTGGATTAACCGCGCTATTACTTGTATTTTCTGTCTTTTCACCTATTTCAGCATACGCTGAACAACCAATGATCAGTAACGGAAAAATACAAACGAAAAAAAATAATTTTAATGTTGTAGTTTTAGGTGATTCTTTGGCTGCAGGTTACCAAAAAGGGTTCGATTCGACTTCTGTACCTTATGGATTCGGAGAAATCGTCTATGAACAAGCCATGTTTCAAGGTAATCGTGCAACATATACAAATTATGGAGTACTGGGATTACGTTCAAGCGGATTACTGAACTGGTTAACTGCTATGGAAAAACAACAACATATTACTGCAAATGAAGTGCAACAAGGATTGAAAGATCCAAGAGTGGATACGATAATTGGAGATACTAAAGCATTACATGAATCCATTACTGGTGCTGATCTTATCGTACTTTCTATTGGCGGAAATGACTTTTTAAATATTCTTGCAGGGTTAGACCTAACGAAAAGCGTCTCTTCTATGAGTGCTGATGAAAAAAATGCACTTGTAACACAACTACAAGCATCTACTGATAATTACAAAAAGAATTTGACTAATATTCTAACAATTATTCAAAGTCTCAATTCTGACGTAGTTATCGCTAGCCAAAATCAATATCTACCTCTACCTAAAATGAAATTTAACGGTGTAGAATCCTATCTTCAAGTATCACCCGATTTGGCAGAATTACTTGTTGGTGCACAAACTAACTTGAATAAAGAATTTGATTCTATTATAGAAGCTTTCAAGAAATCAGGGTTACACATTGACTATATTGATGCAGCAGCAGTAATCGATGGTAATGCTCTTGGGCTTACTGATATCGCAACATTAGATGTACATCCAAATGCAACAGGCTATCAAAAATTAGGGGAAGCTTATAGTAACTTGCTATGGGGAGAATACAAAACTGCAGCTCCACGAAAAGCTGGAGATCCACTATCTGTCATCGTTAATGGTAAAGACGTGGTCAGTACGTATCCGACGAAAGTTATTAATGGTCGTACTTATCTAGTATTGCGCGATATTACAACTGCAGTTGGAGCAGAACTATCTTGGAGCAATAAAACAGAAACAGCAACTGTTAAATTAAACGATCGTGTAGTAGAATTGAAAGTTGGTTCTAATAGTTATCTTGTAAATGGTAAATCATATCCATTAGATGCTCCAGTCTTTTTATCGAAAATTGGTAAAGAAAATAAAACTTATGTACCAATTGCCGCTTTATCTTCAGGATTAGACTTATTCGTGCAATATTGGGGCAAACAAAAACTAGTGTTTGTAAATAATTAAATAAGCTTCGTAGCTTATTCAATGTCGAGTAAGCTACGAAGCTAGTCAGCGTTATCAAGGGGTGCTTTGGAAGTACTTCTCTTCATGGAGGTTTGGAACTGCCAAATTAAATAGAGGTTCAAATCATTCGCTTGTCAGCACCAAGAAGATGACCCACAGCGGAAACGAGTAGCACAGCGTACGTTGTTGGTACGTGAGCACACGCAGGCTTTCGATGGGTGTCATATTCGCCGCCGACTAATCTACAGCGCATAACCGCGTGATCACGAGTGGATGTTTTGAACTACCTTACCTCTCGTAATCTTGTAGTAGCTCTTTAAGGATGACCATACTCTTCCCCGTCCATTGATTGAGTTTGTGTAGTTGATTCAACTGTTGATTGGCAGCTATAAGTAACGATTCTTTATAATCCGGAATCGAACCACTATATGGCTGAACATCTCTTGGTAAGACTGTTGTTTTCTCTGTGTAGCTCAGTGCTCTACGTTCATGAAACATAGCTACATCAGGCTCATTAGGATTATGTAGATCACCTTGGTCTGGATGTTTGATAACCGCAAGTATTTTTACAACAAGACGTGGAGAATAAATCTCATATACTTCACCAATATAAATACCTGTACGTACCTTTGCTTGTACAAGCTGACCAATTTCAAATGCTGTTTGCTGTTCCATTCTGGACCTCCTACCACTTTTCATTAGATTGTTGATACACTTCATTGCAAATGAAAAGTTACATCGGAAGCATATACTTCTACTTTTCATGTAATTATTAATATTACATTTGCTTGTGAAAAGTCGCTTCGGACGGAAAATATTCAACTTTTCATTTAAAATTACTGTAAATGAAGAAGATATGAATAGCAAGCAGAATAAACTGGACTTGTATAACATTGTGCAGGCAAGTAATATGATAGATATAAAGAAGGTGAATTTATGAGTAAGAAAAGAGTATTGCTGCTATCCGAAGGCTTTGGTTCTGGCCATACCCAAGCAGCCCATGCTCTTAGTGAAGGCTTAAAACAACTTAATCCTGATCTTTCAACTAAAGTATTTGAGTTAGGTAGCTTTCTCAATCCAACCGTAGCTCCGCTCATCATTAGCGCCTACCGAAAGACGGTTAGTTCGCAACCGAAAGTTGTAGGGATGATGTATCGAAGTAACTATCGTAAACCAACGAACGGAATTGCAAAGTTAGCACTCCATAGATTATTTTATACACAAGCACTAAGAATCGTACGACAGTTAAAGCCAGATCTTATTATATGTACACATCCTATTCCGAATATGATCATTTCTCGTCTGAAAAAAGATCGAATCAACACACCTTTAATTACAGTGATTACTGATTATGATGCTCATGGTTCTTGGGTCAATCCAGAGGTTAACCAATATCTAGTCTCAACTACAATTGTAAAACAACGACTACTTGATAAAGGTGTAAGTGAAAATCAAGTATCTGTAACTGGCATACCTATACATCCCAAATTTTGGAAAACTATTGACCGTGATCATATCCGTTCTCGTTTTCATCTCCAAAACCTACCTACTGTATTAATAATGGGTGGTGGTTGGGGATTACTTCATGAAGATAGTGCTTTATCTTATATGACCAAATGGCGAGAAACAACGCAACTGATCATTTGTGTAGGTTCCAATGACGACATGAGAAAAAAACTGTTGGATGATCCACTATTCCAACATCACAACATACATATTATTGGCTTTACTGCTTATATTAACGAATTAATGGATGTCTGTGATTTATTAGTAACAAAACCAGGTGGGATGACTTGCACAGAAGGATTTAACAAAGCATTACCGATGTTGTTCTATGAACCAATTCCAGGTCAAGAAGAAGAAAATTGTGATCACTTTATAAATATGGGGTTTGGGGAAATGCTTACTTCAAATGATACCGTTGATCGCTGGTTCAAATTACTGCATGAGGAACAATCTTTATTGGAATATCGACAAAAACTTAAAAATACGCGTGACAATACTTATAGTCCGCAAGCTTGTCCGAAGGCTGTACTGCAATTCATGTAGTACAGTTTTTTTTGAAACCAATAATTGTGTAAATCGTATTGTTTATTATTCGATTATTAGTCCCAAATTTATGTTACACTAAATATACTTTACTAATAAAGGATTGTTACTTTCCAAACAATATAAATATTAGTTGAGAGTTAGATACACAATAAAAGGAGCACGCTTAGATGGATGCATTTCTTAAATTTTTGGAAAGTTTTGGACCTTTAGGATTAGCTATACATTCCTTCCTAGACGCCGTAATTTTTCCTATTCCCGCATTTTTTACCCAGGTATCTTTAAGTATGGCTCATCCTCAATCAGCATTATGGCTCGCAACGATAGGTTTTATTGCTTGTTTGCTTGGTACTCCAGTAGGATACTTAATAGGTCGATTTTTTGGTGCCGCTATTTTACAACGTCTTTTAAAACCTGAATGGATTGAAAAAGCTACTCATTATTTTACGACACGAGGTTCAAGCGCAATATTAATCGGTGCTTTTACTCCCATTCCATTCAAAGTATTTACGATATTATCTGGTGTAATGAAATATCCGTTATGGCAGTTAATGGCTTATGCAGTAGTAGGTAGAGCTGTTAAATTCTACGTAGTAGGTGTTCTATTCTATATGTATGGTAAAGCTGCAGAATCTATGGTCTCTAACGTATCTCTATATATTTTCCTTATAGCTGTACCGATCATTGTTATCTTTATTCTTATTCGTAAACAACTTCAGAAGAAAAAAGCACTTAAAGCGTCTGCCTTACAAGAAAATAGCAATCAAACTATTGAATCTTAATACTATATTTATTAATAAAAAATCAGCATCTACACTGGGATTTCCCCTCACTGTAGATGCTGATTTTTTATTTTTCAATTATTCTTTCATTAAAAAAGATGCATGGCTAATTCGGCAGTTGACCTGCGTCATAACCATGCATCTCTCCGGAGAACTATTTGAGTATGAAATGTTTACTATTTCAAGGCACTACCGCCATATAAGAAGCGATACTCCCAACTATTCCCTGTAACTTTACTTGTTGTTACGCCGCCTCCAGCATTAGAGTACGTATGAAGTATTTGTCCGTCACCCAAGTAAATACCAACATGAGTAATTCTTTGAGTGGATTTATTAATACCAGCATAACTAGAAGCACTTGATCCTTTAGATGACATGAAGAACATTAAGTCTCCACGTTTCAAATCACTAATTTTAGTTACTGTTTTACCAAGGTTTTTCACATATGTCCCTTGTTGTCTAGAGTCAGCTGGTAAAGTAATGCCTAATGCTTCCTTAAAGGCTTGTCTAACAAAATCTGAACAATCAAAAGTTGTTGTCGTGTTACGATTAGAACCATATTCATATGGAGTTCCTAAATATTTCATACCAGCAGCAATTACTTTTTCTACAGATGAGCTAGTAGCCGTATTAGAGCCGTTAGAGCTTGACCCACTGTTAGATCCACTATTAGAACCTGAATTGTTAGATGAACTTCCTACAACTTCAGTATATTTACTAGCATTGGATATATATCCTTTTTTACCGTTTTTATCTTGAACTTGTAACCATCCGTTAGATGCAAATCCAATAACAGTAACAGTCTCCCCTTTTGATAACATTCTTATAACTGAGCTACTAGAGTTAGAACTAGTTCTCATGTTAACTCCCCATGTTACTTCTGCCTGTTGATTAACCGCGCTTACTTCTGCTGCATATGCGCTAGGAGTCGCAGTAATAGACAGACCTCCTACGAATAAACTCACTGCAAGTGCTGCAGTTGTTACTTTGTATTTGATTGAATAACTCATTCTGCTATTCTTCCTTCCTCTTGCTGTATTCGCCTCGTTAAGCGTTGATGTCATTATAGGATTAAAAGGAAGGACTAGGCATCTGACTACTTGCCTAAAAATGTAGACCTGCAAATGAGCAAAAAATAGGTCGTTAAACGGTGAGAGAATATTAATAAAGGGCGCATCTCAAAAGAGATACGCCCTTACTTATTCTCATTATTATAGTTACCCCGAAGCATATAAACATTAGTAAAGTGAGAACCTTCTCATTACTCTCTACTTTTTCAAAGTTATAGAACTAGGACTTTTGAACCGATTTTATAGGACCCTCAAAATATTACCTGCATTTACCATTACTTTTGAATCATAAATTATATCCATTAAATCTTATTTCCTGTATTTATATGTTATATTCATCATTATTATTCTTTTCTTCTAATGGTTCTACATGCACATTTACATTGAGAATATTATGTTTTTTGAATAGTCTACGTTCGATTTCGTCGCATATCGTATGACTCTCAATAAGTGATAATTCTGGATCAACCTGAACGCTAACTTCTACAAGCACATTATTACCATGAACTCGTGCCTTCAGATCAGTAATCTCACATACACCTTTCGTATTTGATACCGTAGTATGAAGTTTTTTCAGTACTTTCTCATCGATACCATCGGTTAGGGCATGTGTAGATGTTGTGAAAATTTCCCACGCTGTTTTACAGATAATAATACCTACGATTAGAGCTGCCACTGGATCTAACCAAGGCATATTCAGTTGCGCCCCAAAAATACCGACCGCAGCGCCAATACTTACTAAAGCATCGGATAAATTATCTTTCGCTGCAGCTCTTAACGCTTGATTGTTAATCTTTTGAGCCAGTCGATTATTGTACATATATACTGCTACCATAACAATTGCTGCTCCTATGGCAACCCAAGCAGTTAATATATTGGGTGTATGATATTCACCTTTAACCATGGTACGAATTGCATCGATAAGTACTTGAATCCCTACAGTTGCCATAATGAATGAAGCAACTAGAGCTGCTATCGTCTCTGCACGAAAATGTCCATAAGGATGATCTTCGTCCGGTGGTTTCTGCGATATTTTCAATCCAATCAATACCGCAATTGAAGCAATGATATCTGTTAGATTATTATATCCGTCCGCAACTAGTGCACCTGACAAGAAAGTATAACCTATCATAAGTTTAATCGACGAAAGAACTAGGTACGACGCAATGCTAATCCATGCACCTTTTTCGCCTTCTTTTATTTCCTCATACTGCGTCAACGCGTGATACCTCCTGATCTGTTCTTCAATCCACTAACGTATCATACACGATACAACTAATGTGGGTCTACAGAAACAGTGTTGACCTAATGCGGAACTTTATGCCCCAGTGCAACAAGTTATGATGAATCCAACATTGTGAGTCCCACTAAAAACCTCAACATCTATATAAATAAGCATAAAAAAAGCCTCTGACAACCTAGATATAGAATAACTAGGTCATTAGAGGCTTATTTATTATTAAAGAGTACCACCGTACATTTTTTCACGAAGTTCTTTAACCTCAGCATTTTCAAGATACTCATCGTAAGACATTAAACGATCGATTACACCGTTAGGGGTAAATTCGATAATACGATTCGCTACCGTTTGAACGAACTGATGGTCATGTGATGTAAATAGAATTGTACAATCCGTATCCATCAAACCATTATTTAAAGCTGTGATGGATTCAAGGTCTAAATGGTTCGTTGGCTCATCCATAATGAATACGTTAGCACCTTCAAGCATCATTTTAGAAAGCATACAACGAACTTTTTCTCCCCCTGAAAGCACACTTGCTTTCTTCATAGCTTCATCGCCGGAGAATAACATACGACCTAAGAAACCACGAAGGAATGTTTCGTCTGGATCTTTGGAATACTGACGTAACCACTCAACTAGGTTCATATCAACATTATCGAAGTATTCGGAGTTATCTTTCGGGAAGTAGCTACGAGTTGTCGTAACTCCCCAAGAGAATGTACCAGCATCTGGCTCGCGCTCACCAGAAATCGTTTGGAAAAATGCTGTTTTCGGAAGGCCGTTAGGACCTACGAAAGCAATTTTATCGCCTTTGTTAATAGCGATCGTCAAGTTATCAATAACTTGTTCACCATCAGCTGAGATCGTAAGACCTTCAGTCATTAACAAATGCTTCCCAGCTTCACGTTCACCTTTGAATTGGATAAACGGATATTTACGATTGGAAGGACGAATATCATCAAGTGTAATCTTTTCAAGCGCCTTTTTACGAGACGTTGCTTGTTTAGATTTCGACTTATTCGCACTGAAACGTAAAACAAACGCTTGAAGCTCTTTAATCTTATCTTCTTTTTTCTTATTCTCGTTACGCATAAGAGCAAGAGCCAATTGACTAGACTCATACCAGAAATCATAGTTACCAACATACATTTGAATTTTACCAAAGTCGATATCAGCAATATGCGAACACACTTCATTCAGGAAGTGACGGTCATGGCTGACTACAATTACAGTTCCTTCATAGTCTCCTAGGAAGTTTTCTAACCAACGAATAGATTCAATGTCAAGGTGGTTGGTAGGCTCATCCAGCAACAGAATATTAGGTGAACCAAATAGTGCTTGTGCAAGCAATACGCGAACTTTTTCACTACCATCAAGTTCAGCCATTTGCTTGTAGTGACTATCTGGACCAATACCTAGACCATTCAACATTTCAGCAGCTTCAGATTCAGCTTCCCAGCCGTTCATATCAGCAAATTCTGCTTCTAATTCTCCAGCACGCATGCCATCTTCATCAGTAAAATCAGCCTTAGCATACAATGTATCTTTTTCTTTCATTACATCGTAAAGCTTTTTATGACCCATAATAACTGTTTCAAGCACTTGGAATTCATCATATGCATAATGGTTCTGACTCAATACTGCAAGGCGTTCACCTGGTGTAATGTGAACATCACCTGATGTCTGTTCTACTTCACCAGAAAGTATTTTAAGGAAAGTTGATTTACCTGCACCGTTAGCGCCGATAAGACCATAACAGTTACCAGGAGTGAATTTAATACTAACATCTTCAAAGAGCGCACGCTTACCAAATCGTAGCGTGATGCCACTTGTACTAATCATTACGTAATCCCGTCCTTCATTATCATTCTCGTTATCTCAGACTATTATAGCATAGTCTCAACTGTAAAAACGCCGTTTTCCATGAATTTTCTTATTCATTGTTCATAATTTACGGAAATCGCTTTATTAATACGTCTATATTTTGATATTGTATAAATAACTGATACTCTTAAAGTGGAGATGCGGGTGTCGCTACAATAACCAATTGCTGTTCCAATCGGAGTCCGCTCCGAAAACTAATTGCTGTTCCAATCGCAAGTTGTCCTCGGATTTATTGGAATTAGCAATAGTGGTATAAATCCGAGGACAAAAACGACCGCTATCGCTTTTCCACTAGCAATTAGTTTTCTCCGCTTCAGTATATATGAGTAAGTTTTAAAATAATTTAACTTTTCATTCTGGTGAAGTTACACTCGGAAGTTAATGAAAAGTTTTAGGAGGAATAATTATGAAGTTGTTGTCCATTGAACCTACACCTAGTCCGAATTCTATGAAGTTGAACTTGGATGAATCACTACCTAGAGGTCGCAGACTTACTTATTCGACCAAAGAAGCAAATGAACTGTCTGAACCATATCGTAGTCTTCTAATGATTAAAGGAGTAAGAAGCTTATTTCATACAGTTGACTTTATTGCACTTGATCGCAAACCTGGAGCTGATTGGGCCGCTATCCTTGCTGAAGCTAGAAATATTCTACAAGCTGAGCAAGATCTAGGTGCAGCCATCGCTCAAGGTTCAACAGGTTTTGGAGAAGCACAAGTGCTTGTACAAATGTTCCGTGGGATCCCTATTCAAGTACGAGTTCGTACTGTCGATGGAGAAGTTCGTTCTGCTGTACCACAAAAATTCATGGATGCTGTTACGGAAGCTGCTGGATCGTCAATGATTCGTGAGCGGAAACTTGAAGAATTTGGTGTTCGTTATGGTGCACCTGAAGATATCGCTACTGAAATTGTTCAGGAACTTGAAGCTAGCTACACAAGTGAACGACTTCAAAGCCTTATAGAAGCTTCTCTTGCTATTGGTAGTGGCGATGACACTCCAATAGAGGTTGTAAGACCTTTACCACTCACTGGAGTAGAAGTATTAGAACAGTTACTTGAAGAAGAGTGGCAAGTACGCTATGCCGCCTTTGAACGTTATGTAATAGATGAAGATGCAGTCGAAGTGTTACAAAAAGCATTAGCAGATAGTAATGCTTCGATAAGAAGACATGCTGTTATATTACTTGGTGATCTAAAAACAGAAGAAGCGATGTCCTTGTTATACAAAGCACTGGCTGACAGTTCTCCATCTGTTCGTAGAACTGCTGGAGATACATTGTCTGACCTAGGTGATGTTGGTGCGATAGAGCCGATGATCGTCGCTTTAGCTGACAAAAACAAACTTGTTCGTTGGCGCGCAGCCCGCTTCTTATACGAAGTTGGAGATGAACGAGCATTGGATGCATTACAAGTAGCGGCCAATGATCCAGAATTTGAAATTCAATTGCAAGCTAAGATCGCAATTGAACGTATAGAGCGCGGAGAAGAAGCAGCTGGATCAGTATGGCAGCAAATGACTGCTGCAAGACAAAAAGAACAACAGTAAAAACTATAAGGATTTTGCCCATATATATATAAAGATCGACTACGTATAAATCGTTAGTCGATCTTTTTCGTTAACTTTAACTGATATCGTTTGAGGCGAATTACAGATTCACATACTATCGTCGATCAATTATTTATATTCAATCGTAATAGTGACAAGTAAATCTCCAACTTTGTTCCATTCTTGATAACTTATCCGGTAAGAAAGACTCTTGTTCAATGATTTAAAAGCTTTATTGGTGTCATCGACCAATTGATCTCCACCCGTATAGCGAAATTGTAACTCCGTCTCATTTTTCCCTACAGCATTCTTGACCATAGCTTTCAGCTGATCATAGCTCTCTATCGTATTACTTGAATCTTCCATGTGGTATCCTAATTGCTCTCTTGATTGTTGAATTGCAGTATAAGCTTCCGAAGAAGGATCCGCTTTAGCAAGTTGCTCATTCAGTAATTGTTGGTAGCTCATCGTCGCGATTGGATAATTAGCTTCCCATACATGGTCTTGTGCTAACTGTGTATCACTAACCAAAAAATATTTATAGGATACTTCATCTGCTGCTTGACCAATTGGATCATCCCATGTGAGATCAATTTGATACCATTGCCCATCGATTTTCACTAAGTTCCAAGCATGCTCTCCAGTATTAACACTACCTTCAACAATTCTAACGTCAAAACCAGCCTCACTAAAGAAACGATAACCTAATAAAGCATAACCTTGGCATACTGTTGTACCCTCAGTAATCGCTTCATACGCAGTATACTTCGTTAAACTCTGATCGTATTGGACATGTGTCACAATCCAATCATGGATTAATTTTACTTGCTCAAATTCAGAATGTTGATCTAACTCTAGTACATCAATAACCTGTTTTACATAACTAGTAACTTCCGCACTCATCTCATGACTTTCTCTGTAATCTACCCTTATGGTTACCTCGGATCGTGCCAAGCCACTACTCATAGTATAACCGTATGATGCCATCGTATATTTGACGTAATCATCTACATCCATAGCTTGCTGAAGCCAACTAGCAAATTGATTCTGAATGTCATCACCATTACCTCGAATGGTAATAGCAATTTCCGTACGACCTTTTGCAAGTTCATTCGCTATATATTGCACGATTCTTTCATTATCATCAGATGAGAGTTTCTCTTGACCTTCGCTACTAGAAGATGAAGATGTATCTACTTTAAGACCATCCTTAATAAGTAATGCTGTGTCATCGACTGTCGCTTGGATCGTAGTTGTAACTTGCTGTTTCCAGTCTTTATCGGCATTTTGCTCAAACCATTGGTAGCAGCCAATCGCAATTGCGATAATTACGACTACTCCGAATAGTTTTCTCATAAGCATCTCCCTCCTCAATCTTGAGTTGAATACTCGCTGTATGAGCACGATCAACAATACTCTCTTGATCCTATGACTTAATAATATGCTATGCTAAAGTTGGTAGCATGAACACTTTGCTTACAATATCTTGAAGTTATAATGTGGCAGCAAGCGAAGAAAAGGATTTTACCTGCTTCGTAATATCATCAAACTTACCCAATTTAGCATTTTCCAAATTAACTAGTTTCGTTCCCATGCCAACGGCATTAGCACCTGCTTCAAAGTATTGCCTAAAATTATTGTAATTAACACCACCAGTAGCAATAATAGGCACATCATTAATTGGGCCACGAATCTCGCTTAGATAATTCAAACCTAGCGAAGCCATCGGAAATAATTTAATTGCTTCCACGCCTGCCTTCATTGCTTGAATAATCTCAGTTGGTGTCATTACCCCTGGCCAAATCGGTATATTGTGCTGCTGTGCATATTGAACAACTTCAAGATCTAGATTAGGTGAAATAAGAAATTGAGCACCAGCAGCAACGGCTCGCTTCGCATGATCAACATCAATAACAGTTCCTGCACCAACATAGGCAACACCATCAAACATTGTACGCCATTGATGAATCATTTGTGTCGCACCTTCTGTATTCATCGTAATCTCCATAAATTTAACGCCACCATCGACAATTGCCTGACCTGTAGACATTGCATAGGAATCTTCGATACCTCTTAATATTGCAATTATTTTATGATCTAATAGTTCGTTAAGCAATTCTGATCTCATATTATCATTCACCTTTCTGTACCCAATATTGCTGAATGACTTTCAAAAATAAATTGGGAAACGGAAGAGTTTTCATATCTGCTTCACTAATAAATCGATATTCACGCTCTAAAACCGCGTTGCTCGTGTACTGTTCACTTTGTTCTGCTACCTGATGTTCAGGATTCCACTGTGCTGAATTGATCTGATCTGAATGCATCTGTGCTGCTTCTGAATTCCCCTCTATCTGTGATACTAAAGAACTCTCATCCATATCTGCCTTGTAGAAACGCATCTTCCAACGAATATGACTAAAAATATGCTCTTCGTCACTGTACCATTCATATGGTCGTACAAGCAGCTTCTGGTCCGTATAAATTGCTGACGAGATAGCTTCACCTAGTACAGGCTGTTCTTTCGGTTCGGATATAAATAATGGCGAGGCACTACTCTCATCAATAAGTACATGTGGTAATTCCCACATCCCAGCAAGTAATCCTTCAGCAGGACGTTGACGAATAAGAATCTTGCCCTCATTCTCTCCAGTTCCTTCAACTATTGCAGCAACTCTATGCTCAACTCTAGCTTTTTTAGCTTTTGTCTTAATCGGTATTTCTAGTTCTCTACCTTGTATTCTTGCTTCGCAATGCTCCATAACTGGACAAATTAGACAACTAGGCGATTTTGGGGAACAGATTAGAGCTCCAAGCTCCATTAGTGCTTGATTGAAATAACGTGCTTTGCCCTCTGGAATCATCGTTACAACTAATTTTTCTATATTAGTTCTTGTAGATGCTTTTGCAATATCATCTTCAAGCAAGAAAAATCGTGATAAGACACGCATAACATTGCCATCTACTGCAGGTATAGGTTCATTGTAAGCTATACTCATTATAGCGCCACAAGTGTAAGGCCCTACACCTTTCAACTTAGCTACTTCCTCCACATTTGTTGGCACTTGACCATTATATTGTTCCATGACCATACGTGCCCCCGCTTGTAAATTTCGAGCGCGAGAATAGTATCCTAATCCTTCCCAGCATTTTAACACTTCATCTTCCGGTGCCTCTGCTAACGCTCGGACAGTAGGAAACTTCTCCATAAATGTATTATAATAAGGGATTACTGTATCTACTCTAGTCTGTTGTAACATAATCTCTGATACCCAAATGCGATACGGATCATGATTTTTCCGCCAAGGTAAATCGCGCTGTATATGAAAATACCACTCTAGTAAGTCTATTCCGTATTTTTCTTTTTTCTGTTCAACAGTTAATATTGTCATGTAATGTACTACCTTCCCTTGTCTTATTGCACTAGTATTCAACTATAATCTATATAAGGTAGCTCAAAAAGCAGACTTTCATTTTATTTATTATATCATTTCTAGTAAAGCTATGCTTCCCAGGTACTTCTAAGAGGACATGAAAAATTTAAGGAGGTTAGTAATGAAACCAGCAATTACTATTATTTCTGTAGTTTGTGCCATAATTGGCATTAGTTATTTTCTAACTGCATGTGGAGGGTCACAATCTTCAAATCCGAGTTCTACTCCTTCAAATGGGGAGCAACAAACTTCCGATCCTATTTCACTTTCATCTGCTTCAAGTGATGTACAATCGATTTATAAAGCTCGATGTATTAACTGTCATGCTACTGATCTTTCTGGAAAAATGGGAGAGCGAACTAATTTACAACATATCTATGTATCAAGTAGCAATGAAGATATTGTTGCAACGATTACGAATGGTGGAAGTATCATGCCAGCGTTTAAAGATGTTCTATCTGAACAAGAAATCAATTCATTAGCAACTTGGTTATCTAATCAATAACGTCTTAACAATTTGTAAGGGGTACACTAGAAGATCGTCTTCTAATGTACCCCTTATATATTACAGTCTATGTTCAACAACGACAAACGCTGAAGCAAGTTCTCGCTCATGTGTTATGGATACATGAATTTCTAGATTCATGTTTAAGTAGCCTAACGCTTCAATTGCTGTTGATGAAACTGTGCAAGTTGGCTTTCCATTACTACTACGCATCACTTGAATATCATGGAATGATAGCTTGGATCCAATTCCACAGCCAAAAGCTTTACTTACTGCTTCTTTCACAGCAAAACGACCTGCAACATATTCAACTTTACGTAACTCACCTACTGTATTACCTAGCTCCTCGAATTCAAGTTCGGTAAAAATACGACGTAAAAACTTCTCACTGAGCTCTCCTGTTAGTATCTTTCTTAAACGCGAAAGTTCCGTCATATCATGACCTATGCCAATTATCATTCTAGCTTGCTCCATCCTTCTGCTCTTGGTTGTACAACATATTTAATAATACGGATTTATTAGGTAGAAAATGAACAATCTCCTCTTTGCTGATTGGTCTACTAATATAATACCCTTGAATGTAATGACAACCTAATTCGTCTAATAACTCTAATTGTGTGCTGTCTTCTACACCCTCAGCAACGATACGTAAATCAAGGCTTTTTGCAATATTTATTATTGCATTTACAATTTTATATCCCTTATCATCAGTTACCATTTCCCGTACAAAACTTTTATCAATCTTCAAAATTTCAATCGGGAAGTTTTTCAATACAGATAATGATGAATAACTAATACCAAAATCATCTATTGCTACGGATATACCAATTTTTCTAATCTCTTTAATTACATTCAATACAATATGAGATTGATCTATAATCGTAGTTTCTGTAATTTCAAATGTCAGATGAGCAGGATTCATCCCTGTTTCCTCTAATATAGCTCTTACTGAGGACAAAAATTGAATAGACTTCAACTGTAGCCCCGAAATATTAATCGATATTTTGATCGGGTCATAACCTTGTCTAATCCATTCCATCCCTTGTACACAAGCTGCACGAATGACCCACGCTCCAATAGGAACAATTAACCCAACAGATTCTGCAATAGGAATGAATTTGTCTGGAGATAGAATGACACCACTTTCAGTCCGCAAGCGAAGTAGTACCTCTATCCCATATATACGTTTTGAGCGTGCATACACTTGTGGTTGATATACTAGCATAAACTGATCATTAGCAAGTGCTTCACGTAATATTTTTTCCATCTTACGCTTATCTTGTTGGAAATTAATCATATATGGCTCATATCTCATAAAATTATTTTTACCGTTATGTTTCACTTGATATAATGCAATATCCGCTTTCTTCAACAAATCATCGTATTCTTGTCCGTCACTAGGATATAAACTAATCCCCACACTAACTGATAGGTTGATATCACGATTCATACCTACAATTCGCTCTGTAATAGACTCAGATATTTCTGCGGCAAATACATCAATCTCGTCAACATGCTCATATTGGAATAGGATTACGAATTCATCTCCACCAAAACGAGCTATATGATCGCCTGGTCTAATACAACGTGTCAGCACATCAGAAAGTGTTTCTATTATATCATCGCCAACATGATGACCATATAAATCATTAATTAGCTTAAAATTATCAATGTCCAACACACATAATGCAAATTCACGACTGCCGTCATGTATGACTTGCTTTATTTCCTCGTAGAACCTTCTTCTATTAACTAGACCATTTGATAGTTCCTCTATATCATTATTATTTCTTAATTTAGATATATCTCGGATTGAACCAATTAATTTCTGGATATTTCCAATATGATCTCGTGTACTTTCAGCGCTAATAATAGCATAGTAATATTGTCCATTATTAATTTGAATTCTTAATTCTGTATAGAATGGTTTATTATCACGAAAATGCTCATAGAAATGTTTCTTGAGATGACTTACATCATCGGGATGGACGAATTCTTCTAAGCCTAGTAATGTTGTTGGCTTCACTTGAAAACTAAGATTTCGATTCAGCCATACTTTCTTCTTATCAAAGTTCACTTCAAATAAGATATCATCACTTAATCGGGTAATGACATCTTGCCGTTCAGACAGCTCTTGATGTTGTTTCCTAAGTGTTGCGGATTCATCTAGTAATGCAAGTCTATCAAATGTGTTAGCTACTATATCAAAAAGATGTACTATTCTCATATATTCAGAAAAACGCTGCTCTGTCTTACTATGAGATGTACCAAACGAAAGTAAGCTCCAATTATTTTGTGTTAGTCGATAAGGAAGTACATAGACAACCTCATTATCTGATTTCAGTTGTTGTGATGAAAATATTGGAGGGTTAGCGGGAAGTGTATCATATTCCTTCAGATTAATATGTTTTAATTCATTTTTCCGAGTGGTAAAATTAAAATATTCTTTCATTACAAGATGAGGTTGGCCCTGAGTGTTATAACCTTGTTGCCCTGTAATTGAACCCCAATTAAAATAATTTTCTAGTAAATCAGCAATATCTCGAATCCTCTTAAATTGGTAACTTAAAATATATCTGTTAAATTCATAGTTTACATTATTTTCATTGCGAAGAGCGTTAATGTGATTCACATATTCGAATTGTACTGTAGTACTCTCTTTACTATTTTTATTCTCTTTGATCTCTTTAACTTCACTAACA
Organism: Candidatus Pristimantibacillus lignocellulolyticus; assembly: GCA_023639215.1. Classification (NCBI taxonomy): domain Bacteria; kingdom Bacillati; phylum Bacillota; class Bacilli; order Caryophanales; family Paenibacillaceae; genus Pristimantibacillus (SeqCode); species Pristimantibacillus lignocellulolyticus (SeqCode). The sequence goes on from CP097899.1 coordinate 252,385, forward strand.
TCCCCGTCGTCACAACCACATGATTTACGTGTAATAAGTGTACAATCAATAACATCTAGTTTAAATGGTTGAGGTTGATCTATACGATTCACTAAATTTTCCACTGCTCTCATCAATACAAGATCTAAATTTTGTTGGATGCTTGTAATAGGTACTTCAGAGTAACGCGCAGTAGTAGAATTATCAAAACCGATTAAAGCAATATCTTCTGGTACACGATATCCTTTTTCAAGTAATCTATCTATCATGCCAAACACGCACATACCCGTACTTACTAAGGCAGCTGTTATCGGGAATTTTTCTTTAATAATCTTCTCGGCCATTTGTTTACCACCGATTACGCTCATATTATCAGAATCAAATATATAATTAGAACGAACTTCTAAGCCTAGTTCGTTCATAGCTGACAAATAACCTTCATATCGATATTTCATATCGTCCATGTTCATACTTCCTAAGTAACCGATTTTCGTATGACCATGTTTATGTAAATGGAAAATCGCTTCTTTAGCAGCCTGCTTATTATTTACAACGACCATCCCACTATTCATATTCAACTTTCGAATATCTTTGGCAACCGTTACAACAGGTTTTTTATATACTTCTTCTAACTGCTTCAAAAAATGATCTTCAACTGCGAAATTAACAACTAACCAACCATCTACTCTTTCCATTCCAATTGGAACATCAAAGTACTTACCGCCTGTTCGAATTACAATTAAATTCACATCAAGTTTCCTAGCAGCAACTTGAATGCCTTCGATTACATCTGTATAATAATTTCCACCTAGAAAAGGAGTTAAGACGCCGATTGTTCGTTGACGTTGCATTTATTTTCCTCCTTTTACCCCCATAATATTTCTAATATTAGTAAGAAGTATAACATATTATGTAAGGCTAATATATACATTTCATGAATTGAGAGAAAATAATGAAAGCGTTTCAATAACTTTTTGATATGAAATAAAAAAGCCTATCGCTAATTATGCGATAGGCTCTGTCATCTAAATCCCTGGGATAAGGGATCTTTTATGTTCTGTTTTTAAGTATTGTTTCTCAAGTTTTTCACGTACATCATCTGGAATTTGTTTACCTTCCAAATAATCACTATTATGTTCGTACGTAATACCAAGCTCATCCTCATCAGTTTGACCATGCCATAATCCAGCAGTTGGTGCTTTAATAAGTACAGCTTCTGGTACACCAATAAATGCACCTACTTGGTTGACTTGACGCTTATTCAAGCTACTAAGTGGCGTAATGTCTACCGCTCCATCACCCCACTTGGTATAGAAACCAGTGACAGCTTCTGATGCGTGATCAGTACCTACAACAAGTAAGTTCATGTCAAATGCTAGTGCATATTGAACGACCATACGAGTACGAGCCTTTACATTACCTTTGCCACCGCGGCTAATATGTTGATGTTTTCCGATAGATTTGAACGCATGTTCAACTTCTAATGAAATTTCATCAACCGCTTCTTCAATATTTGTTTCAACTTTATGTGTAAGCTTGAATGCTTCTGCTACAGCATAGCTATCTGCAATATCAACTTGTTCACCATATGGTTGGAATACACCAAGTGTGATGTACTCTTTCCCAGTTTCGCTGCTAAGTTCGTCCGTAGCTTGTTTGCATAGTCCTACTGCAACTGCACTATCAAGACCTCCACTTATTGCGATTAACAAGCCAGTAGTCCCCGTATTACGTACATATTCTTTTAAGAAGTCGACGCGCTTTCGCACTTCTTCAGCAGCATTAATAGTTGGTTTTACACCAAGTCTCTCAATGATTTGATTTTGTAATGTACTCATTTATTAACCGCAAAATTTATCAAACGCTGCAGTCAAATCAGCAGAGATGTCAGCTGCAGAACGATTTTCAATACTGTGTCGTTCGATAAAGTATACCAATTCGCCATCCTTCATTAGCGCGATGGAAGGTGAAGACGGTGGATATGGAGAGAAATACTCACGAGCTTTTGCTGTTGCTTCTTTGTCTTGACCAGCAAATACTGTAAATAAATGATCAGGTGTAATCTCATGTTGAAGTGCATCAGCTACTCCAGGGCGACATTGACCTGCTGCACAACCACATACTGAGTTAATGACAACAAGTGCTGTTCCTTTTGCTGTAGGAAGATTAGCTTCAACCTCTTCTGGTGTACGCAATTCTGTAATACCAACGCTAGTAAGATCATCACGCATTGGTTGAATCATATCTAACATATATCTTTCAAATGACATGGACATCCATAACACTCCCTTTGTTTTTGTATCTGATTTCTATTATACCTTTGGAGCATGAATCAGCGCAACTCGAATCATGAGCTTAGTAGTCGCTTCTCTACCTGCTTCTCAAAAGGAAATAAAATTTGGAAGATCGATCCTCGATCTATATTATTGAGCACTTCTATATGAGTGTTATGACGTTTCGCTATATCAGCGCATAACGGAAGACCTAAGCCAGTTCCAGTACTCTTTGTTGAAACAAATGGCTCAAATATTTTAATTTTCATATCATCAGATAAGCCTGGACCCTGATCAGATACAGAGAGAAGTATTCCTTCATTACATATCTTCGTACTAATGTGCAAATGACCGTCTTGATCCATGGCTTCCATTGCATTACGAGAAAGATTTAACATAAGTTGCTTAATCTCACGTTCATTAATCGATATAGCAGGAAGTTGATCAGCTAATGTAAATTCCATCGTTTGACCTCTTAAGTTAGCATCAGCAAGTAATAAAGGATATAAATCATCAATAACTTTATTGATTTGTTGCAACTCCTTCTTCACTTCACGCTGTTGGGCTAAGGCAAGAAAATCTGAAATAATCGCATTCGCTCTATCCAGCTCTTCTATAATAATCCGATAATATTCATGTCCCTTTGTACTACTTTTTTCTTCAAGCAACTGTACAAATCCACGAATTACTGCCATGGGATTGCGTATTTCATGCGTAATACTAGCAGCCATCTGGCCAACTAAACTTAATCTATCCATATGATCAATTTCATGACGAAGTACATGTAGTTCCGTTATATCTTGAATAAATAAAGATACAGCTACAATCTGCTCATTGTCTTGTGAAAAGATAGGTAAAGCAGAATACATAAAGCAATTCTCACCATCAAATTGTGTAGTACTTGCAGCAATTCGGTTCATAAATACTTGGTTTACTAGTTGTGTTATCGAGAGAATTACTGATGTGGACAGTACTTCATCTAAATTCTGAATAGACCCCACCTGATTACTTACAGGACGAAGATTAGTATGTATCTCATAAGCTTTATTATTAGCATACATAATCTCCCCGCTAACATTTACATTAATTATTGAAATCGGGGAGTTTCTAATTACTTGAATCCATGTGTTAGACTCGTAATTAGCGGTGTAGTTCATTGATTGATAATAATTTAATAAACGATCTTGCCGCTCTTGTCTAATGAGTACCATAAATGAAAAAAGTATTGTGCAATAATATACAATTCCATATTTGATTTGATCCTGCCATAAGAAATTACTATGATATCTAATTTGAGCATCTAGACTTTGTACAGAAAGGAAAACGCATACCGTAGTTGCAACAGTAATACTACACAATACTAAAATAATTTTCCCTCTACTGTGTAAGGTCTGATACTTTGAGTGTACAGTGAAATTTACAATTGAAACTATAAATACATACGATGTAAAAAGTAAGAACTCTGATCCTGAAGTAAAATACAGTATGTGAAACAATACTCCGCAAACAGCTACCATTGCCAGAGAAAACCTACCTGCGTAAAGTCCAACAAAAAATAATGGGATAAGAGCAAAAGAATATTGATAATTATTAATATCTGGCATGAAGTGAGTTTCTAAGATGAAAGAGAATAGCGCAATTGCACTAACCGTTAATTTGCGTAAAGATTCGGAGTTAACATTCGTAGGATAGAAATACATATATGCAGCGGGTAATGCAGAAATAATAGCGTATAATACAACAGGATAGAACATATAAGAATCTCCCCTCAGCAAAATAACATCATTTATAGCTTTAGTAGATTTCTGCGGGCAATCATAGCATAGTACTTCTTCTATCTTGATCGGATATATTAATTTACATTTACATAGTGCGTAATAAGTTTATTCAGATTCAGATAATTCAAGAGGAATGGTTATATTATAGGGTATGTAAAAAAATACGTTCACATGCTGTCAATGCTTCGCCTATCTTCTCGATTTATGTTAATATCTAGTATACACAATTACAAGCATCTTTTGTGGATTTTTTTTACATATTTAGCCAGTATAATTATGTGCAATTTATTAGCTTTTTCGACAAGTCATAAATATAAATGAAAATGAGGATTAATATGTATTACGATATTATTATCATTGGTGCCGGTTCTTCTGGACTAATGGCAGCTGTAGCTGCAGGAAAAAATAGTACTAACGTCTTGCTATTAGATAAAGGAGACAAGCTTGGAAGGAAATTGGGCATCTCTGGTGGCGGAAGGTGTAATGTAACTAATGCAAAAGATATTGATGAATTAATCAAAAATATCCCAGGAAATGGAAGATTCTTGTATAGTTCATTAGCTACTTTTAGTAACTATGATATTATGAATTTTTTCGAATCTCTTGGTATAGCATTAAAAGAAGAAGATAATGGTCGAATGTTCCCGGTCTCGAACAAAGCAAAGTCGGTCGTTGATGCTTTAGTTGGAGAAGTTCGTAAGTTAGGAGTTCAGATTAAAGTAAATAGTCCTGTTGCTAAAGTCATTTACAAGGAAGGTAAAGTGGCTGGAGTGGAATTAATTACGGGAGAAATATATCATTGTCAGAAAGTAATTGTCGCTGTAGGTGGGAAATCAGTACCACACACTGGTTCGACAGGTGATGGATATGCATGGGCTGAGGAAGCCGGACATTCGATTTCCGAATTATTTCCTACAGAAGTTCCACTTGTGTCAAGAGAACACTTTATTGCAGGCAAAGAACTTCAAGGATTGTCCTTACGGGATGTCACTCTTTCTGCTTGGAGTTTAAAGGGAAAGAAACTGATTACACATCAAGGAGATATGATCTTTACTCACTTTGGAATTTCTGGCCCAATAGTCCTTCGTTGTAGTCAATTTGTTGTTAAGGAATTAATGAAGAGTACAGGCACACCCGTCCGAGTAACCGTCGATCTTAAACCAGAGTTAACCGTGCAAGAAGTTCATGATGAATCCTATTTACTGTGTCAAAGTGATGCTAAGAAGATGGTGAAAAACGTACTCAAATCATTCGTGCCCGAAAGAATGATTCCACTTTTGATGCGACGAGCGAATCTACATGAAGAACTCACTTTCGATCATATTCCAAAACAAGAATGGATTGAGTTAGCCAATCTTATTAAAGCCTTGCCTATCCGAATACATGATTCCTTATCCATTGAGGAAGCTTTCGTAACAGGCGGGGGCGTTACTTTGAAAGAGATTAATCCTAGCACATTGGAATCTAAATTCATGAGCGGATTGTACTTCTGTGGTGAAATTCTCGATATTCACGGATACACTGGTGGTTACAATATTACAGCTGCATTCACTACAGGCTATAATGCTGGACGTGATGCTGCCGAGAGTTTGATTTTACAATAGTAATAAAATAAACAGGCTATAGCACTTAGGATTGAAAAATCCTTCGATACTATAGCCTGTTTCTAATCTTTCACTTACAATGAAGGTTCAAAAAGCGTGCTTTCAGAATCGAGAAGATGACCCACAGCGAAAACGAGTAGCACAGCGTACGTTTTGTGTACGTGAGCACACGCAGGCTTTCGATGGGGGGCATATTCGATGCCGATTAAGCTTCCTACTTTACTTCGTTATCAAAGTTTGCTTTTTGAACTACCTCTATTGCTAATCGTACGCTGAAAAGGATGAAAGACCTTCAATAGTTGGTAGCTCTTCTTCTTGTGCAATTAAATCTTCATTAACTAGATATGCAGGAATTGAGATCGCATCTAGTCCATAGGCTGTTGAAGCAATTAACTCATCTTGAATATGAGACTGTTCAACTAAAGTGCCTCCATTAGCTTGCGTAATCTCAAGTGCCGAAGTGAGATCTTCATTAATTACATGAATATGTAACCTTGTTGCATCATGTAAAGAAGGATCGTAGCCAAGCTCTTGTAATAATGAAAAAGCATTTAACGTACTTTGTTCATCAGGAAAATCAAATACAATCGCAGTCGGCGATGACATACAAACAGCTCCTTCTATTGGACAAGTTCATTCCTAAGCTAAAGGCTTAAGGATATAACTTAGTTATCCAACAAGAAGGAGCTTTTTATACATATGAATTATCCACGGAATGGAAGTAATTGTTCATTAATTGAAACTGTTTGTACATAAATTTGCTGATAAATACGGAATAAATCAGCATATTGCTCCACAGCTTCAGCATTAGGTTCATAACTATCCGCATGCTTAACAAATTGATTCGCACATTCCTCTAAACTAGCGAACCATTCACAACCGTATGCTGCAAGCATTGCTGCACCTAGACCTGGACCTTGTTCATTCTCAAGTGAAACAACAGTAGCATTAAAAATATCAGCTTGCATTTGAAGCCAAACTGGATTTTGTGCTCCACCGCCGATAGATACAACTTTATCAACAACTTTACCTGCTTGACGGAACATATCTACCGATTCATTCAAGCTAAAAGTAATCCCTTCCATTACAGCCCGTGCAAAGTGAACACGTTCATGAGAACCATCAACACCAATAAAGCTTGCACGAATGTTAGCATCTGGATGTGGTGTACGTTCACCAACTAAATATGGTGTAAACAGCAATCCATTAGAACCAGGCTGAACTTCTTCAATTCCAGCTAGCATTTCGTTAAATGATTCATTAGCAGCAAATGTTTTCTTGAACCAGCTCAAACTGTAGCCAGCTGCAAGCGTAACGCCCATTGCGTAGAATGAATTTTCTTTACCATGATTGAAGAAATGAACTTTCCCTGCGAAATCTTTGTCTTTGTCGTTCTCATAAGAAAGAATAACACCTGAAGTGCCAATACTGCTTAGCGTTAACCCCTCAGATAAAATACCAGCTCCGATCGCGCCACATGCATTATCTGCTCCACCTGCAAATACTTTAGTCGATGCAGATAATCCAGATGCAGTAGCAACTTCAGGGAGAAGTGTACCAACAAGACCATGTGATTCTACAAGTGGAGGGCAGAAACTAGCAGGTAGATCGAATGCTTTCAACACTTCTTCGCTCCAAACTTTTCCAGCCACGTCCAATAGTAATGTACCAGCTGCATCGGAATAATCCATATGCAACTCTCCAGTTAAACGGTAACGTACATAGTCTTTAGGTAATAAGAAGATTGAAGCTTGATCAAATAATTCTTTCTCATGCTTACGAACCCATAAAATTTTCGGCAATGTAAATCCTTCAAGTGCAGGATTACGAGTTACACTAAGTAGAGTTTCTCCAAGAGTAGCTTCGATCTCACGGCACTCCGCAGTTGTACGAGTATCGTTCCAAAGAATTGCGTTACGTACAACTTCGCCAGATTCATTTAATAGAACTAAACCATGCATTTGACCCGAGAAGCTAATACCTTCGATAGTTGATGCATCAACACCATTTGCAGAAGCCACTTCATTCATAGCTTCAATTGTTGCAGTAACCCAATCTTCTGGACGTTGTTCACTGTATCCTGGACGGTCATGGAAAAGTGGATAGCTACGTGTAGCTTCCGCTGCAATATTACCTTTACGATCTATGAGCAAAGTTTTAACCGCACTCGTACCTAAATCAACACCAATAACATAGCTCATTGAATGTATCCTCCTAAAACTTTTTGTATCTTCTTGAAATGGCTTCCTAGCAGACGAAAAGTTACTTCTGAAGCATTGAGTTTGTCCGTAATTTCAGATAATGCTTCCTGAAACGAATTCTCGCTTCGGAAGCATTATCTGAACTATATATGTTACTCGGTTATCTTCTCATGAAGAGAAGTTAACTGAGCATTATAATTTATTTGGAATTTTGAATTTCCCTATTCCAATGAGGGTTTAAAAAGCGGGCTTTCAGCACCAAGAAGATGGAGCGCTACTTGAGGAAGGAGGAAACGCAAGTTTGGTACACGCGTACCGGACTTCCCAAGTTCGCTTCATCTTCGATGTCGAATATACTACGAAGTCAATCATCGTTATCAAAGTCTGCTTTTTTGAACTACCTATACGCTGTAGATCGCTTCGCTAAGTTGCAGACGCAGTCTCTCAATACGACCAGATCTGTTATCAACAACTGGGTTTGTTAAAGCGTGTGCTTCAAGAGCTTTAAGTGAAGACTTACCTGCAACAACATCTGCACCGATACCAGTTGTGAATGTTGCATAACGATCATCAATTAGGCTATCGAAAGTTTTTTCTTCGATAAGTTTCGCAGCAGCTTTTAGGCCCCATGCGAAGCTATCCATACCAGCGATATGACCTAGAGCAAGATCATCCATTTCGAATGAAGTACGACGAACTTTAGCGTCGAAGTTAACACCACCGCGACCAATACCGCCAGCTTTAAGAACTTCGTACATAGTTAGAGTTGTAGAATATAGATCCGTTGGGAATTCATCCGTATCCCAACCAAGTAGCATGTTACCTTGGTTAGCATCTAGAGATCCAAGCATACCGTTTGTTGCAGCTACACGGATTTCGTGTTCGAAAGTATGACCAGCTAATGTAGCATGGTTAGCTTCAAGGTTAAGTTTGAATTTATCTTGTAAACCATATTTTTGTAGGAATGCAATTGTAGTAGCTGCATCGAAATCATATTGATGAGTTGTTGGCTCTTTTGGTTTAGGCTCGATTAGGAATTGAGCATCAAAACCGATTTCATTAGCATAATCAATTGACATTTGGTATAGACGAGCAAGGTTATCAAGCTCAAGAGCCATATTCGTATTAAGAAGAGATTCGTAACCTTCACGACCGCCCCAGAATACATAGTTTTCAGCGCCTAGTTCTTTACCAACTTCTAGACCTTTTTTAATTTGAGCTGCTGCAAAAGCGTAAGCATTAGCATTAACAGCTGTACCAGCACCGTGAACATAACGAGGGTTTGTAAAGTTGTTAGCTGTGTTCCAAAGTAGTTTTTTACCTGTTTGTTTTTGGTAGTCTTTCAACATCGCAACGATTACATCGATGTTTTTGTTTGTTTCTTGTAGTGTTGCACCTTCAGGAGCGATATCTGCATCATGGAAGCAGTAGTAAGGAATGTTCAATTTGTCCATGAATTCAAAGTTAGCTTCAACGCGAGCTTTAGAGCGATCTAGACCATCAAATTTATCCCAAGAACGAATCATTGTAGCAGAACCGAAAGGATCTGTACCGTTAGCGTTAAATGTATGCCAATATGCAACTGCGAAACGAAGATGTTCCTCCATCGTTTTACCGAAAACTACTTCGCTTGGGTTGTATTGTTTGAATGCAAATGGGTTTTTAGAAGTTTTACCTTCGAATTGAATTTTATCAAAGCTAGTAAAATAAGTCATATAATGAATCCTCCTAAATTTTTTGTAACTTCTCGATAATCTTCTTAGTAAACAAAAGTAGCATCGGAAGCTTAAACCTAAAATAAATTAGTCTAATGATGAATGAATTTCTTACGAGATAATGACCTCAAAACATATAATTGAAATCGCTTTATCTTGTAACCTTGGTATTACAATAACACAGAAATACTTAGTTTGTCTATTAAATAAACTAAGTATTTCTAAATAAATTAATCTTCTAATTCAATCTCCTGAAATACATCCTTTACAGTTTCCAGACTTTCGATAAGTTGTTATATATGTTTACTACAGAATGATCTAAAAATGAAATAGGCTGGATTCTAGTAACACCGAATCCAGCCTATACATCAAACTTCATTTACAACTACTCATACATTATCATCTTAATTTAATTTGAGCTTTTTCTCCGTTATTATCAATTGATAACACAAGACTATCTTCTGTATCTGCCACAACATCTGGAACTTCAATGACTACAAATCCTGTTTTTGAAGATAACGGCTTCACAGTACTCTTACTCAAATCGCCATCTATCATCGTAGTAGTACTACCATACTCATACTCATCCTTATAAAGAGCTTTCATCTTTATACTACCGAGCATACCTGTAAACGTAGAAGATTCTTTTCCGTTATTCAGTACAGTGTAGTTCAAAACTATGAATTTATTTCCTTCTTCAGCACTAGAAGTAAATATATCATCGCTAACTTCTTTATTAAACTCGAATGAATCCAATGTTATATCCCATTCGCCTAATGTAAATTTATCTCCTTGAGCGTAAGAAGCTTCACTTTCATTTGGTTCCTCAGTTGGCTCAGGTGTTGGAGTAGTTTCCTCACTAGCATCAGGTGTAGGCGTTGGAGTTGCATTGGTACTATTATTATTTGGTTTAGTTCCTGCGCACCCTGATATAATAATAAGTGCGACTAATGTAATAATCATCAAATAAGTCTTTTTCATAAAATATGTATCCCCTCTCTTTTTATATATTTCTACATTTTACCACGTTTTGTGATATTTAGGGGGTGTTTTTGATTATTTCACCAATTTAACATAATTTAATTCAATTTATTAGTTTATGTATAAATTAATAAATAAAGAAAATTTCTTAAAGTTTATAGCGAATTTCTTAAGATCACACTGACAAGAAATGATAGAGTAATGCAAATAAATGCTCTACTCTCATGTAAACAAAACGTCAACACTTAGTTTGTCCATTAAATAAACTAAGTTTTATGCTATAATATTTTTAGAATCAAATCTACGGACGGAGGTTTCTCTTTGAACGCCAAATCTACAGGTGATCTTGCTCTAGTGAAGAAATTGAATTCTTATATTGTTTTGAGTTGCATTCGAAAATATGCTCCACTCTCCCGTGCTCAAGTATCTGAGCAAACTGGGTTAAATAAAGCTACTGTTTCTAATTTAGTAACGGAATTGATTGATCATAATTTAGTAATTGAGATCGGTCCCGGAGAATCGAGCGGTGGTCGTAAGCCAGTCCTTCTACTATTTAATGATAAAGCAGGATATGCAATTGGGGTCGACCTTGGAGTCAATTATATTCGCGGGGTGCTTGTTGAACTTAACGGGAATATTGTAAAGGAATACTACCAAAAACTTTCCAACCAGAAAAGAGAGCTAGCATTTGATTCGTTAGTTCAATGTATAGATACATTTATTAAGCAAGCTCCTGAGAGTCCTTATGGCATTGTCGGGATCGGTGTTGGTGTGCCTGGTATTGTGGATCAAAATGGAACGATTCTATTTGCGCCCAATATGAAATGGCGTGAAGTCCCACTAAAGCAAATGTTAGAAGAACGATTTGATTACCCTGTTATTATTGATAATGAGGCAAATGCTGGAGCTCAAGGTGAGCAGAAATATGGTGCTGGTAAAGGTATTCGCAATCAAATTTATTTAAGCGTTGGCTATGGCATTGGTTCAGGAATCATACTAGATAAAGAACTTTACAAAGGCACATCTGGTTTTTCTGGTGAGCTAGGGCATTTGTCCATCGATTTCAATGGAAAAGAATGTACTTGTGGCAATCTAGGATGCTGGGAACTGTATGCTTCTGAAAAAGCACTTTTAGAAGATGCTGCAGCATTTGGATTTGAAAATCTTGATGAATTGATACAAGCAGCCGAAAATGGCGATGATCGTGTCCTACAGTTATTTGAGAGGATTGGCTATTATCTTGGTATTGGAATCGCTAATATCATTAATACTTTGAATCCAGATAGCGTCATGATTGGTAATCGGATGAGTCGAGCTGCCGAGTGGATAATGCCATCTATTCAAAAAACCGTACAACAGCGTGCCCTTTCGTTCCAAACGGAACAGTTACAGTTTTTGTTCGCTGAATTACAAGAACAATCTGCAGTTAGAGGCGCTGCATACTATGCAATTGACCGCTTCTTCGAACAATTCAAAGCAATGCATTAATAGTCGTATGCAGAAAGGGGATGCCAACTTGTCATTGAAATATGACTAGTGAGCCATCCCCTTTTCATTTCTAAAAATCTACTTCCAGCGATGTAAACTTACAAATGATGAAGCTTTCCCGATAATTTCTAAAGTAACAGCATATTGTTTGACAATACCATTAGAATAAGTCGCCTCAAAGATTACATCATACTTCCCTTTTTTCATATTTGTAAATTCGGTATGCCACAGCTCACCTATCCAATTCGTAACATTTTGACGAAGCAGAGTCGTATCGTATTTATTCAGCAGTGATACCTTTACCTCTTTGGCATAAGTATTACCGTTCAAATTTGAACTTGAATCCATAACGCCCGTATTTGTAGTCTTTGCCTTTAATATGAATTTTTCTCCTGCATAAAATTGATTACTATGCCAAAGGGACTGACCATTCTCCGTTGCTGATTGATTAAAGCGAAGTCTATATTGCTCCCATTGATCGGTATGGACGACTTCACCGATGACATCTAACTCATTGACATTTAATCGCTGGGTTAGAGTCACTACATCGCTCTTTCCATCGGATACCGTTTGCTCAATGACATATCTCCCAACTAAAGCTGGGTTGATCACAAATGCATCGCTATAATATTTAGCTTTTGTTAGCGAATAACTAGTATTCGAATTAGGATACACCGTAACTGTTCCATCTGGCGCTGTTACTTTATATTGAACAAGCAACGTATCCTCATCACTGTCTTTCACTTGATGTTTAATCTGAATAGCATCCCCTTCCCATATTGCTGAGGGTGACCATGTAAAACCCGCTTCGGGTAGTTGATTAGTAATAATATTAAAGTATTTATCCGATGCATATTGACTCCAATCATAGCCATCAAACGATCTAACAGTAACTCGATATATCGTATTTTCAAGAAGGTTCCAATTGCTTGGAATGACGAAAGATTGGCCAGAACCTGTAGTAACCTTGGAAGTTTGCAATACTGTTCCAATAGCAGATTTTAAGACAACTTCATATTTCTCTTGTTGGTCATTATCTTCATCTGTCATTTTCCAGTAAATTGTTGGCGTTAATGAAGTAAAGGTAGTAGCAGTAGAGGGGGTTGTTCCTGAAGGGGTAGTAACTTTAACGACTGGGGGACGATTAACAATCATAACTTTCTTCGTCGTAACTGCTGTAGCACCGTCATTATCGGTTACAGTTTGTCTAATATTCAAATCGCCGATTGTACTAAATGATTTTTCGAAATCTGTACTTGCACTTAGTGTGAATATTGTCCCTTCATCTGTTACATATTCGTATTTATGCTTATCAATATATCCATCCATATCAGTAGCTGTACTTACGAACTTAATCGATTCTCCACGGTAGGTGATCGATGGATTAGTCGTAAATCCAGGGATTGGTGCTTGATTCAAAATTGTAATAGCTATATTCTGTACCTCGCTTTTCGCATCTAATTGATCAACTACCCAATTTTCTAATACATAAGATCCTTTTTCAACATACGTAATGGATATGTTCTGTGTATACCATTCTTTCACTTTACCCGATGGTGATGTTAACCGCCAAAATGACTGTAAGCTTGCTACATCTTCTGTATCTGCATCGGATCTGCTAGATGTATAAGCATATGGTTCATTAATATAACCAGTAGAACGACCACTTGTAATTGTCGTAGTCGGTGTTTGATTCAACACATTAAATGAACGTGTCATATAGCTACTAGCCCCTAATGGATCACTAGCTTTTAATTCTAGCTGCCATGTTCCTACTGCTAATTTGCCTAACCCTAAGACTTTCACTTTGAAGCTTGGATGTTGAGCTGTTCCTAGACTATACGTTTTACCTCTATAAGATAACATCCATTGATAGGCAACATTGTCACCGTCTTGATCGGGATTAACCGTCGTATTGACCACTTTATTCACGCTATCTCTAAACGTGTCTGCTAATGGTTCAAACTCTGCAATTGGTGGGAAGTTAATTATTTCTACGTAATCGGTATATGTTTCTGACCAATACTCTGAATCTTTCACTCGTAACGATAATTTATAATTGCCTAAAGCGTTAAATCCTGCAGATACAGCAGCAGCTTTGATTTGATTCAATGTTGGTGTTGTACCGCTACTTAGAATTACTTGATAGTCTCGATACACTTTCCATTCTCTTGATGTAATGCTGTCACCATCGGGATCATAAGAGCGATCCGTTATTATCGCTTGCTTGTTCCACGATACCGATTTGGGATCAATTGTAAATAGAGCAACTGGTGGTTGATTGTAAGGCTTTGTCGTTACATACTTTACAACTTCACTTGACCAAGCTCCATCAATATCCTTTACTTTCAAAGAAACAAAATAATCGGTATTGGCTAGTATTTGGCTCGATGGCTTACCTACTGTCCATTCTGCATCGTCTACCTTCTTCCACTTCCAAACCCATGTCGTTACCCCTTTGTTACGCTGTGAGTAACGATCTAGGTCATAAGAGTAATCTGTTAGTGTTAACATTCTACTCGCATTAACGATAGCGGAGAACTCGGCTACTGGTGCACGATGCACATATAGAACTAAGCGAGATAATGAATCTTGACTCCATAGATTGTAATTACTAAAATTAGCATTTGCTGTAGGATCATCTTGCACTTGAACCACCATTTCATAAAGTCCAACTTTTGTGAATTTAGTTGTTGGTGATTCCTGGTACTTCCCTATCCCTTCCATTACACCTGTGTTGTTTTCATATACACTAGGATCATGAGTAGTACGGAAACGTTCATTAATCTTCCGGTCACTCTCAAAATCTTCATAGTACGTATTAATCAATACATCAGAACTGTAATCGCCTGTTGTACTATCATAATTTAGTACTAATGTGTCAGAGACACGTTTTGGATTTTTAACAGCAGTTTGTATCATATATTCTTGTAGCCTTGTAGACATATGAGAAATATTTGTTCCGGCAAAGAAATAACCATTTCCATTATTAGAAGCAATTAAACTTTCATTAGCACTCTTATTACTAGTACTTCCCATAGCGGTAAAGAAAGCATAATTACCTTTCAACAGTAAGGAAATCTCTTCTTCAACGAGTGGATCACTAAATTCTGTCATCATGCTTTGATGAAGGAATAAAACATAATTATTGCGATCATCACGCCAATTGACTTGATTTAATAGTTCATATAACGTTGAATTGTCTGTACCTTTCACATAATGCGGTGTAACGATAATATTATCTTTCAATAGATTAGTAGTCATACTCTTTATAGTTAATTTTATGGTAGCTTCTGTTACGCCTGGTTTACCCATTAAGATATGAAGATCTACTTCTTTTCTGTCTGTAATATAGCTGCCAACCTTATTAAATGCGGTTTGTATCTCACTAATACTATAACGTTGAGTTGTTCCTAAAGCCGATTGAATTTTATTTGTTACGGCTTCGTTATTACTGTTTCCGATACTCATATAATTGATTTGATTTTTAGATAGTATCGTAATGGTATTACCTAATGTTGATTCTCGATCCAAATGTGGGATAGATAAATCATCGATACGGACATAATATTTTTCTGCATCTGTACGATAAGGAACTTCTTCGATTATATCTGTTATTTTACGTTGTTTGGATGTGTACCACTTGGGGTATTGAATAAAGTTTACTGTTCTATCCCATGCAAATTGCAGTACTTCACCAGTATCTACATTCATTACTTTAGAAGCATAACGGGTTTGCCAATCGACTAAGAAATTATTGTGAAAGAATATATAACTACTGATATGACTTGATGGCATACTAGTTCCTACATATGTTGATGTTCCTTCTAGCCCTTTAAGCAACTTTTTAGTAGAGGTATCTCTGTAGTCCTCGTAGATATAAGGTTGTCCATCGTTTATTCCAATGTATATTAGTCTATTATCATCCATAACGTAAAAACGCGGTTGAGTAGGGTATTGATTATTATTTACTATTTCGAATTCAGTATAAGTATTTGTAATCGGATGATATATAACAGTACTAGGAGCACTTACCCTATCGTAAGCGTCTACACTAGCTGATACATACATAATATCTCCAGTAGATTTAAATATACCTACATCGCTATAAGTCATAATGTTTCGTTTTAATAAAGTAGCTTTTTGATTCCAATTATTAAATTGGATCTTATGAAATGGCAAATAATCCTTAACGTAGTATACACTGGCGGGTTTATTACTGTAATGAATACCTGTCCATATCATACTATCGTTAAGACCAGCTACCATTCGATATTCATTTGTTACACTCGATATTATATTTTCACTATCAACCACAGCCTTTGCTACCCCATATGTACCATTAGTAAGTAGTTTAATAGGATAAGCTGTTATTCCATTTCCATACCCTCCCCCATAATCTGCTAATGCGTAGCCATCGCTAGTAATGCTGAAGTCTATATTTTGATTACTGTTAAAGTAAGTAGTTACACTTGTAAAAGGATAGTTGGGTACTTTATCATTTACTCCTGTATATGATACTTTAATTAATGAATAACTTCCCCAGGGATCAATCGTTGACATGAATATTAATCCAGTATCAGGGTCTATATAAGCATTACGGATATTATCAAGCCCTATATCCTTTACGAAAACATGCTCTTTAGTTACGATATCGTAATACCATAACCCCTTATTTCCCCAAGTTGTACCAGGAAGTCCCGAGAAGTAATACTGCCTAGTAGTACCCTCACTACTCTTCTCAATATGAATCTTGTAGTCTACACCATTCTCTTGTAATTTTGGTCTTAGCTGCTCATTGACCATACTATTGATTTGTTCAGTGGTGTAACTGGTGTTACCAACATCAACGATAACATCTACTTTACGTTTTTCTTTAACTTCAAAATCCACAAAAGGAGGAAGATTAAGAATCTCTCCCTTTTCATCCTTCTTTTCAACTGCAAAAGTAGTTATGGATAATGAAGAAAAAATAACGAGCAGCATTAGCATAATGAGTATGAATTTTTTCGCTACCTTCTTCATCTATGTCTCCTTTATTCCCACGTATTAGATTTTCTTCGGTCATTTGCTGTTACAAAGGCATCAATCGTTGGTTGTCCAAATTCTTCTTGTACTTCGAGGAAGAATCTATATTTTCCGACATGTGTACTCTCGTAAATAACATTCGTTTCATTACCACTGTTGAACAACACTTTCGGTTCGTTGAATATGCCATCGTTATTCGCATCAAAAATTACATACCACTTACGACTAGCAATCTGATCCCCATCGGTGGAATAAGAACGATCGGTAAATTCAAATGTTGCAATATTACCTTTCACTGAATCTCGATAGATTTTCTCTTGGAAAGTAAAGTTAGTATATGGCACTTCATCCGGAAGAATCGTATAAATCCTTGTAATTTCATCGTTATAACCTAACGTATTTTCCATATACAATGTAACTTTGTAATCGCCTGGTTTCTTGAATAGAACATCAATATTGGATTTTCCTTTGAGGGGGCTACTTGTTTTAATTTGAGATGGGGGAATGTCACCATATGCCGATTCTATCTTCCATGAGGTCTTACTATCTAAGATCGGATAACGAGAGGAGGTTTTGGCATTTGCGGTCAATGTTACTTTTCTATTTTCTTTCAACGTTCCTGTTTGCGTTATATTTGCTTTTACTATCGGCTCGGTGACAATAAGAGAATGTTTCGTGCAATCTTGTAAATAATCGTTATCAACTACACACAAATCAATCGATTTTGCACCTAATGTGTCGTACCAAATTGTACCGTCAATTTCATTTTTAGTAATGGGATTTTTAGCACCATTCATTGTCCATCGATAGGTTTCGATCGTTCCATCACTATCAAAAGAATCATAGCCATGAACAAAAAGATCATCTCCTAGCAGCACTTCTGAGATTGAGCCAATGACTGCTGTAGGTGCGTGTCTCTGTGGCGGGGGTGGAGGGGGTGGTGTGCTTTCTTTGTATACTATTGAGGTTGCTCTTAACTGTCCCGAACTCATAAATTTTCCGTTCACTGGATCTACAAAGTATGAACTTGATTTATAATAAGCTCTCACTTGACCAACATAAATTTCTGTGTACTCTGTCTTTCCTGTCATCTTGCTTTTTGGAATTGTAAAATCTATTGAACCACTTACTTTTAATTGTCCTATTCCCTCTATTCGTATACCAGGTGGATTAATCGAACTATCTTCGGTACGAATATAGATCATGTAATAATCTATCGCACCAGGATCACTTAAATTCTTTACTTCACCATCAAGTGTTAATTTTACTTTTACATCTTTATCATTAAATTTAGTGCTTGTTGGATTAGCAGTTAATGTTCCTACGATATATGCTTTGGTTGGTTTAGTGTATTGGAATGAGATCGTACCGCTATAGTCGAAGGATTGACTAGGTAATGTTGTAGCTGTGACGTAGTATGACATTGGACTAGCATACATATAGCAAGCTGCATGACCAGTTAGAAAAGCAGGGTTATTGGTCTTAATGACTCCTAAAGATTTTAATGGTCTTTCTTCTGTTGCATTATATTGCACTCCGATTGTAGGATTTTTTGCATCATACCCATTCTTAAAAATAGGGCTTCCCATTGTTGAACTTACTGCACTTGTTGGTAGCTCAATAGTGCTTGTCTCAACTTGATTTGTAGGCACACTCACCATAATATCTTTACCGTTTTTATCCTGCATAACTTTACCGTTTTCATCTAATAAAACTGTAAACCAATATATTCCTGTTGTTGGCAATTTAATATCTACAAAGGTAGCTATCTTTTGTTTTTTTAGAGACTCATAAGGAACATCGCTTGGCATACCTTTCATATTAGAAAACCTAAACATAGTTTGTGTGAAATCTGTTGTTTTCACCGATGCTATTTGCCAATCTATACCGTCACTGTAACGACACATGGCATTACCTGGATTGGAGGGGAACTCCATTTTAGAAGCGGTAGCATATCCTATTACTTTCTTTGAACTGACTAACTTTTCCTTTCCCTTTAAAGTTACTGTTATTTCTCTTGTTTTTGGATCTACTTTAGGTTCTCCAACAATCTCACCTTTCCCCGAAAATTGAAATGAACCTTTCACTATATTTTCTGCTTCCTTTGGAAAAGAGAAAGTAAATGTTTTTGTTGTATTAGGAGAATCGAATATTTCTTCTTTAAGGTCTTTCAAAGTTCTCTTTTCTAAAACTGTATTCGTTTCAGCTTTAACTTTAACACCACTAGAAACTAGTGGTGTAAATAATGCTAAAGCTAAGAATATAGCTACAATCTTTTTCATCTATTTATCTCCTTTTTCAGCGATTAATGCTTCTTTTATAGAACTACCGTTTAAAACACTGATAGCAACAAACTCTAACTCTTTATTGACTAAATCTACAAATGGAATATTACTTGTCAGTTTTTCACCAGGGTTAAGCTCCCAGTTCGCAAGAAGTTCTATATTGTTGAATCCATCATATTTATCTAACCATGAAAACGAATAAGTTAACTCATTTCCTGCTCCGTTCATAACGGCAACCTTTCTCAACATATCACTATAGTCCGTAGCAATACGCTTCTTAGAAACATTCTCAAGCGTTACATTCACCCACACAAGGTAATAGGCATCTTCAAATTTCCATATATCATACTTGCTATCCAGTGCCTTTGCTTCTGTTGAACTTGTTGGGTAGACATAAGCTTCGTTAACCGTCATTTTCAATCCATTAGCTGTTAATTCAAGTGGTAACTCCACTAGCGGAGTCAAACCATAGTCCTCAAAGTTATGTTTAGCAACTTCTCCTGTATTAAACGATACTGTACCAGTAGCAGCATCATATCCGATCTTTACACCTAAACCTTGTGCAATGAAACGAGCAGGAATGAACACACGACCTTTTTTCATTTCAGCAATCGTGTCCATAACCACTTTCTTTCCATTCACCGTAATTTCTTTTTTACCGACAACAACCGAAACCGTATTTGTACCACGTACTAGAGTCGCTGTATTTGTTGCTGACGACCATTTAATATTTTTACTTTCAACGCCTAATGCACTAGCTATTAAACGTAGCGAACCCATTGTTCTATTATCTTTGTTGACATATGGTGCTGGTTCACCCTCCGGGGTCACGAATAATTTTCCATTTACTTTGAACATAGGAATATCACTTCCAGCTGCACTTATAGCACCTGTTCCCCCTACAACTAAACAACAGATCATTACGACAAGTATTAATCTTTTCATATTCATTCTCCTTCTCTCAATATTTTTTGGACTTTATTTTGTGAGGTTTAGCCTCAATTTCATCTGCAACAAAAAAAGAAGCACCTCTGAGACATCTCAGGAAGTGCTTCTTCGCTATTCATAATATATCATATTATATTATTTATTTCTATATATTCCCTTTATTCCCACTAAAAAATTCATAGCGCTCTTTTATGAACATGGATAGCATCCTTATCCTTTAACAGAACCTGCAGCAATACCTTCTACAATTTTATCAGATAGGAACAAGAACGCGATAAGAATAGGTAATATACTAATCATTAGTGTCGCACCAATCGCACCCCAGTCAGTCGTATACTGACCAATAAAATTCTGAATGCCGACAGTAAGCGTTTTGTAATTATCCGAACTAATAAATGTATTTACAAATATAAACTCATTCCAGTTATAAATGATGTTAATGATACCTGTAGTTGCAAGTACAGAACTTGTCATTGGAAATACAATTCTAAAGAAAATCTTGTGTACAGAGCATCCATCGATGACTGCCGCTTCTTCAACTTCTTTCGGAAGCGTATAATAGAATCCTAATAAAATCATAATTGTGATGGGCATATTGAATGCTACATAACTGGCAATTAATGATAATGGATGGTCGATAAGATGTGCTTTACTAAACATATTGAACAATGGGATTAATGTGGAGTGAACAGGAATCATCATTGCCACCATAAATAATCCTAACACGAACGAACTGCCTTTCCATTTCATGCGTGTTATTGCAAATGTAACTAAGCTCGCTACTAGAATTGTTATCGCTGTAGCTGCAATCGTAATCCACACACTATTTAAGAAATAAACATCGATATTTCCTGAATTCCATACTTTTGCGTAGTTTTCCCATTTAGGATTAGTAGGCAAAGCTAATGGGGACATATTAAATATTTCTTGATTGTTTTTTAGTGAGAAGAACATTAACCAGACTAAAGGAAATATTTGAAATACCGCTACGCCGGCAAGAACTACATACAACAAGCCATAGCCGAACTTATTAACTACGCCTTTACCATATTGGTTAGATTTTTTATGTTCAATCGGAATTGTTCCTTGCATCATTCATTACCTCCTAAAACTTTTCATTCACTTCCTGATATAATTTCTTGAATATGAAAAGTAACATCGGAAGCATAAGTAAAACTTTCATTCACTTTCGATGTACTTTCTAGTTATATAAAAAGTTACTTCGGAAGCAAACTCTATGAATATTGAATTTGTTCTTTTGTTGCGGTTAATTTACGAACAATCCAAGTTACTACTAGACAGATTACTAATAGGAAGAATCCTATTGCACTAGCGTAACCAAAGTCATAAGATTTGAAGGCAATGCGATACATATAAGAAGCCATTACTTCACTAGCTCCATTAGGACCACCATTAGTCATAACATAAATCAAATCAAAATATTTCAATGACCCTACAAGAGCCAGAACAATCGTAACTTTAATGACTTCCATCGCTAGAGGTAATTTGATTTTATATGCAATTTGGAAGGCATTTGCCCCATCAATCGTTGCTGCCTCTTCAAGTGATGATGGTATATTTTTCAATGCAGCATAGTAGATCAAAATGTAAAATCCAGCATATTGCCAAATAATCGGAATAATTAAGGCATATAACACAATGGAGGGATTCGCTAACCATTCTGGTGTATTAGTAAATCCTAATGCTTCTAAAAGTGTATTAATAATTCCATTCGTCGGGTGATAAATTTTCATCCATAATTGCGCGATAGCTACTGATGATAACAACATAGGTATTAGATAAATTTTACGTAATAAATTAGAACCTTTAATTTTGGAAGATAGCACTAATGCCACAGCCAAATAGATTACTAAACTCAATGTAGAGAATACTGCTAATAACAATGAGTGACCTGCACTACTCCAGAAATCTTTATCTTGTAGTACGGCACTATAGTTATCTAATCCAATAAATTTCATTGCACCGATACCATTCCATTCATGTAGCCCATAATATCCTGTTAATACGATAGGCACATATACAATTGCAAGAATGAACAGTAATGCTGGTAATACGTATAATGCAATAATCTTTTTGTTTGACATAACTTTATCCATTAGTAATAACTCCTTTCATGGGTCAATAATTGAAAGAAATGGCTTATCTGAATAAGGTACAGATAAGCCATTTCTAGATATAGGTTATTGCGCTACATCTTATTGCCCCGCAGAAATTGCTGTATCATGTTCTTGTGCGAATTGCTCTGGAGTATTTGCTTTACCGAATAAAGCTTGGATTTGATTAAGATGTACTTCAGCATCATCTGCTTCCATCTGCACATCAGCAAATAGTGTAATACTGCTAGCTTTGTTCATTTCATTGAACAAATCAATATATAGTGCAGGAAGATCAAGTGTAGAAGTATCTACTTTCGTTGCTGGAATAACACCTGCACCTGTTACAGCACGCTCGCCCCATTTCTGAACAAAGTACTCTACAAATGCTTTAGACTCTTCTTTTACTTTAGAATTTTCTGCTACGAATAGTCCAACACCTGGGCCACCAACCCAGCCATCGATATTACCTTTTCCACCATCAACGACAGGGAATTTGAAGAAACCTACTTTATCTCTGAACTCTTGTGTGTAATCTTCATTTGTTGTGAAGTTTGGTAATTCCCAAGTTCCCATCAAGTACATAGCTGCTTTCTCGTTAACAAATTCTGATTTACCTTCATCGTTAGATAGTCCATTGAAACCTTTGTTGAATGCATTAGCATCAACAAGATTTTGAACCTCTGTTGCTGCTTGAACTAATCCTGCATCAGCGAAAGATCCTGATCCTGCAATAGCTCCTGCCAATGTTTCTTGACCAGCAATACGATCAGCCAAGTACATATACCATAGTGAACCTGTCCAACGATCCTTGTTACCAAGGGCAATCGGAGTAACACCATTGTCTACAAGCACTTTCACAACATTTTGGAACTCTTCATATGTTGCTGGTACTTCTAATTTGTACTGTTCAAAAATAGCTTTGTTATAGTAAATTGGTGCGATATTAAACTCTAACGGTAGAGCATAAGTGTGATCATTCATAGAATACGCTTCAGTAGTACCTGCAACGAATTGATCTTTAAGTGAACCATCTAATAGTTCCTCGATCGGTGCAAATAAGTTACCTTCTACATATGGTTGCATGAATCCAGCTGCCCAAGTTACACCAACATCGGGTAGCTTGTTAGAAGCTGATAATACTTTTAATTTATTTTTATATTGCTCATTCTCAAGTACTTCTGTCTTGATCGTTACGTTTGTATGTTCTGCTTGATATTCGTTAATAATTTCATTAACAATTTTGTTTTGTCCTGCTGAAATACCTTCAGGCCATAAATGCATAAAATTGATTGTTACTTTTTCTGTTCCAGCATCACTACCACCGTTACCACCATTAGCTGAAGAGTTTCCTTCTTTAGATGAGTTATTACCACATCCAGCGACCAATAATGTGAAACACAACGTTAATAGGACTAGCATTTTTTTGTTTTTGTACACGATTACACAACCCCTTTTGTTTTGTAAGCTTTCGTGGACTTATTAGCTTCTTAATCATTCTAACAAGTACACAACCATGATGTAAGGGCATACATTTTGGGGAAAATACCACTATTATTGGATTGTAGTATCATTATGAATGCTTTTTTCTTTGCGATATTGCGCTGGAGTAATACCTGCTACTGAACGAAATACTTTTCCAAAGTATTTATCTGTTTGATACCCAACTTTCTCTGCTATATCTGCCATAGAATCATTGGTCGTAAGTAATAGCTCTTTCGCTAACTGCATTCTTCCTCTGGTTACATAATCTGAAAATGTTAATCCTACATGTTCTTTGAACAATACACTGAAATAACTTGCATTCATGTGTAAATAATCGGAAATCTCTTTCATCGTGATTTGCTCGGATAAATGTTCATGGATATAGGTTAATGCAGTATTAATATGTGGATTTTGACTAGAATGTTGAGAAGCTTCTAATCGTTTCGTATCGACGACTTCGGTCATTACCTTAAATCGCTCTTGCTCCTCAACTCGCAGTATAGCCTTTTCAATTGCTTGAATTAAACTAGCTTTATCAATCGGTTTCAACAAATAATCTACCACACCAAAACGTAGTGCCTGCTGTGCATAAGAAAAGTCTGAATAACCCGATACTAGAATTACATTCGGTCTCTTTTCATACTTATCTAATCTCTCTACTAATTCTAAACCTGTTAATTCTGGCATCCTAATATCACTAATTAGTAAATGAGCTTCGTTATGATTTAACCACTCTAATGCTACGATGCCATTCGGTGCTGTCTCTATTCGATATTTTCCTGCAGACCATATATCAAGAACTTTTTGTATGCCATCTCTTGTACGAGGTTCGTCATCAACGATTAAAATTGTTTTCAATACTATTCCCCCTTAAATGCGATCGGTATATCGAACGAGACAATTGTCCCTTTTCCTTTTTCGCTTTCAATCATTAGTCCATCGCTTTCCGCTCCAAAGTATAATTTAATACGTTGCTCGGTAATACTAAGACCTACTCCTGTCGATTTCCCTTCATAATTGTTGCGATTTCTCAGTTTGATTCGTTCCAATACATGATCAATTTGTTGCTGGCTCATCCCTGGTCCATTATCACTAACTTTTATTCGAATATGTTGCTCAGACACATTTTCAACTACGCTTAGTTTAACAACTCCTGATCCAATCTGTTGTTCTACACCATGATGGATAGCATTTTCAATCAATGGTTGTATTAGCAGCTTAGGCATCACAACTACTCTGCAATCTGCATCAACTTCGATACTCCAATCTAGACGCTCAACCATTCTCATCTTCATAATCTTTAAATAGCGCTCTGCATGATCTAACTCATCGCCTAAAGTTACCCATTCATCCTGTTCGTCGCGATTAATAACATATCTAAAAATCCCTGACATCGCTACAATCGCTTCAGCAAGCTGATCTTCTCCGCGAGTCTCCATCTCCCAATATAATGCTTCTAATGTATTGAATAGGAAATGGGGGTTAATCTGAGCTTGCAATGCTTTCAATTCTGTCTGACTCTGTAATATTTCTTTCTCATAGACCATTTTAATTAATCCATTCAGCGATTCAACCATTTGGTTATAGGTGTTATTCAATTCATTAATTTCTATCGTTCCAGATTCGATAGGTATTACTTTTAACGTACCAAGTCGCGCCACTCGCATCGCTCGTATTAATCGAAGAATAGGCTTACTTATCATTCCTGATAAAAAATAGGTTACGATTAGAAATAGAATTATCCCAATTAGCAAAGAAATAATTATTCCGGTTCTAAGCACTGAAATTCCTTCTGTGGCTTCATCCACCGGTGTTAATATACTAATTTGCCAATTCACATCCTCAATTGTACGCTGTACACCATAATAATATCTCCCATCAATATTAATCGAATGCTGTGCGCTAATTGCTAACGGCAAGACTATATTTTTCGGACTATTCGTATTAAGAACTGTCCCAATATCATCCGTCAGCCACATATATTCATTACTTGCTACAGAATTCGCGCCGCCTACCGAAAGATCAGTTAGCTCAAAATAATTTACATCCATATAAATAAGTAGATAACCAGCTTGTGCGAATGATTGATTCATTAAGCGGACATGTCGCATTGCAATCACTATATCTGAATTATTTTCATCTGTACCTAACCAAACTAATTCACCTTTTGCCTGATCTGCCTTGGCAATCCATTCTGCTGGTAGCCGATCATTCAATTTATTTTCCGTAAGTGGTAACAATGTCGAATAGTCTGTTGTATAAAGTTCAATCGAACGTACACCTCTCATGTAGGCTTCATGCTTTCTTACTTCTTGTTGTAGTTGTTGACGCGAATCGAACGATAGATGATTTCCATTCAATTCCTTCTGCATCATAGATTGTACTACTGCATTTGTAGCGATCTGTGCTGTGAAGTTTTCCATTTGATTCAATAAAAGCGTTATGTTTCCTGTAGCTTGTACTGCTGTATTCTCCATATGACGTTCTGTATTAACTTGTAGTAATTTCGATACTTGATCGTTCAAATAAAATCCTACTGACGATAAAATGGCAATCATAATGACCATATAGCTCAGAAATATTTGATTTCTCAATGTTTTAAAATTGATTATATTTTTTAAAATTTTAACCACCTCATATGATAACGTTTACAAATTTAACTTTAATATAATCTTAGAGAAATATTTAGATTTTGTCTAATGAAAGTATAATTGTAGAATACTTCAATGTGTCTATAGCCCTTTATAGTCATTAACTCTTATTTGACACATGCTATAATAATCTAGTTGCTTCTTCACTTCGAAAGGGGAATTGTTACTATGGTACAAGCTTGTTGTCGTATATTAGTTATCGATGATCATGAGCATGCGCGAGAAGGTATCCGAACGATCGTCGAAATGGATCCTCATTTCATTATTATCGCTGAAGGCGCTTCAGGCGAAGAAGCGATCCAGCTTACTTCGCAATATATGCCCGATCTTATTCTTATGGATATTCAAATGCCAGGCATTGGTGGACTTGAGGCAACGAAGCGTCTGAAGAATAGTTATCCTTATATTAAAATTATTATGGTTACAGTCTCCGATGATATAACGTATTTGTTCGAAGCAATTAAGTATGGGGCGCAAGGATATCTTTTGAAAAACCTACATCCAAGCACTTGGCATGATTATCTTCATGCCGTTGCATTAGATGAAGCTCCGGTTACAAAGGAACTCGCATTCCGCATGCTAAAAGAATTCAGTATGAGTTCAACCACTTCACAAGATAATCATCCACTTACTACACGAGAACAGGAACTTTTACAGCTAGTTGCTAGAGGAAATTCCAATCGAGATATCGCTATTGAACTAAATATCTCTGAGCACACGGTCAAAAACCATCTTAAAAACATTCTACAGAAATTACATCTTAGTAATCGTGTACAGCTAACGAGGTATGCCTATGAGCAGGGATGGATCAACATGCAACATGAGGATCGCTTGTAATAAGAAATTTGTGGAGGAAACCGTTAACTATGTCTTATAAAATGATTAAATGGCTTATTCTTATTATCCCTACATTAACGATTGGACTATGGGAGTACGTTCGCCATGAATTTCTGCTCTCTTACATTTCGATGGAATTAGGAAATATACTATCGCCAATCATTGTATTTATTATTACCATCGTGTTCCTCACCAAACTATTTTCCATAATGGAGAAAAATCAGAATGAACTCAATGAGGCTAAAGCGATTCAAGGTATCTTACTTGAACGTGAGAAGATTGCTGCAGAGCTTCATGATGGGATCGCTCAATCGTTATTTCTTCTAAATGTACAAATCGAACAAGGGCAACAAGAGCTTGATCACGATAAGTATATAAAATTAAAAACTAATATTCATAAGACGGATGCCTATGTTCGAGAAGCGATTACGAGCTTACGATCTCCGATTCATCTACATGGCTTTAGTTGGAATGATAGCTTAGTTCAATTTATTACGGAACTACATGAAGACATGGAAATTGAGGTTATTATCAATTGGAAGCTGGGAGAAGATGCTCTCCCTTTGAAAGAGAAAATTGATCTACTCCTGTCAATTCGCGAAGCCCTCTACAATGTTAAGAAACATTCTCAAGCAACTTGTGCATGGATTGATGCTTTCCCTACCGTGGATGGTTGGTATTGCTGTGTAAAAGATAATGGCATTGGCACGCAACATGAACCACGTACACTTTCGCAGAAGTTTGGAATTCGTATGATTCAGGAGCGCGCTAGTATATGGAATTGGTCTTTCGATATGGAACGAAAAAAAGAAATTACTTATTTCCGTATCCAAAAACACAAATAACAACCTAAATACTCCTTAGTACTCAAAAAGACGTATTCAAATTTTCTCAGAATACGTCTTTTTATTATGTTTAAACAGCTATATTTTTCGTAACTGTGCCTTCATACGTTACGGTCATATTACCATTGATAATATCTACTTTGTACTATCTATTTTACGTAAACGAAGCAAAGAGACTACTATAATTAAAAATGCAACTAATGCTAGCATTGGGATTGTAACAAATCCAAACCAATTCAAATAATCCTCTCGGCAAGAAGTGGGACCACATGCCGCAATCGTTGAATCTGGAGGGATCTTCTGAATGATTGTATGGTAAATGGAAAATCCACCTCCAATTATAGCTATAGGTAATGTATACTTAACTATTCCTGTATCTTCCTTAACAAATGCTATACCTAACACTATTGAGAGAGGATACATAAAAATACGTTGGAACCAACATAAACTACAAGGTGTAAAGTGCATAACTTCACTCATATACAAGCTTCCTGCTGTTGCTAGTGTAGCCACTGCCCAAGCAAGAAATAACCAAAATGATCTCGCCTTTTCTCTACTTTCCTCTGTTACTTCCACCTTCGCATCTTCCTCTCCAAAGCTAACTTACATTATGAGTAGTAACCACTATCTTTTTTTTCAAGCAAATGCTAATCACAGTATTTTCGAGAAACTCAACTTTCACTTAATTTATTTAGGTCTTCTAGCAACTTATTGAAATCAGTTATTTCACCGTAAATAATAGATTGTATCGTACCACTATCTGTAACCATAATTGAAACAGGATAACCTGAAACATTGAAAAGCTGCTTCATCTGTAATTGCGGATCGAGTAAGATCGGCATTGTAAGGTCATATCGAGATTGAAATGGTTCAATCTTTAATGCGGTCTCCCCCATATTGATTGCTATGATCTCTACTCCAGAAGAAAATTGCTGAGCCTCATTCAATAAAGGAAGTTCATTAATACAAGG
Source organism: Candidatus Pristimantibacillus lignocellulolyticus (assembly GCA_023639215.1). Lineage (NCBI taxonomy): Bacteria > Bacillati > Bacillota > Bacilli > Caryophanales > Paenibacillaceae > Pristimantibacillus (SeqCode) > Pristimantibacillus lignocellulolyticus (SeqCode). The sequence goes on from CP097899.1 coordinate 281,568, forward strand.
TGTACACCAACTAACCCATAAATTGATTAGCATTGGTTTTCCTGTTGATTTTGCTAAAGTAATCTTTTCATTATTCAAATTCGAAAGCTCTATCGCAGGTAATGTATCGCCTACTTTCAGAATAGGCACATCGTAATGTCTTGAGTCTATTATTAGAGATATTACGACCAAGATTCCAACGACGATAATCGACCATTGCATAGCTTTTCTATAATTTCTCTTCACGTTGCAACGGCCCTTCCTCACCCCAAAATAACGAAGCATATGCCTGCTGAATTCCTTCTCTACCATATCGTGTATTAATCTCATTGTAGCTACCACTCAATTCAACTTTACCATTATTAAGGAATATAATATGATCTGCTATCGCTTCTACAACTTGCAGTTGGTGTGTTGAAAATATAATTAAACAACTATTTTTCGCAGCTTGAATCATCATCGTTGCAAATCGTTTCATCCAATACGGATCGAGTCCATTTGTTGGTTCATCTAATAATAGAATGGAAGGATTAGAAAGCATAGCTTGTGCTAGTAACAATCGTTGTCTCATCCCTTTTGAGAAAGACTGAACCTTTTTCTTTCCTGTGTCTTGCAAGCCAACCTCAATAAGTAGCTCCTTAACTCGATTTCTCGATACCCCCTTTAAATCGCCCCAGAAAGATAATATTTCGTAGGCTGTAAATCCACCTGTAAATTGAAAATCATCTGGCATATATCCGATATGCTCTAAATATTGCTGCCTTGAAGTTTGGACATTCAATCCATCTATCGTTATATGTCCACTACTAGGTGTAGTCAATCCAGCAATCATGCGAATAATTGTACTCTTTCCTGCTCCATTGCCACCACAAAGGGCAACAATATTTCCTGAAGAAAAAGTAAGATCGAGAGGCTCTACGAGCTGCTGTTCCCCTACGCATTTGGAAATATGATGAAGATCAAGCTTAGCCATGACGCTTCCCCCTTTCCCGTAACCAGCTTGCACATCCCACATATAAGATGACATGGAATATTAGTAATAGTCCAAATGCGAAGCTGCCTGAATCATCTCTTATCCAAGTAACCCAGTTGTAGTACTCTGGACCAATAATAGAGCCGCCACCTAATGTTACAATTGTATAAATACGAATCCATTCAGCAGGATTCAATAATGTTGCAATAGTAAGAACAGGCTTAATCCACAAATATGGGAGTTGTCCTAATGCTGCAATAAGAATTGGTACCCAACCAATGATAGTAAAAAACCAGACAGCAATGACATAAGTTAATGCTTGCCAACGATTTTTCGTAATAGCTCCTATGAGAAATGCGATGCTAAGATAAGCGATAATGATACAACTAGCAAATATAAATAGTAATAAATAGGTAGACACCGCAAATCCTTCTGTAAATAACGTACTTACAATTCCAGTGACCGAAAATGCTACCGTTACAATAGTTAATAGCACAATTAATACACCTACATATTTACCAATAAGAAGTGAACTTGAAGATAGTTGATAGGTATAGAGTAATTGTGCACTTCCATCCTCTTTTTCGCCGGTTAGTGAGAATGATCCAAGCATTAATGTGATCAGCGGAAGGAGGTACAAGGTCAAATTAATTAACATTCCTGTCATGCCAGAATAACCAGAAGTATATCCTTGTCCATTGATAAGGAGTAAGCTGAGCATGAAGATTATAAATAATACTAGAAAGGTATAAGACCACGGATTGCGAAATCCTAGACGTACCTCCCGCTTCATCACTGTTATGATTTCATTCATAGCGATCCCCTCTAATGACTAGCAGCGGCTTCATCATCCGTAGCTACATCCTCGTGGTCACTTCCATGACTATGACTAGTCTCGTGATCATGATCATCACCATGAGATTGCATCATCTCATGATTAACTTCCCAACTATGCGATTGTAGATCAGTCGCCGTCAAAAGCGTTCCTACAGCATGTTCAGCTATATATTGCTCCGCACTTGCTTGCTCTTCGAACGAGATAATACCATAAGCCATTGGAGTCTGTATGGAAGTGTCATACACATAATATGCTTTTTCATACTTAATCCATTGCATACTATTAAAGTCACGTACATATGTAGCTCCAACTGTTTCAGTACCGTTCTGTTCCTGCCACGTATGTAAACATCCTAAATCATCGAATTTCAAAGATTGTCCTTCCGTAGTAATGATTTGCGTTGCAAATTGATCATCTTTAATTGCCATATTACATATTACACATCGATCTGTATCCTCATTAATAGCAACCGGTTTGTAAGCTTTATCAGAGCAAGCTGCCATAATCATTGCACTAACTATCATGAATAGAGTTACCTGTATTATTTTCTTCATTATCATCTTCTCCTCGATTTATATATGATTATCATTGAACCAATAAGTAGCGGTAACCAGATAAAAAGCATTAGCCAACCTGATCGTTTAATAGGATTGCTATCAACTATATTTATTGACTGCAAGCGTGGGGCTTGATCTTGTAACCACTGCTCTTTATTGTCTTGATACAATTGTTCGACGAATTGAATACCATTGCTACCGAAAAACAGTTGGAAGCCAGGTTTTCGCTCAACTAATTCCATAAAAAATGGTGAGCTTGCATAAGTTAAATTACTTAATTGATCTCCATCTAAATCGAGACCTTGGAAAGTATCCCAATAATTATGAATGACATTTGGACTTGACGAGCTATCATTCCATATATTCGTTACATTGCCGATAAAATTATTGTTTTGAATATTTTGCTCGGATGAATCAATGAGCTGTAGTGCTACAAAATTATGATATATATGGTTATTACTTATTACTACCTCACTTGATTGCTCTACATATATTCCAACACGACTTTCTGCAACTGTATTATTATTAATCATAATATCTGTCGCATCATAAAGCAGTATTCCTTGAGAATTAACATTGCCAGCTTGCTTTTCAAGTACATTGTTTTGCAAAAAAATGTTGCTGCTAGTCATGATCATCATGCCAGTTATATTAGAAATACTATTGTTCTCTTGTAACCGAATGTTAGAACCATACATCACATGATAGGCATATCGTGAGTTTTGCACCGTATTGTTCTCTATTATTAAATTAAGACTATTTTCATTATAAATGCCATCGTACATGCCATTAATTTCATTACTAGAAATCATCATATGTTCAGAGTTATATAGTTGTATGCCATTACCTCGAACACTTAACTTCTCCGTGGATTTTCCGCTCCAAATGATTACGTTATTGGAAATCTCACTTTCACTTGTATTATCAATTGCTATTGCTGTAGCTCTCGTATTGATCTTAAGTTGTTCTAGTTGTAGCTCTTTCCCTGTAGCTGTAATCACTGCAGTTTGCGGTTGCTTACGTTTATCGTTAATCTCAACGGTTGACAACGTTACTCTATCACTTTCGATTACTATAGCTTCCTGCCCATCTTCGATAAATAGATTCACATCTGGTTCACCAATAATGGTCATTGGCTTTTGAATAATAATAGAACCGTTGTATTGTCCAGCTTCCAGACGTATGATTGCACCTGAATCCGCTTCATTAATAAGTTGCTGTAAATCTTGCGTTATTATGTCATTGTTACTACGTACGGTTGATATAGCAGAAGTATGAGGTACATTAAAACTACATAGTACATACCCCATGAATATAATGAAAAATATTCGACTTGGGGAGACTTTCATCATTATGGCAACACCTCGATCGTCTTCTTCTGCATCATATGTGTATCGTCGACATTGAAATGAAGATATATCTCATTTTCTCCCTTTTGTTCAAACTGTACATTTACTTCGTACATCATACCTTCCTCTACTTCTATTTCAGTTGCATTAAATATTTTTGTTGTTAAGCTATTATTACGTAGTTCAATTCTCATACCTCCGCGAACATTTACATCTTCCAATAGGTGAATCGTAAGTATGCTGTCTTCATTAATTTTCGGTGAAGCAGGTTGACTTGTTAGCTCAGTAGTAACTTTAGGAATAACCAACTCCGTCAGTGGTCTTGTCGAACTAGATTGTGCGCTACTACAGCCGCTTAAGTACAACATTCCGATAAGCGTTAATATGCATAATATAAATAGCGTTGTTTTCTTCATAATACTCACCACTTTTCACCCTACATTTTGCATAATGTGACTGTTCAAAAAAACAACTTTTTGAACTACCACTTAAAGTCACGATAACCACTATTTAGTATAGCTAGTACTGTAATTCTTCAAATGACTATATAGAGCTATATTCCCTTCATATTTGTGGATGATTTTTGACAATTTCGATCCATCTCAATCTAGACAACAAAAAAAGGTGATATCCCAAAAGTCATTAATAATGACAAAGAGACATCACCTTCTAAATATTTCACATACCTTATCTTAAGCGATCCTTCGGTAGTAGTAATGAAAGGAAACCAAAAAGTGGCAATATACTTGCACCTATCATCACAAATTCCATCGTCTTCACATCGGCAAGATTACCTAGTACGACTGCACCAACTGCTCCCATACCGAAAGCAAAGCCAGTAATTAGACCTGATGCTGTTCCAACTTTACCTGGCATTAACTCTTGAGCGTAGACGACACTTACCGAGAAGCCTGATTGTAGAATTAATCCTAGTAATGCGATAACAGGATATACCCACATTAGCGGTAAATGGGGCAAGATTAACGCTAGAGGAATTGATCCTAATAGTGAAGTAATCATCATTGTTCTTCTACCAATTCGATCCGCGAACATCCCACCGAAAAATGTTCCAACCACACCAAATATCATAAAGAGATAAAGCGGGATTTGAGCCTGTTGGACCGTTAATGAATATTGCTCTTGCGCATAAAATTGATAATAGTTTCCAATTGCAGCACTATACCATGAACGCGCAAACACGATCGTCATCAAAATCCCCATACCGAAATATACAACTTTTGATGGTATTAAATTTTCAAGAGATACAACGGATTTCTTCTTTATGGATATAGCACCATTAATCGCCAACTGCTTGCGATACCACGGTACAACATATAATAAAATAATAATGGCTGAGCCAGCCAATAAAGTTCCCCATATCGCTCCACGTTGCCCTAGAGGTACAAAAATAAAGATTGTCATAAGTGGAGCTAATGATGAACCAAAGTTACCACCAACTTGATAGATAGACTGTGCAAGACCTCGCTTCTGTCCTGCTGCTAAGTATACGACACGCGAACCTTCAGGATGAAAGACGGCGGAACCAAGACCGATGCAGATTACTGCTAGCACAACAAACCAAAAGGTAGGAGCAAAAGATAATGCTGCTATCCCGAGTAGACTACTACCCATCCCAGCTAAAAGTAACCAAGGTGTTGGACGTTTATCTGACCACAATCCTACAATTGGTTGCATAACGGACGAGGTCATATTTAATGTAAATGCAATCCAACCAATTTGCGCATACGTTAATTGTAGCGACTCTCTAAAAATAGGGAATAAAGCTGAAACTACAACTTGCATAGAATCATTTAGCATATGTACTGCACTTACTGCAAATAAAATAGAATAGACTGTTAATGATTGCATTGTTGTATTTGATGTAGAAGTTCTAGCTGAAGTAGACACACTAAGGACCTGCCTCTCAATTCACTCATATACTTTAGTAGTAAAACATTTCTTATTTGACATTACCATATGGTGCTTATACTATACAATATTTTTCTCAACTCTACCCAAAATTTTCATTTCGTGTTATAATGTAAACGCTAACATTTCAGTTATTAGATTATCTAGGGGGTATTCGAATGTTGAGTGTTGCGTTAAATGAACGGACAATGTGCGAAGATTTTGATCTGGAGCAAGAAATCCTATTTTACAAAATAGGAACTGAAGGACTGGTCAGTTTTCATGGAAACAATTTCAGTCGAAAAGTTCAACTTTCGCAATCTGAACTGAAACAGTTGACTAGAACAAAAGGATACTTTGCAATTAGTTCTAATTGCTACATTAATGTATCTCGAATTAGGTCAATTGGCTCCGGAGCAATTTCCTTTGGTGGCGATTTAACAAGTTCCAAGATTCTTGCTGTAAGCAGACGAAATGAACTGAAGTTGAAGCAATTACATCAGATAAGCTAAAGAAATATAAAAAGCAAACAACCGCTAATGTAGTTAAGCGGTTGTTTGTTTTCTATATTACTGATATGCTGAAATTGTACATGCATAGGCTTACGCTTCCGGTGCTACTTTCATCACTGTGATGATATTCTGGAAGCAATGAAAAGTTTGGTTTATGCTTCCGGCGCTACTTTTCATCACTATGATGATAATCTGGAAGCAATGAAAAGTTTTAGGAGGAATTATATTGACTACACAAAGCAAAGCATTCGAGGGATTATTTCATGATGAATCTGCAATTTGGCTTCAATGGGGACAGTATGAAAGCGCTGTTCTGCCTAAAGTAGGAGCAAATCTAATTGCATTTCGTGATCTTGAGCGTAATCTTACTATTTTGAGAGAACCAACCGCTGCTGAAATGAATGATTTCCGTGCAAATCCAGGAGTTCATGGTATCCCTGTTTTGTTCCCGCCGAATCGTTATGAAGATGGTACATTTACATTTAACGGGCATAAGTATGTATTCCCTGTCAATGAAGAAGCTACTGGCAATCATCTACATGGATTTTTCCATACTGCACAGTGGAATGTTGATGATTTCAATACAACGTCTACCGAAAGTTATGTTGTATTGTCTATCTCTATAGATGAAAACCATGAAATCTATCAGTATTTACCTCATCAATTTACATTAAAACTTCGTTACTCTCTAAGTGATCAAGGATTGCTACAACATATATCTGTACATAACCATGGTACTACAGCTTTGCCTTGTATGATTGCATTCCATACAGCAATCAATGCACCATTTGCAGCAGACAGTACAGAAGAAGATTATTCATTCACAATGACGGTAGATAACCGTTGGGAATTGAGCGAAAGAATGCTTCCAACAGGAAAATACCAAGCTTTAACGAGTGAAGAACAAAACATGAATGGTGCTGGCCTTAATCCATTCTGGGAGTCCATGGATAACCACTATACAAGTACAACGAAAAATGGTCGTAACATGATGGAGCTTACTGATAATCGTCTAGGATTGAAACTTATCTATGATGTTGGTACTTCATATAAACAATGGATGATTTGGAATAATGGTGCTGGAGGCAAATTCTTCTGTCCAGAGCCACAGCTTAATCTTGTAAATGCACCAAATTCTTCACTTCCAGCAGAACAAATTGGGCTTGTTACACTTGAACCAGGTCATATCTGGGAAGAAACAAGTCGTATCTACATCGTGAACGCTTAATACACTATTACACAAGCTATAACAAATAAACGGGGATGTCCTTCGGTCATTATTACAATGACTTGTGGAACATCCCCGTTCTATGTTTTGCACTATCACTTCGTTACCAACGCCCGCTTTTTTGAACTACCTCTTCCAATAAAGGTTCAAAAAGCGGGCTTTAAGAACCGAGAAGATGATTCACAGCGAAAACGAGTAGCACAGCTTACGAATTGTGTACGTGAGCACAGGCAGGCTTTCGATGGGGGACATATTCGATGCCGACTATGCTACTTTAGCATACTCATCGTTATCAAATTCTGCTTTTTGAACTACTTCGATTAATTAATTTTGAAACGCTGTGATTCTTGTTGCAACTCAACCGCAACCTTTGTCAAATCTTGAACATTATCTTTCACTTCATTCATAACTTGTTCTTGTTCATTCGTAATTTCAGATACTTTTCTAGCTTGCTGTGAGGCAGCATCTGATAACTGTGTCATCTCCATTAATGCCGCTGTAACTTGCTCCGAGCTTGCAGACATCTCTTCAGATGATGCTGTTACTTCTTGTAGTTGGAAGTTCAATACACCAATAGATTCAACAATTTGATCGAATGCTGCATATGTTAATTGAACTTCTTTCATTCCTTGAGTAACTTCAGTTTGCTCGCGCTCTACCACTTCAACTGCAGCCTTTGATTGTGTTTGAATCTTAGTTACTAACCCAGATATATCTTTTGCTGCCGTTTTGGAAGAGTCTGCTAGATTTCTAACTTCACTTGCTACCACTGCAAATCCTTTACCATGTTCACCTGCTCTTGCCGCTTCAATGGATGCGTTCAATGCTAGTAAGTTGACTTGCTCTGCAATTTCTTGAATATATATAACAGACCTACCAATAGCATTGGATTGCTCTGAAAATTGCTGAATTACTTCTGACGTTAGCATTGAGCCTTTAAGAATTGAATCCATCTGATTCTGAACAGCTTGCATACGTTCCTGTCCAATAAGAGCTTGTTCATTTGCTGCATAAGCTAATTCGGAAACATTGGCTGCTGATTCAGAGATTCGTTGTATACCAATTGCTACTTCTTCCATAGATCGAGTAGATTCCTCGGCATGCATGAACTGAGATTTTGCTTGCGTTGCAATATTATTTACATCAGCTGCAATTTGCGAAGTGTGAGTAGTAGACTGCTCCGCAGCCGCAAGTAATTGCTCTGAGCTTGATGCAACTGCTTCTGAATTACTAGACATTTTATTAACAATACCATGTAATCCTCTGACCATGTTATTGAAACTTGTAGCAAGATCACCGAATTCATTATTCCATTCATATCGGTTTCTTATCATCAGATTACCTTGTTCAACCTGCTTCATATCTTCAATAAGTTTTCTTATTGGCTGTTTAATTGTTACGTAAACAAAGTAACCTACTAGTCCTGCAATAATAAGTACAATGACTAAAGAGGTTGTAGTAAATATTCTACTCCGATTGGCATCGGCTTTGTTCGATAAATTAGTATTGGATGATTCATCCAAATTAATTTGTTTCATTTCTTTCAATGTTGACAAAATAGTATCCCGTACGCCGCTTAAACGATTATTAAAATACATAAATGCTTCTAAACTTTTTCCCGCTTCAATCCGCGATTCTACTTTCAAAAATTCTTCACGGACAAGAATAACCTGTTCTTTATAAAGTGCAAATAATTCAGCTGATTTCTCATCCATCGGAATTTTATCTACTTTAATCTGTAATGCCGCTTCCTCGGCTTCTAGCTCCGCAATGGTTGCATTAAGAGCGGCAACATCCACATTAACTTGACCTAACACTAGCTCCAGTTCAGCGGACTCAATTTGCACATTCGTTGTAATTAGCTGACTTAAATACTCATTGGCCATCATCTTTTCTTCATACATCTCTTTAGCATTATTATTAATTTTGTTAATCGAGGTAATTCCAATAACGCCCATTAAGATCATAAAAACAATTAACGAAATAATGAGAATCATCAACTTTACTGATACCTTTTGGTTCATTACAAGCTGTTTTAACATGGTGTGCTCCTTCGTATGTAAGTAAATTATGTAAATATATTTTATTCAATTAATAACATTATAATAAATTGTAAGATAATGCACTAGTTTTTTCAGTATATATTTTCCAAAGTCAATTTATTTATTAGATAACGAACTTAACATTGGTACACGTAAACTTCTAGCAAAACAGAATTGCGCCCCGTAATACGTACTCATAATTAGAAGAGAAGAAGCATCAATAGATGTTACAAACATATTCCAAGCTAAGATCGAATCTGAGAGCATGAAACACAGACTCCCTATCATGATCCATATATTTTTCGTTAACCATGCCATCCATCCCATTAATGATATGACAACAATATACAATATAACTGGAAGTATTAGACCGCCCTTTTGATCATCAATTAATGACATTACCAAAATAATTGCCATAATAATAGCATACGTACTAATGATAAGCCCTATTAATTTACTAGATTCACCTTTATTTCTCCTTAAATTAAAGGCAAATATGTAGAAAATATGTCCAATTAAGAAGCTAAATAAACCAATAATAAACCACTGTAAGGAATAATCACCTAGCATGCAAAATAGTAAACCAATAACAACTAGATAATGATGAAGTTCCTTTTTCTTCGGTAATTGTAGGATACCATACACAATAATCAGAACCATTGGAATAAGCTTAAAGATCATCGCATCCCATACAAATATGTACAAACTACCCATGATGATAATTACAATTGTAAACAACCAATCACGAATGTTCTTCATGATAACAACCTCCCAAAACTTTTTATTATCATCCTGTAAAGCATCATTGCAAATAAAAAGTAACTTCGAAAGCACGAGCAACTTTTTATTAACTTCCTGTTTAGCATCATTGCAAATAAAAAGTAACTTCGAAAGCATGAGCAACTTTTTATTAACTTCCTGTAAAGCTTCATCCTTACATTATATTGGTTTTATTTCAATAAATCACTAGTTTAATCAACAACAATAAGGATTGAGCACTGCAACCTGCAGATAACTCAATCCTTATTGTTTCTTTATGGAGGTAGATCTCTTAATATATTTCTAATTCGGATACTTGCGCTGCCGGCCAAGCGCTGTTAGAAGTGATCGTTATACGAATATACTTTATCATTACTGCTTCATCCAATACAATCTCCACACTATTTCCACTCTTTGGATCGTAAGTGTATGATTTAGGTGGAACTAGTGTTGAAAAGGTCGTTCCGTCTGAGCTGCCTTGCACTTCAATTTCCTGAATACGTTGTTCCCATGCATCCTGAGGTGGCAGCCTCAACTTGATTTTAGATACCGTTTTCGCTTCACCAAGATTCACATTTAGCCATTGTGGGAATTTCTTAGCTACACTTTCCCAATAAGTGAACGGATCTCCATCTACTGCAAATTTAGGGTCGAATGCATCATTTGTAAATGAACTCGCATTCGTCTTCATGCCAATGGCAATGTTAACCTCTACTTTCACTTTTGGGAATGACTCGACAGCCTGACTTGGTTGCTTGGCATTAGTCAACTCTACGTAACCAACTTTCTGCCCCTTGATTAGAGAAATATAATCGAATATAACATCATTATCTGACTCAGTAACTTTCAGATCAGCGATTTTAGTTCCATCTGCATGATAGGCAACAACATTTGTATGTTCCCATTTGTCGCCCTTCTTGATTTGTAATGTTGTATCAGACCCTATTGGCTGATAGATTCTTATAGTATCTGTCTCACGAATCTCTACCAAGTTATGATCTCCAGGATCGAGATCAAATCCATTGTATCTTGCATAATTTCCTGCTCTGACTCTACCATCCTGTGCAGCAACATCATAACCACCAAAATTCAAAGTAATATTATTATCAAGCTGGTATATTTCATTGATGTCCCAATTACTTGTAACCTTATGTTTTCCAAAGTCAGTAATCGTCACTGTAGAAGTAACTTGTTCAAAATTTGTAACGCGTTGATCCACATATGGTGCCAAGACATACTTTTGAATTACTCCTATTGCATCTACCCATGGACTAGTCACACCATTATAGAAATCTGTGCTTAAGTTATATCCCATCGCTAAATTCCAGCGTAGCATATCTTGATCATCCGTCATCGTCTCTCCTGCAAGATTATGATGATAGAACATAACTTTATCACGCAAAAGCATCCCCGCTAGAGGATAATATTCTGTATAAGATGCGGTGTTTTTACGATAACCAAGAATATCCCATAGATAAGTAGAACCCATAAACCCAACGGAATTGTCAGCTAACACATCAGTACCATCTTCTATATATACATTGTGTTTCAGAGTTTTAAAATAATTGCGAACACCTGTGAAATATGCTGTAGAAGGATCTGTTCCTTCTGGAATAGCCTCGTTAAATACATAAGGAGAATTCCTTATTCCCCACTGGTCTTCGAATATCCCATCAAATCCTCCAAACTCGATTAACTTCCGATGCTCCTCTGCTACACGCTGTTGGAAGAATGGATGTCCAGTATTAACAACAAAGCCACTATGTGCTCCATAATCTTCTTGCATTATCGTACCATTTTCCTTTTGAACAATAATGTTTGCAAGTGATGTGCCTGTAGGCAACTGATTCAATGTCGGAGAATTAATTCCCCACCAACTCATATTCGTGTAAGGAACAACGATATTTCCTTTATCCTTACTATCCTTAACGAACTTTTGGAATGCTACATCTCCGCCCCATTGAGAATCCGGAGGCATAAAATTTGGATAATTTTCGTCATGTCCTCCTTTTTGGAAGCCGACGAGGTGAATCATGCCATTGTAATTCATCTTATCGATAAAGGTAGAAGATAAGTTATTCCAACTCGCTTCCTTAATAGCGGAGATATCTGTCTTATATAGTGGGAGCGCGAAATACTTATCCGTCTCGTCACCTAGCTTATCCTTCAATGAACGATATTGATCAATTTCATTCAATTCACGATAGCTAACGATAGATGTGTTATAGTCACTACCTACTTCCAGTACAATTGTTGGACTACTCCACTTTTGATCAGATTCAATCCATGTTTTATAATTGTGAACAAATGAGGTTTTTCCCGGATCATTAATCAGATGTTTGTATCCAATCTCTGTGAGCAAAGTTGTCTGATCTCCTAAGTCATACATTGATAGATTTCCCATATTAGTACGCATCGCTAGGTAGGAGGCAAACATAACACCTGGATATTGATCAGAGTAAGAATTGCTTTCTTGGAAAAACGTCCCCTTTAGCTTTGCTCCTGGTAACATTGGAAGAATTGCATCCTGTACACCGTTTTGATCAATTTTCAGCTCATATGGGAAACGAAATGACTTAATCGTCTCTGCTGTTCCGTTTTCTATCGAAGCCGTCATATAGATACGATCATCATCACCAAAGCGAACATTTACATCTACTGCGAGTGTTCCGCTATATTGTAGCTTAAGTTCACTTTCTCCCTTTTTCCAATCATAGGTGAAGTTTTCTGCATTCAAGCTTTGGATGGAGCTATCATCATTAAGAATTGCCCACCATAAAGTCTGATTTCCCAATGATAGATTTTCCTCTAATCCTTGTTGCTTCATATACATGATACCGCCGTTATCTGTACTAAATGCTATTTCATAATGGTTGTTATTAACAACGATAAGTCCTTCTTCTTTATTTATAAGCATTTGTACCTTTCCGCTGTTACCTAACCAGCCTGAGAAGATGATTATGTAGCTTAGTGCTACGATAATAACTAGACCTATCGATAACCACAACCATTTGATTTTCATTATTATCCTCACATTAAAACACCACCCGACTCATATGCTAACTTCCGGAAATTACTCCCCATAATAAAGATCAGGGTTGCCCCTGTAGATGAATCATCTACATTCGGACAACCCCGTGATGTCTTTATTATTATTGGATACTGTCGTAGAATTGCTCTTGGATAAACTTAGCTGCCACATCAAGCTTAGCTTGCTTATCTACACCTTTTTTAGAGAATACTTCTTGGATAATATTTGTCATTTCAGCATAGAAATCTTGCGTATTATATGGTGATTCTGCTTTTCCATCCATCAAGCCCAACGACTCTACACTATATTGGTATACATTATCGTATTTATTGAATAGTGCAGTTACCTTTTCTCCATATGGAGCGTCAGATTTGTAGTATTGAAGTACAGCAGGTACATAGTATTTATTATCCGCAGCACGTTCTTTAATGTTTTCTTCTAGTGAAGCTAGACCTGTATCAGAGAAGTAATCAAAAGTAGCATAGTAGAAAGCAATTTCTTGCTCATCAGGTGTTGCATTTGGATTGATTACTAAGAAGTCTCCACCAAGAACTCCATAATGTTTGTCGCCTTTTTGATAAGCAGGAATTGGGTATACAATAATATCATCAGGAGACATACCACCTTGGTTCAATGCTTGATCAACTGGACCATCTGGACCTGCAATTACCATTGCCGTTCTACCTTCTGCGAATGCACCAACTGCATCTCCCCAATTAAGTGCCCAGTCTTCTGGAATAGCGTTAGCTTCCCATTTCAATCTTTCATAGTAGTCTAGCGCTTTTACTCCTGCTTCTGAATTGAATATTGCCGTTACTTTCCCATCAGTTACAGATTGAATATCTCCACCAGCAGTAAATAGGAAGTTAGTCCAGTTCCAACCAGATGCGTTTTCTTTACCCATAGGTGCGATACCAGAGATTCCAGCAGCAGGATTAGCTACTCCCTTAGCAGCATTTAGCATATCATCCCAAGTCCAGTCTAATGAAGGAATCGTCACACCGTTGTCTTCAAGCATTTTTTTATTAACGGTTACACCAGTTGGGTAACCACGTTGAGCAATACCATATACTTTTCCATTTAATGTGAATAAATCTTGTAATTGTGGATTCATTTGATCTTTGAATTCATAATTATTGAATAGCTCCGTAATATCAGCTGCCCAGCCTTTCTCAGCTAGCATCTTACCTTCTGATGCGTACGTATTGAATAGCGTTGGAGCCTCATTTGCACCCATCTTCATTCCGATTTCATTCGGGTTATACTGCCAATCACTCTTAATTACTTCTACGTTTGGATATACTTCATTGAATCGTCTAATTTTGTCGTCCTCGAGCGCGCGATCCTCAACACGGTCTGGTGTAGGATAGTAAACACTGATAGCTACTTTTCTCTGTTTAATATCATCTTCAGGAGGAGCCGTGTTGTTTTCAGTTGGTTTGACAGTAGGACTAGTGGCTGGCGGATTAGTGTTTCCTCCATTGTTTTTACCACATGCCACAAGCATGAGGCTGAATACAAGAACTGTTGCAATGACTACTGAAAATTTACGCATTTGAAAATCCCCTTTTCATTTCAAATTTGTCTTACACGCTCATCATAATGTAGGTACATTCGTTAAGGCGATGTGTATTCCTATGGTGATCATGTGTATAATTATGTTTCAGGAAATTAATCCCACAGTATAAATTCACTTAGTTATCCTTTGACTCCACCTAAATATAAACCTCTTAAAATATATTTTTGGAACAGTAAGAATATAAAGATTGGTGGAATCATGACTAAGGTTAATATTGCAAATTTAATATTCAAATCCAATCTACGAGCATTCAAGACGAAATCACGGATCGCAGATGAAAGTGGTTTATTATCTTGATTTAGAATAAAACTTGGCCAGAACCAATCATTCCAAGCAGTCGAAAATACAAATATTGCTAGTGTTGCAAAGATTGGTATTGATAATGGGAATGCGATTTGGAAGAAACCTCGCAGTTCAGAAGCTCCATCAATACGCGCGGATTCAAATATTTCTGTGTGAATACCGTCCATAAATGTCTTAAGTAAGAGCAAGAAAAATGCATTCGCTCCAGCTGGCAGCCAAATCGCTGCGAATGATCCCATTAAGCCAAGATCCTTCAAGTTAATAAAGTTCGGAATCATATAGGTTGTTGCTGGTATAAACAAAGTTGCCAAGAAATAATAATAGATAGCATTTTTGAAGGGAACCATCAGCTTCGATAACGAATACGCTGCAAATCCTAGTATACTTACAGTTACTGCCATATTACCTAAGAAAATAAACATCGTATTTTTGAAATACATTGGTAAATCGATATAATTCCATGCTTTAATATAATTCTCGAAATGCCACTCTGTTGGAAAAAAGGTTGGCGGGAACGAGTTCACTTCTGTATTTAACTTTAAGCCATTCAACATGGAGATAACAATTGGATATGCCATGCAGCACATCATAATTACAACGAACAAGTTCATCAAATAATATAGAAACCTAGTAGATGGTTTTTTCAGATCGTAATCGGATAATATACTTCGTTCATGTGCCTTCATGATTTCACTCCCCCTCTATTGTTGATCCGATATTGAATGATCGCTAATATGCTCAGTGCAAGGAACATAAGTACACCAAGAGCGGAAGCTACACCATAATCCTGTCTAACAAATGCATACCTAACAATAAGTAAAGCATAGGTCAAAGTAGCATTGTTGGGACCACCATCAAGCATCGCATATTGTGTTTGGAAGCCCTGTGAAGTTGCTATAAGCTGCAACATAAGCAATAGTAAAATTTGGTTACGAATGGCAGGCAATGTAATATAACGAACGCGTTGCCATATACCTGCTCCATCAATCTCTGCTGCTTCATACCAATCACGTGGTACTGCTAGAATAGCCGCCAAATAGATGAGCATAGCGGAACCGAAGCTCTGCCACGTTTCCATAATGACAATGGATGCCATGGACCATTTTGGATCTACTCTAAAGTTGATCTGACCAATGCCAACCGCTTTTAATACATCATTAATAGGTCCTACTGGATCGTACAACCATGTCCAAACACCATAAAGGACTACAAACGGAACGACATAGGGCAAATAAGCTGCAACACGAGCAAACCCCTGAAATTTTCGCATCTCAGAAATTAAGAGAGCGAATAAAATGGGAACCCAAAATCCAATAACAAGTGCGAGCCCCATATAAAAGAGGGTGTTTTTTACGGATGTCATTACGTAAGGATCGGCGAAGATGGTCTTGAAGTTGTCAAAACCGACAAAGGTATTACCTTTAACAAAATCGACGATGTAGAAGCTACTAAAAACCCCTTTAATAATAGGAAGCCATAGAAAAAGTGCGAAAGTAACAATGGCAGGTAATAGAAAAATAACTCCCCACATATACCTTTTGTACGCTGTTGATCTCTGCTTCTTCGGCTTCGACTTGTTGCTAATTGGAACAGCCGTTGTTTGTTCCATACTGTAATCCCTCATTCCATAAGTTTATCTACTATTATTGTAGATAAAGAGAGGTTACCTGAACATGTGTATATCTATGCGGATGATATGCGATCTTACTTCTTCATCTCGCTTGGACTAATACCATAGTACTTTTTGAAAATTTTACTAAAATGCTCTGGTGACTCATACCCCACTTGTTCGGCAATTTCATAGCGCCGTAAATCCGTCGTCAGAATAAGTCGCTTGCTTTCTTCCATTCGAAGCTTAATTACGTACTCCCAAAGGTTATATCCTGTTTTTTTCTTAAATAAGTAGCTTAAATAATTGGGACTAACATGATTTTTTTGAGCAACCTCATTCAATGTTAGGCCCTTCTGAGCATAATTTTGAAGGATATAGTTGC
This sequence comes from Candidatus Pristimantibacillus lignocellulolyticus, assembly GCA_023639215.1. Lineage (NCBI taxonomy): Bacteria > Bacillati > Bacillota > Bacilli > Caryophanales > Paenibacillaceae > Pristimantibacillus (SeqCode) > Pristimantibacillus lignocellulolyticus (SeqCode). The sequence continues at coordinate 298,620 of CP097899.1, forward strand.
TTGTTCGTTCAACAATCATATTATTCTGAGCAGCAATTTCATCGTTAGTTGGTTCTTCTTCTGTATAGATCCCCCACTTGAAGTCACCGTAATAGAAGACATAATGGTCTTTGAACTCTCGGCTCCATTGTATCGCTTTGCTTGCCTGTCTATGGACCTCCCCAAGAAAATCAGAGCCCTTCAAAATCTGACTGATGCCGATTACGCATTGGAACCCAAGATATTTATTGATATTAAAATGAAGGCTGCGAGCAATCATCTCTAGCTGATTGACTTTATCAATACTGGAATCACCATATCGTTCTTCATTCCATTGCATCACAATACATATTTCATGTTCAGGCGAGTAGAAAGACTGATAATCCCATTCCATATCTAGCAATTCATTCACTATGTTCAGAACAGCATATTTCAGCAATAAACCATCCTTCTCAGAGATATCTCGTCCACCTAACTCAAGATTGAGCTTAATTTTTAAGACAGCATAATAAGGTCCATTAACATCAATACCATGTAGCTGACTAAGCTCAGAAATAATCTTACTGCGATCTTCAGTATCCTTTAGAAGAAGTCGATTGAGCAGCATCGTACTTCCAGGTAGCTGCTCTTGCATATGAAATTTCTCCTTCAATTCTGATATCATTTCCTCCGTATCACGAACGGACTTATCGATGTGTAACAATACATGGCGAACCGAGCTTAGAAATTGCTCATTATTTAATGGCTTTATCAAATAATCTTTAGCCCCTAATCTAATGGCAAGCTGAGCATATTGGAATGTTTCATATGCAGATATTACGATGACTTGCACCCAGGGCTTAATAATCCTTGCTTGTTGCATAAGTTCGATGCCGCTCATAGAACCCATCTGGATATCCGTTACGAGCAAATCTATGTTTTCTGTACGCAAGTAATCAAGTGCCTCATAACCACTGTGCGCAATATAAATGTTTTTGATACTAATGCCCGTTGAAGCAAGTAATCCTGATAAACCTTCACAAATAAGCGGTTCATCATCGACAATTAAAATGTTATACATATTCCTCAACCTTTCTTACTTTTGTCTAGCATCTATTAAACTATCGCTCTTCATAGGTTGCAGGTAATACAAGAATAGCAGTCGTACCATCTTTTTCTCTTCTATGATAGCTAAGTCCGAATTTATTGCCGAAATGAAGCTGAAATCTTTGATGAATATTTCGAATACCATAGCCTAGCTTATGATCAACATTCTCATCATTTAATATGTGATCCATAGCCGCAATATTGACTGGCTTATATCCGTTGTCCTCTACCTTAATCGTTACACGCTCACCCACTAGGGCAGCAGAAATCTGAATTTCTCCGTCTTCTCCCATCTGTTTCACGCCATGAATAATAGCATTTTCTATAAGCGGCTGTAATGATATTTTTGGAATACGTATGAGTTTAACTGCATCTGGTATGTCCCAGATCACATTGAATTTGTATGAGTATCTTTTCAATTGTAAATTGACGTATGCGCTCGCATGTTCCAACTCTTCCTCAAATCGAATGAGCTCACGCCCTTGACTGAGACCGATCTTCATCAGCTTAGATAGCTCTTTAATCATCTCTGAGGATTCCGAATTGCCTTCAAGCGTACTCTTCCAATAAATACTTTCTAACGTGTTGTATAATAAATGCGGATTGATCTGCTGATGTAGTAGTCGTAGCTGAGATTCTTTGGCCTTCAAGTCCATATGATACTTATAATGAATAAGCGAGTTAATTCTTCGTGCCATATCATACAATGCAGACATTAGTACCCCTACTTCATCGTGCCTGCGTTTTACAGGCGTCTCTGGAACAAGTTTACCTGGCTCATAGGATCGAACGAAACGCGCTAATCTCTGTAGCGGTGTCATGAGTGAGCTCCAGAAGTAAACTAGAACGATACAACCCAATACAATATAAGCAATGGTAATCAATTGAATGATTCTCTTAAGTTCGTTCTGTTGCTTAAGTAGCGATTGTACAGGAATTTGATAGATGAGCTTGTGCCCAACGCTCTCATTCTGACTCATAATATAGATAAAGTCCGATGTCATTACATCATTAGTACGATACGGATTATCAAGTAGGGACTCTTTATAAGGTGTTGGTCTGTTCGCTGCTTGAAGCTCGAGAGGTAATTCAAGCGTCTCTCCGTTTCTAATGGGTATTGTGGAGCTTAATATTCTATTAGAGGAATCTACATATGATATTACTCCTTCTGGAAGTGAGACCGAACGCAGTGATTCTGCGATCTTCATATCCATTTTGTTGGCCACAAGCACTCCTAAAAAACCATTTCCGTTTTTCACGTTGCCGACAGCCCTTATATAAGCTAACGTATCTATTTGATTTAACCCCAAAGTATATTTGATAATATCTATATAGCCATTACCTCGCTTGTTAATGGCATCATCGAACCAAACAGGTTTGTCGTTGTCAGAGAAAAAGTACACACCAGCTTGCTGTATTTGACGTTTAGGTGCGAAATAATAGTAATTATTCGGATCATATATGTATAATGAATAATAAACCGCCTCTCCCCCGTTCAATGAAATAGAGTAGCTTGTAAGCAATTTAGAAACATCATCATATTTCTTCAGCCGTTCCATGACTGTATCCTGCTCGCTTGGTATAAGTTTTTGCGTAATAGGATTTTGAATGATGGTCGCTGTAATTTTACTAACAGTATCAATATCTCTACTAATTAACGTATGATTTTGTTTAATTAGCTCTACATATGCATTCGTAACATGATTTTTAAGAAGTTTCTCCGCCTGATAATTTCCATACCAATGAAGTAAAAAGACCGGACTAACCATTAAAATAAACAATAACACCAGTTGTTGCTTCATATTAAGCTTAGTAAGTGGATTAAGCGGATTTCCGCGCATGACGGCTCCTCCTATTGATCGAGATTAATCGAATCATCTTGTTGAAAATAGATTTATAATAGTACTATAGCAAAAAAATAGCGCTTACAGTATAATCGTTTCTACGATATTTTAAGTTATCTATAGTATATTTCGTAGATATACACACATACATGTCTCAACAAGATAATCTACTTAGCGTACTGTAAAATCGCAATTGCAGCACGCTCACGTCGTTCAAAATCATCGGAATGCATTGCGTTTTTCAGGATAGTTAATGCTTGCTCTATCGTTTGGTAGTCTACTAAGTTTGCCTTTGCATAACCATTGTCCTTCTTATCATCTAACCAACTTTCCAGTAACTCTGGAGATACTAGTCTGTCCAATATAGAGATATTCGATTGTTGACTTACGAACGTTTGAAGCTCTTCAGATATTAGTTCTATTGGAACGCTCTTTAGCCACGTCACACCTCTACGGTGAGCGGTGTTTACTTCTTTATTCGATATGCCGTCCACATAGAAATAGTCTCCCAAATCTCCAATATGAACGAAGCCATCACTTTCCATTATTATATAATCCCCATCTTGTATCCTATAGACGAAGGTATGAATCTCCTCTATTTGTTGTATCCATTCTTCCTTCATCCCATCAATATCGTTCAATAAAAGTAGAGCTTTGCTTCTAAATTCTGCTTCACTAATGTTGCTTAAGCTCTTGAATTCTTTCCAACCAAAACTTACATAGTTTTCTTCCAAATAAATCTCCATAAGTCTAGTTCCATTAGAATCGTCCTTCATCTGAAATAATTGCATACACCACACCATCCCATCTAATTAATCAAAAAGGCGACTAAACATCAATTACATGAATGTATAGTCGCCTCGTGCTTCATTGCTACTGAGAAAATCATATGAAGTTTTCATTAACTTCAACTTTCAATTTTACAAATTAGATTATGTTAAGTCTACCTTTTTCAATAAATGTTTGTAAATAATATTTACTTTTAGTTACACGAATCGCTAACCAGCCTAGATGATTTATTAAAAACGTCCAGATCGAAAAATAGAATAGATAAGCACCACGAACATAAAAATCGTAACAGCAAAACCGATCTCGATAACTGGCATGCGCCACAATATAGATTTCGAGTGCATAATAGATGTTCCGACTATTAATCCACACATTACTATGCTTAATGCAAGCATTACAATACTGAAAGCTAGTCGATTACTTATTTGATCGAGTTTTTCTAGGAGCATAGTCACTTGAGGTGATTCCAAATCGATTTTAAATTTCCCATTGCTTAACATACGAGAAAGTTGCTTCAGATGAAGTGGAACCTCCTTAACTATATCAATATATTCCGGTATTTCCTCTGAAATATTTTTCAATATCCGCTTTGGATTTAACCTTTCCAACAACAGTTTTTTTCCAAATGGTTCAGCAATATCAAATATACTTATATCCGGATCAAGTGCAGTAACAACACCTTCCATCGTAAGTAAACATTTTCCAAGTAATGTTAGCTCCACCGGTATTTTAATTCGATGCTTATAGGCTACATTGAACAAGTCGCTAACAGCGGTTCCAATGCTAATACCATTAAGTGGTACATTGTAATACTTCTCCCTTAATTCATCGACATCACTATAGAGTAAGTTGTAATCTACTTCCTCTGGTACAACTCCCATTTGATTTATTGCTCTAATTACCCCTCTAGTACTTTGTTTTCTAAGAGCAATGACAAAAGTAGCAAAATGATGTTTCATGCTAGGTGAAAGTCGTCCGATCATACCGAAATCAATCATCGCTAATCTCCCATCAGGTAACGCCATTACATTTCCCGGATGAGGATCTCCATGAAAAATTCCTTCCACTAATATTTGATGGAAAATCGCATTCGTCATTCGCTTTGCAAGTAACTTTAAGTCTATTCCTTGCCGCTTAAGTTCCTCATCGTCTGATAAATTAACTCCATCTATATAAGCAGTTGTTAACAGTCGTTTTGTACTGTATTCCCGAAATACATTTGGTACATATAAAAAATCTAGGTTAGCGCTAAGTTCTACGAATTTTTCTGTATTACGCGCTTCCAACGTATAATCTAATTCTAGTAATAAAGCTACACTTAACTCTTCAACAATTTCTCTTAGTCGGTAATGTTTCGCCCACTCTACTGCTCCTTCCGTTAGTCTTGCCCAATCAATTAATATTTCAAGATCAGTTTCAATTAATCGCTCAATGTCTGGCCGTTGGATTTTGACTACGACTTCATTGCCATCTTTTAAAGTAGCTCTATGTACCTGTCCAATGGAAGCAGCTGCTAGCGGAGTTATCGAAAAATGCCTGAACAGACTTTCTATCGGAGCACCAAGTTCTTTCTCAATAATAGAAGCAGCTTCATTGTACGGAAATGGTTGTACATGATCTTGCAACGTTTCTAGCTCTTTTAATATTTCAGCGGGAATAAGATCAGGACGAGTACTCGCAATTTGGCCTAATTTTACAAAGGTAGGTCCTAGCTCCTCCAACAAGAGGCAGATTCTTTCACCGAGACTTTTCATATGCCATTCGTTCGTACTTTTGTTACGCGAGAAAATATTGCGACGCCTAGAACCTATTTCATCCGTTACTAATCCGAAACCATAACGTGCTATTGTCGAGGCTATAACCCGATATCGCATGACATGCCTAATCCTTTTTCCCTTCAAGCTCTCACCTCCATTGCTTCTTTTTATTTTAAAATGTTAAGTTTTACGATCGAGAATTCTCTAAATCTTCAATCCGCTTTTCCAATCTTTCAATATCGTCAAGCATAGCCACACGTTGTTCTTTTAATAACGATTGCACTCGATCCTGAACCATAGTTTCAATGCTTAATTTTGTTTCTTCACCCTTTTTGAGAAGTGTTTGAGCTAAATTTGCAGATTCTTCCTTACTGACTTGTCCTTTCTGTACAAGTTCATCAATCGTACTGTCGATTTTATCTTTACTAACAACTGCTAATCCTAACATTAATGATATTGCTTTATCTACTGAATCCTTTACCATAATAGCAACCCCTTTATCGTTAATAATAGTTAATTTACTTCATCATTACTCTAATTCAAATGCAACATAAATATTGGAACAACTTAGTTCTTATTCATTGTTTGTTATTTTGAAAAAACTATGCAAAAAAATACAATTTAGTGAAATAAAAAAACGATTATAATCCTATCAACCTATTGCGAATATCATGAACATAAAAGTCTTTTGGGATACTATTAAAACTTGGAATGTTTTGGTATATTTATATGAAGTATTTATATGAAGTATTTATATCATTGGGGGATATTGGTGTAGGAAGAGATTTAACGTCTGACACTAATATACAGGAGGACAAAATGAAGAGAATCAATCATTTCAAAAAATTGGTAATGGCATTATTAGTTGTTGTATTGGCAATATCTTTTCCGGTAACAAAAGACGCTTCCGCAGCAACCAATGCAATTACTGCTGTTATCGATGGAACCAAAGTGAACTTTTCAAATGATCCAATTATGAAAGATGGTACGACTTTAGTGCCATTCCGTGCAATTTTTGAAGCTTTACAATTAAAAGTAGGTTGGAATCAAGCAACACAAACAGCTACAGGATCAAATGATACTTTGAAAGTGGAGTTAGTGATGGGTTCTAAATCTGCTAAAGTTAACGGTAAGACAGTAAGTTTGGCTCAAGCGCCTTCAGTCATTAATGGATCAACTATGGTTCCACTTCGCTTTGTGGCAGAAGCTAGTGGGGCAGTCGTTTATTGGGATAATAAGAAACGTCATATTGATATTTTGTTCAATGAAGATATCAAATTCAACAAAGCTGCTTATTATAACGATACAGCATCATTAAGTGCTTGGCTGAAAAAAGGGAAAACGATCGAGCAAACGTACAACGGCCAAACGCCGTTAATCGCTGCAGCAAGCGGTAACTCATTAGATGCAGTCAAACTTTTGTTGTCAAACGGTGCAAACGTTGATGCAAGAACAGCAACCAACTGGACACCTCTATTATGGGCAGCATATCATGAGAATGATGCGATGATTAAAGAACTTCTCGATTATAACGCAGATAGCTCGTATACTGTCGGTTCTACCCAAGACCAGATCAAAGCCCAAAACAACTTGACTAACTATTTGAAATTCGGAAGTACATATTCTCCGCTTAATGGGGATATATATTTGCCTGTAGCGTGGGGAACAGAAGCAGATGTCGTAAAATCAAGACTTAAAGATTCCTACAATTATGGAGATACTGTCAATGGATCTTACAGACAGTATTACGAAACTTATCTGGAAAACGGATCATATGCTGATGCAATGTATACTTATAAAAATATGAAACTAACTAAAATTACTTATTTATCAACATATGAATACGGCGAATTTGATACTGCAATTGACGATTACCTCTACGAATTGAAAAGATACAAATCATTACACCGTTCTAATCTTAAATTTAACGAGATCTGGGGAGTTCCTTCAGATGAACAAGTCTATTCTAATGTGTATGGTGTAGATAGCTATGAAAAATACGAGACTGCACTTTGGTTAGATGATGTAGCTTTTACTGCATCTGAACTAAAGAATGGTATGAAATATACTATTAATTTATTTGCATATAATAACGGAGTCGCTCTTACCATTGAATATTCGAAATAACACGTTTGAGTAAAACAGAACTAGCCAGCGTTAGCCGATTAATATCGACTGACGCTGGCTATTCGAACTTCCTCTTCTATGCATTAATATTAAGCATAAAAATAACTGCTGTAACGGTAAATATACTAATTAATGTAGAAATAAATACTGCTTGTGACGCAAATTCCTTCTCATTATCGAATTCAACTGCGAGTAATACACTGCTTAACGAAGTAGGCACTGCAGAAGAAACGATTAAAGCTGCAGATGTTAATGGATCAAGATTCATTACACTTACAACTAACCATGCTAATACTGGGCCACCTATTAAGCGAAGTATACCAGCGATCGATACATCTATTGCAAGTGATTTGGAAATTTTCCATTCCATTTGTCCAAGTTGAACACCAAGCGTTAATAATGCCGTACCGATAAAGGCATCAGTAATATAATCGATCGGTGTTTGGATGGGAGCTGGAATAGGAATTTCAAACCCTCTCATTATAAATGCCAGCGGTATAACATAGATGACAGGCATAGAAAGAATCGTCTTCCATACTTCCTTCATACTAGTCTTGTGCGCATTTACACTGTATACGCCATAGGTATTCGGAATTAACGACTGCATCATCATAATAATAACTTGAATCCCTAACGTTTCTTTATTACCGGCAAACGCTAGTTGATTCAATGGTATGCCATAATTTGCACTGTTATAAAATAACACACTATTTTTCATCGCACTTTTCATCGTTGGACTGTAACCACGAAGACGCATAACAATCTCAACAACGATATATTGTAATATCATAAAAATGACAAAAAATAGTAATACTTTTCCGATAATGCTAACCGAGATGGCGGTTTCGTATACTAATGCAAAAATAATAGCTGGTGAGAACAAATAAAAGTTAAGTTTGGAAAGCGTCTTAATATCTAGATGAAAGATTTTCTCAAGCGTAATGCCTATGGCAATCATTATTGACATAGGCATTACGTTTTCTAATAAAATATGAAGAAAAATACTCATTACTATAGTATTCCTATTCTACATTATACGAAATAACCAATTCGTCTAATGATTTTCTCGGAGTTGGACCATTCACTTTATGGAATGATTCATCTAGTTGATCAATAGAACCAGGCTTACCGATTGCAATAACAACATGAGGGACGAAATTCTCAGGCATCGCTAACAATTGCTTCGCTTGTTCGCGATCATATCCACCCATCGCTCTTGTAGAAAGTCCTAGCATCTTCGCTTGAAACGCAATAGATGCCCATGCAGCACCAGAATCAAATGCATGATTATTGTTTGTTTTACCTTCAGGTAAAGAAGTATCCCCTGCAAGTAAAATATAAGCAGACGCTTTATGTGACCACACTGCATTACGAGGCAAAATAAATTGCTCGAATAAAGCTTTTTGTTCTGCAGTTGTAGCTACAAAGAAACGCCACGGTTGAAAATTATTAGCTGAAGGTGCATAGCTAGCTGCTTCAAGAATCGTATTCATTTCTTCCTCAGAAATCTCATATGGTTCAAAAGCTCGTGTGGACCAACGATTAATGAATAATGGACTTACCTCATGCTTTGGTTGACGGATAGCCAATGCTTCCTCATTGTAAGATGTAACGTTCTGTACTTCTATCTCTTTAATATGGTTCAAACTCATGTCTGTCTCCTCCTAAAACTTTTTGTTTACTTCTTGATGAACTACTTTGCTAACGAAAAGTTACTTCGCAAGCATAAGCTAACTTTTTGTTTACTTCTTGATGAACTACTTTGCTAACGAAAAATTACTTCGGAAGCTAATTAATTTAGTACTAAAACACTTTCCTTTTCATTATATCACCGGAATAAATGAATCAGCAATATGCCACAAACAGCAAGTATCATCCCAACGACTTCAAACTTAGTGAATGGTTCCCGTACAACAAACCTTGTATAGAGAAGAATGATGACAACATTTAACGCGATTACTGCTGATACGAGTCCAGTCTTACCTAATTGGAATGCTTGAAGGATAAGCATCATGCCAACCACATTTGTTATCCCGACCGCTAGACCTATGCCGAAAGTTGATTTATTGCTGAATACTTTTATCGTCGGATCCGGTTGAACCGTACTAACCGAATTCTTTTTCCCACGTTGTTCGATAAGCCACCAAATGCCAAAACAGACTGTACCAGTAGTAAACATCATCAACAATGTAGGATATCTCTCTGATTGGAGCATTGTTGACCATTTGCCTGAAAGATCATTTCCTGCAAAAAATAACATCGCCAATAAACCCCATTGTGCTCCTTGCAAATTCGATAGAGAAATATCAGAAGAATACCGAATTGTTAATATTCCGATGAGCAATACAAGAAATGCTAATAATTGCATCGTATGTAAAGTCTCATCCCAAAGTAGGTAAGCAGCTATTACAACGACTACGGATGGTAATGCGGTAAGTATGGCAACAATAGAAGCTTTACCTACTGCAAATCCTTTATACATACATGCACTAGCAGCAAATGAGAATAATCCCATCTGTATCCCAACTAAGCTCGACATTGACCATGTTGCACCCGTCGCCAAAATAATTGTACCGTTAATAATCATACCCGAAGCAAAGACACCACATAACATTAAATTTCTATCAAGTAGCATTGTGCTTGTCTTATGATATAATATGCCACGTAATCCAAAAGCTAGCGCTGCAAACAATGCATACATTAACCACATACTCTAGTTGCCCCTCTACTACTAACATTCTACTAATTCTATAACTAGTATCATGAAACGGCAAATGAAAACTTGTATTAAATAGTTTAGCTAGCTAAAATCATACTAAATAAATTAATATTACGATCTTTTTCATCATATCCATTCCATAACAAAGGCTAATTGATCACCTAATGGATAAGTCGAAATTTATTCTGCTCACTAATAACGAGTTGTGGCAATATCGAGTTTCAAGGGTATGATATGTTACTATTAGTGAAGGAAGTTCAAAACGCAGACTATGATGACGTTCACAGGCTTTGTAGTGCTTTCGGCATCGAAAATGAAGCGAACTTGGGAAAGCCTGCTTTCTGAATATTGATTTTATGAGGAAAAGTGCGTCATGAAAGGAGTACTACCATGTTTACACTTCAAGAAAAGCAATTTCTACTGCAATTATTGAAGAGCAAGACACGCTTTGGTTGGTTCAATCGCAAGAAAAAGCAAGCAATGCAACAAGAGTTGATCGAAAAGTTGGAGCAGATGGTGCGGAATGAACAAGTCAACAAGTCTCACTTGTAGGCTCGCTTGTGATCACGATGAGTTGCTTCGTAGTGGACTCGACAGCGAAGATGGCATTCATCGCTTGCTCCAGTGCTCATGTACCCACTACGTACATTCCGCGCTTCGCTTCACTAGCTTCATGCCATCTTCTTGGTGCTGACAAGCGAGCATGCTTACTTAAGACAGCTTGCTTGTGTTACTTCGTTGCATTTCTTGGTGATGACAAGTGAGCACGCTCACTTGGTTCATCTTTGTGACGCTTCGTTGCACTTCTTGGTTCATCTTTGTGACGCTTCGTTGCACTTCTCACCCACACAACTACAACTAGATTCTACTTCAGGAGGTTTTATGAACGGAAAAACACATTTGGCGATTGGAGCTACCATTGGAGCGGCTTGTACATTGTACTTTTCACCGGCTCAGCAACTAGAATCCATCGTGGCATATATTGGGGTAGCAAGTTTTTCAGCACTAGCAGCTGATCTTGATGGTCCTAGTATCCTCACAAGAAAATTAACAAAGGTTAGTCGTAATCTTCATCAGTTCACTCTTATTGGTGGTATTGCTGGATTAGCTTTCTCTCTTTATTTATGGCTAACTACGTCTTCCTTCTCACCCTTATGGATTGGAGCATCAGTTGCTGCTATCCTTATTGGTCTTATCGTTAATCGCAGTGCTATGCGTAATGCATTAGTAAGCATTATCGGTGTTGGACTTGGAGTATATGGATTTTCAGAAAGTTGGTATTGGCTTATCGGTCTTGGCGTATTTATTGTAATTGCTCCTTGGCTCAAACATCGTGGACTCACTCATACGATTTGGATTGTACCTTTATGGGGACTAATTGGCTATGGATTAGAGCAACAACTAGCCATTGAGGGTCTTGGCTTAACGTCAATACTTGGCTATCTATCGCATATTATCGCCGACATGTTAACACCTGCTGGTGTACGTTGGCTGTATCCATTAACTAAGAAAAAATTTAAGCTGAAATTATAATATAATTCAACCTATTGGTTTCATCTCTTTACTATTACGAAAAAGGAGCACCTTCTCTATGATTGAGAAATGCTCCTTTTATAAAAACTACATACTTAAAAATATACAGTTCAACATTCGTTTATCTTAAAGTGCACTCAATGTCTCAGTTAATACTGGAACGATTTGAGATTTACGAGATACAACACCTTTTAACAATGCAGTGTTGTTATCAAGTGTTACGTTATAAGCTTTTTCTACTGCAGAAGCTTGATTTCCTAAAGCTAGTGCAACTGAATCGTTGTTAAGAATATCAGTTGTAACTAGTAAGAACAGATCAAGTCCTTTTGCATCGATAATCGCTTGTAGAGCTGGCTCAAGTTCAGCTTGGCGAGATAGAACATCATTCGTATCTACAGCATTTACTTGTGCAATTTCTACTTTATAGTTACCCATAGAGAACTCTTTAGCATCTAGGGAAATTAATTGTTCAATTGTTTTGTCACTTAGGTCTGCACCTGCTTTAAGCATCTCAAGTCCATAAACTTGTGGGTCAACACCAGCTATAGCTGCAAGCTCATTAGCTGCTGCAACATCTTGCTCTGTGCAAGTTGGAGATTTGAATAGTAGAGAATCAGAAATAATAGCTGATAACATAAGACCAGCAACTTCTTTCGTTACTTCTACACCGTTTTCTTTGTGAAGCTTATTAAGAATTGTAGCAGTACAGCCAACTGGCTCAGCACGGAAATATAGAGGAGCACTAGTCTCAAAGTTTGCAATACGGTGATGATCGATAACTTCTACAACACGTACTTGATCGATATCATCAGCACTTTGTTGACGCTCATTGTGGTCAACAAGAATAACGTCACTTACTTCATTAGCAACAGTTGCTACATAACGAGGAGCTTCTACTCCAAAATAGTTCAATGCATATTGCGTTTCACCATTAACGTCGCCTAGACGAACAGCTTCAACATCTGCACCTAGTTTAGTTTTTAAGTCAGCATATACTAATGCTGAAGTAATTGTATCCGTATCAGGATTTTTGTGACCGAAAATTAAAGTTTTAGACATGTTTTTTAACTCCTTAAATTTTATTTTCTTCTCGATACCCTTCACCTTTATAAAAGATAATGAAATACCGGAAGTATATTTGTTATACAAATAATATGATTACATTCTGACTGACAAGCATCTAACAAATATTATACTCTGTTTCCCACATTATTCCTAGTCTTTTACTATGAATATTTTCCCTGTTTTTGTATAATTACAGATTTTTTCCTCATCCAATTAGCAACGGAGAGGACTAATCACTGTGGAAAAGCGATAAAACAACGATTGGTCATCGCAGCGGTCAAACCCTCCCACCAGAAAACAGTAAAAAAGCTACAGTCTTGCATCGTTACAACATGCAAGACAATAGCTCATACCTATTCATAATGATTATGCACGATAGAATTGTTCAATCGCAGTAGCAATCGCCGCTTTATCACCGGCAATGCGTGTTTGACGTTGCGATTTATTGAATAGCGCTTGAATTTGTTCTGGATATTGTTGTTCAATTCCACATAATTCAATAGCTTCATTAAATTTACCAGGATGTGCAGTAGCAAGAGAAATTGTAATCTCACCTTCACCAGCACATTGATTCGCAGCTGCAACACCACATGCACTATGCGGATCTAACAAGTAGTTTGTCTCTTCCTTATAATTAGATATAGTAGCTAGACATTCCGCACCTAGCACACCGTGAGCGGCAAATTCAGCTTGTACCTTAGCAAGTGCTTCCGCAGAAATTGAAATTTCACCTTCAATTTTGAATTGCTCCATAATTGAAGTAATAAGCTCAGCATCTTCTCCAAGTACATAATACAAGTAACGCTCAAAGTTGCTTGCCACTTGAATATCCATAGAAGGACTATGTGTCATACGGAAATCACCAGGCATATACACACCTTCATTAATAAAGCGTTCTAAAATATTGTTCTCATTTGTAGCTAAGATCAATTTATTAATAGGTAGCCCCATACGCTTAGCTAAATAACCGGCAAATATATCTCCAAAGTTACCAGTTGGTACACTGAAGTTTACTTTTACAGAACCTGTATCTTTGGAAACTTGGAAGTAAGCGTAGAAATAATACACAGTTTGAGCAAGAATACGTACAAAGTTAATAGAATTAATCGCAGCAAGTTGATTTTCAGCTTTGAAATCAAGATCGGCAAATAGCTCTTTAATGATTCGTTGGCAATCATCAAAATTACCATCAACGGAAAGATTCAATACATTATCTTCTTGCACCGTTGTCATTTGCAATTCTTGTACTTTACTTACTTTTCCATGTGGATGTAGAATACAAATTTTAATGCCTTCTTTACCACGTACACCTTCAATTGCTGATGCACCTGTATCACCTGATGTCGCGCCAAGAATATGAATTTTATCACCTTTCTTTTTGGCAACATAGGAATAGAATTGACCCATAAATTGTAACGCAATATCTTTAAACGCAAATGTAGGTCCGTGGAATAACTCCAATAAATATAGCTCATCAGTTAGCTTTTTCACTGGTGTTACTTCTGGATGACGGAATGTGCTGTAACTTGCAGTTACTAGTTCCTTCAAATCATCTGCAGGAATTTCATCATTCGTGAAATGAGAGAAAATTTCAAGCACTAGCTCTGTATAGCTAAGCTTGCTCCAAGCCTGTAATGTATCTTCAGAGAAAGTTGGAATTTCCTTCGGGATTAGTAAGCCACCATCATTAGCAAGACCCATCATGAATGCATCGACAAAACCAATACTACCAACTTTTCCTCTTGTACTAATGTACTCCATTATTCTTCCTCCTAAAACTTTTTAGCTTCGTGATGTGCTTCTCGTGTATAAAAAGTTGCATCGGAAGCATACCCTAAAACTTCTCATTAGCTTCACAACATAACTTCAGAATGAATAGTTACTCTGGAAGCGTAAGCTAGAAATATTCTTTTAGCTCTCGATTTGACTTCATTAAAAAGATAAGTAGCATCGAGAGCATAAGTACTCTATTGCACTTTCGTACATAACTATTAATTGCATTTTACCATCGTTTGCCCGAAAAATGAATGTTCAATTTGTACAATAACTTATAATTCAAATACTGGCAATCGAATCAGGTATAAATTACAAGATGATATTATTGCAACATTATGCTTGTTCCTATCGTTTAATTCATATAACTCTACACTATTCTAACATAACAGGGGACTACTTATGGTTTTTAGCAGCTTATTATTTATTGTTTTCTTTCTTCCAACCGTTCTATTACTGTATTATATTAGCCCACCGAAGTTTCGAAATTGGATTCTTCTTATCAGCTCTTTCATTTTCTACGCATGGGGCGAACCGATCTATATCGTCCTACTGCTAGTATCTACGACAACTGATTTTTGGTTAGGTAAATGGATTGGAAATACGCAGCGTGGTGAGCGATCGCGTAAAACCATGCTCATTATTTCTATAGCCATTAACTTAGCTGTCTTATTTTTCTTCAAATATGCTGGTTTTCTAATCGATAATTTGAATAATGTACTAGGAACAAATATTGCTGATTTAGACTTACCATTACCAATCGGTATTTCGTTCTACACGTTCCAATCGATTTCATACATCGTTGATGTATATCGACGTAAAGTTGAACCACAACAACATTGGGTGCCATTTGCAACCTATATTGCGCTGTTCCCACAATTAGTCGCTGGCCCTATTGTTCAATATAGTACCATTGCAGCGCAACTGAACCATCGTAAATTTAAGGAATCGGAATTTGCAGAAGGCATTCAACGCTTTATACGTGGACTTGCCAAAAAAGTACTTCTAGCCAATAATATTGGTTTGCTTTGGGATCATATTCAGTCTCAGCCAATGGACACCATGTCAATCTGGCTAGCTTGGCTCGGTATTATTGCATTTGCATTCCAGATCTACTTCGATTTCAGTGGTTACTCGGATATGGCAATTGGGCTTGGACTTATGTTTGGTTTCCGATTCAACGAAAACTTTAATCTGCCTTATCTTGCTAGAAGTATTACAGACTTTTGGAGAAGATGGCATATTTCACTTAGTAGCTGGTTCAGAGATTACGTATATATTCCACTCGGTGGAAATCGACAAGGGCTTTGGAAGCAATTAAGAAATATTATGATTGTCTGGGCACTCACAGGAATTTGGCATGGAGCCAGCTGGAACTTCGCATTATGGGGTATCTATTTCGGAATCATACTTATATGTGAGAAGTTATTCCTCCTGAAATGGTTAACTCGTTCTCCGAGATGGTTACAACATAGTTACGCCATTATTTTAATACTGTGTGGATGGGTATTATTCGTATTTGAAGATATGACCGTCATGGGTCAATATATCATGTCAATGCTTGGCTTACATGAAGGTTCAATATGGATTAGTGATGAACTATTATTCCAACTTAGAAATTACTTTGTGTTGCTAGCCATACTCGTAATCGTATCCATTTCACCAAAATTTAAATGGTGGAATCGATTCACTAAATCAACTAGTGGCCTAATTATTGTCTGGGCGATTCATATGTTATTGATGTTCGTATCGATAGCGTATTTGGTGGATGCGAGTTTTAATCCATTCCTATACTTCCGTTTCTAAGAGAATGTTCAAAAAGCGGACTTTGATAACGATGACTATGCTTACGTAGCTTAACGACACAACAAGTTTGCCTATTCTTTCGAATTACTTTTCTTCGCACTGACATTTTACTTCAAGTAAGAAAAGTTTAAGGAGTTACAACGATGACTAACAAATGGAATGCCAAATTGTATATTATTGGATTTATGGTGATGCTAGGTGGATTATTACTTCTGTTCATCGTCTCACCTAAAGGTACTTTCTCACAGTTTGAGAATCGTACTCTGCAAAGCAAAGTTGAGTTCAGTTGGGAAGCACTTGTAGATAAATCATTCGCAGAAGATACGGAAACGTATCTATCTGATCAATTCCCTTTTCGCCAACAATGGTTTATGGTCAAATCAATTGCTGAACAAGCTCGCCTGATGACCGTTAACAATGGCATTATTCATGGGGATAATGGTTACTTATTTGAACCAATGGAAGAACCTATTTGGGGAGATGTGGAAAAATATGTGGATAGCATCAACAAATTCCAAGGTGCTTTTACAAATACACATATGTCTCTGCTATTAGCACCAACTTCCGTGGAAATGTATCCACAATATTTACCGAAATGGAGCAGTTCATTCTCTCAGAAACTGACTAATGAGACCATCAAATCTTATTTATCCACAGATATTAATTTCATCGATGGAATTGATGCCCTTCAACCGCATACAACTGATGATAATAATCTGTATTTCCGCAATGATCACCACTGGACGAGCTATGGAGCGTACTACGCTTATACAGAGTATATGAAAAGTCTTGGCATCGAGCCCATTACTTTAGAGGAACTGCAACCTACTACAGTATCAACTAACTTCCTTGGTAGCTATGACACTAAGGGACAATTTTGGGGAGCACAACCTGATGAGATTGTAGCTTTTACTAATCCATGGTTTAGCTCACAGCTGTTTATTGTTGATGATGGTTCGACTAGCGATTCTTTGTACTACGATAAATTCTTAGAAGTAAAAGATCAGTACAGTTATTATCTAGGTGGGGTTCATGCACTAATGACGATTACGAACGCACCGATTAATGAGCAGACAGAAAAGCAGCCTGAAATTGACAAGTTACTTGTCATTAAAGATTCTTATTCGCATAATCTTATTCCATTACTAGTTAACCATGCTCGTGAAATTCATGTTGTTGATCCTCGTTATTATAACGGTTCAATAAAAGCATACATGGAGCAAGAACAATTTGATGAAGTATTACTACTTTACAATACACCAACATTTATTACCGAGCGTAGTTTGCTAAATTTGAAAAGATAATTAGAAAGATCTATTATTGCGTGTTCAAAAAGCAGGCTTTCAGAGCCAAGAAGATGGAGCGCTACTTGATAAAGGCGGAAGCGCAAGTGTACGTTATTGGTACACGCGAACCTTAAATGTTTCTGCAAGAAACATACCTCGGAAGCTTATGCTAAACTTTCCAAGTTCGCTTCATATTCGATGTCGAGCAGGCTACGTTAGCATACTCAACGCTATCAAAGTCTGCTTTTTGAACTTCCTCGACTTAGAATAGTTCCAACTGCTCGACGCTCTGAGGTAATGCATCCATAGGTTGCTTACCGTCAGGGCGTTTTTGCCCTAAAAGCATCATAAGCATCTTAGCATTACGGGCAGCATGTCCACCCGAGTTATTATTGAATATAACAAATACGTCTTGACTACCTTGAGATAATTGCTCTAGCCTCGGTAACCATTCTGCTAATTGTTGCTCACTATAATCGTACAAATACCTTACTTCCCGCCACTTATCGTCGCCTGTATCGTTCCAACCACTCTCATTGCGACCATGCAATCTAACCATTGTTAATATTTTATCCGTAGACTCAATAATCATCGGAATACTTCCATCCCCAGCTTGAGGTTCATCACATACACTATGAATCCATTGCTCATCTTTCATAAATTGAATTGTCTTTGCTCTCATCTCACTCTTAAACCAGCTCTGATGACGAAATTCGAGTGAACAAGGAATATCTCCCATTAGTTTCTTCGTTGAACGAAGAACCATTACATGCTTCGTCATACAATCAAACCAAGGCGGATATTGAAATAAAACACATAATAGCCGATCCAACTCAATGAGAGGCTGAATCATCGTAAGAAATGCAGCAAACATTTCCTCTTTCTTTGAAGCAATTCCAGTACTCCCACGTTGATGACCCGTCATACCTTGATAGGCCTTCACAATAAATTTGAAATGAGGTGGAGTTTGAGCGATCCATTGACGTATCCTTTCGGGCGACTGTATCGCATAAAAAGTACTATCAATTTCAACAATTTCAAAATGCTTCGCATATGCCGATAACTTATCTGTACTTCTTACACCTTTAGAGTAGAGTGAATCATGATCACCCCATCCACCAAGCCCAATGTAAATGCTCATTATTTCATCTCATCTCCATTGTCGATGTACTCGTAGTCAGAAAATGTAGCCGCTTGACCACAGTATTTCCCACTTTCATCAATCAAATTCCACACGGTTGCTTGCTTAATATAAAATCGTCTCCCAGAACTAGAAATGCGAACGCCCGTATAATCTGCTACATATCCATTAGTCGTAACTTCCGACATAAATCTTGCTCTTTCTGATCTTTCCAATGGCTCTGCAGTCAACCTAGATGGTGTTGAGATAAATTGTTCCTCCGTCATTTCCCATAACTGCATCGCTCGTTTATTGCCATAATTTAAGATTGGATCATCCTCAGTACCGTGCGACAAAATAATGCATTTAGCCTTATTCAATTGATCCAATAATGGTGTATCTGGGGTATCATTAATTAACTTTTTACCCGTCCATTGAGTGTAGCTATGTATTAATAATTGTGCATGTTTCTCCAACATAAAAAAACACTCCTCACTAGCTTGCATAAGTTCACTTTAGCAAGAGTGGGGAGTGTTGACAATGGCATTCTTTAAGAACGCTATATACAAAATGCTTAATCGAATTCGAATAGGTTGCCAACTTACAACTTTTCAATAAAATCTAAGCAGACTGTTTAGTACCTTCATCTGATACTTTACCTTTGTTTGATAATAACCAACCAACCACAGCGATAGCAATAAGTACAAAGTAGAACGTTAGCTTCCAGCCTGTTGATTCTGCAAAATCATGAGAGATTACTCCTACAGATTCATGAGCTAATGTATGAACAGCAAGCTTAACACCTACCCAACCTACAATAACGAATGCGGCAATTTCAAGACCTGGACGACTTTCAAGTAATTTAACAAACATATTTGCTGCAAATCGCATAATAATTACTCCAATAAGTCCTCCAAGGAATATGACGATGAAATGACCACCATCCATACCACCTATTTTCGGTAAAGTAGTAGCTGGTAACGATACAGCAAGTGCAATAGCTGCTAATATTGAGTCGATCGCAAAAGCGATATCCGCTAATTCAACTTTTAATACAGTAACCCAGAAGCCACTGCCTTTTTTCTCTTTCTTTTCATTCGATGTATCTTTAGAATGGAACCATAATTTTCTTATAATATGGTTGAGCGCGATAAAGAGTAGATACAATGCTCCGATCGCTTGAACCTGCCATATATCGACCAAGAAAGAAATAATAAACAATGATAAAAATCTAAATACTAATGCTCCAAATAACCCGTAAAACAATGCCTTTTTTCGTTCTTCTTCTGGTAAATGTTTTACCATGATTGCAAGTACGAGTGCATTATCAGCAGCTAATAAACCTTCTAATGCAACAAGAATTAGTAAAACTGAACCATACTCGAAAAAAATTGACCAATCCATCGTATTCCTCCTAAAATTTTCTAAAACCTCTAAATTCCCTTTGTTCTCTTTAACATTCCCTTTCACTCGTCGAAAAGTACTTACATAATTATTTCCAATAATTTTCTCGAGAATAGAGTGTTTAAGAGCAACCCCTTTGAGCAAGCGTCAATATCATCTCATCACACAAAAAAGACCTTTGCCTAAATAGGCAAAGGTCTTGCAAACAACGGTAATTTCACTCGTTGCCAATAAAACCGGAGATTTCTCTCGTAATGACGACTTTATTGTATTAGCTACTCCCCTTTGGAGGTATGTGCATATGAAATTTTATGACTCATGACAGTCTATACGGCGCTTGTTCTTAAGGGTTTCATTTTTTCTCAAAAAATATTATGCTTATTTGTATGGAGGGAATATTAATGAATTCAATAATTACAGAACTAACAGAAGATCAGCTTCACCACATGGCTTCCATAGAAATTGGAAGAGTCGCCATACTATTTGCATCGCCTTTTTGCGGGACATGTAAAGTTGCATTAACAATGCTACAAATTGTACAAGAAGTAGGTGTTCCATATTCGCTTTATCAAGCGAATATTAATTACACACCATATTTCCGTGAAATATGGCAGCTTAGAAGTATACCCGCACTTGTACTAATTCATAATGGTAAAGTAATCGACATAGTCTATGCCATTCAATCCGTAGACTCACTCTATACAAAATTGCAAATAAATTAAATTATAATTTAAATTCTATAATCTATCAACCTTGTATCCTTGTGCTTCTAGCATTTTAATTATACTATCAGGTCCAGCCATATGAAGTGCACCTGCAATTACAAAATAAGTTTTTGTCTCTGTTCCATTCAAATATCCGATTACTTTCTCCGTCATCCCTTTATTACGATTTGTTAGCATGCCGTTATAGTAATCCAGTTCTTCTTTTTTTATAGATTCTGCCATACTATCTAATGTGGCTAGATCTCCTGCTTTCCAAATATCAAGAAGATAATCAGAACCACTATTTACATCGTATCCTTGATCAGCATATTCAATCATCTGAAGCGTAGTTGCCAATGATGATTCTTGATATTCGTCAGAGAAACTACTTAACATATTATATTGTAAATAAGCAGTTTCAAGTTCTAGATTCGGCATTTTCTGTTCTGCAGCTGCCTCTAGGAAGTGAATATCGATACCATACTCCGAACTGATCTTCTCATCTTCTGGAAGTAGCTCTTGAAGAATCAAATTAAGGAACCAAACTTTGGTCTTGTCGATCACTTGCATATTCAATCCTTTTTTCTTAGCTAGATCTACCAATTTCGCATATATTTCTGGAGATACATGGTCTCTAAGTGTTTTTCCGTCTTCATAATACATTAACTTTTGAATAGCTTCTTCTTCTTTTTTCGTTAGTGGTTTTGTTACATCAACTTCAGTGACAACAACATCAGATGCATCAAATGCCTCTGTTATTTCAGTTCTCAATGGATATAATGCTTCATCTCCTACATGAATCGAACCTAGTAAGTAAACAACATTTCCGTTATTCTCAACTTTCCATAAAAAACCTTGAGATGCTAATTCCGGATCGGTTGTTTCTTCTTCAGGAATTGTATACATATCTGTTAAATAGATAGAATTAGTTGCTTTATTAAAGTCAATATTCAATAATGTAACAGGCTGTAATTCTCTTAATGGAGCATAAGTCGTATTGTTACGCTTAATAATATCTAACTTGTCGACGACCACTTCGCCATATTCAGAAACTTTATTAGTGTTCAAATCAATAATAGATTCGAATCCATCATATGAAACTGTAATCGACTTTGCTTTACCCGAATAGGTTACAGTATAGCCTAGTTCTTCGAAATAACTGCGTAATGGTATGTATGTTTTACCTTTTTCAATGAATGGAGCCTCGGTTAAGGCTAGCTTTTCTCCATTGTAATATACCGTTGCTTTTGTAGAACTTGCTGCATGAGCAGGTAAAGCGATTGTGAAGATTAGTAAAAATGCAAATAAAATAGATAAACTCTTTTTCACTAGTTTCTCATCTCCAATTCATATAGTCATAGAAACTATCATATCATGAATTGGTAATATTTTACTAGTGTGTAGTGATAATGAATCACATAGCCAAACACAAAAATCTCAAGTCTTATGAATAGACTTGAGATTTTTGGTACTCCCTCACTAGTTTATCCTATAGCTTTCATTAGGCTACTTTTTGAGCTTTCCCGAAGCGAAATACTCTCCTTACTATATAGCTACCAATAACTACAATTCCCGCTCCAATTACCCCACCAGAGGTATTCAGAATAAGATCATCTACATCGAAAGAACCCATCGATAGAAATAATTGCATACATTCTAGTGATAAACTAATTCCAAAAGAAATGATGAGCGACAGCAACCACTTCTTTTTTACCAATAAACTAATGATAATACCAGTCGGGATAAATATAGCAATATTGCCGTATAAATTCATAAATTGCGATAAGCTTTGTTGACTTCCTATACTTGCTGATATCGTATCGAAAGGCACTAGATTAGCCCACTCTAATCTATTAGTAATGATTTCTGGTCGCACCAATGATCTTTTGGCCTGCTCAATTAATGTCATCATTGAGACTGGACCGAACTTGAATAGAATGATTTTTAATAGAAAGAACAAATTCACAATAAAAAGTGGTATTAATAAACTTTTGCGTAGCATACTTATTCTCCTCCTACAACCGATGTTACGATAATTCCGCCCTTATTATCTCCTGATATAGTGTAGGAATGGTTTGAAGGAACTTTAATTTTCAGACCATGTTCAAAGGAATAATAATTAATATTATATTTTTCCCCATTAATTGTTGTTGTAAATGCAGGGTTCTCACTTATGTAATCTAAGTACTCTTCTAAAACCCATTGATGCTCTTTCATAATGATACTATGTGGAAGTCCGACGTAGCGAAAATGCCAAGGCTCATATTGTATCCCCGTAACATCGATTTTATTTTCCGGGTAGCGCAATATAAATCCAAAGTCCGACGCATTTTCCCTCAACCATTTTCCCTCAGGTGCATCTTCCATCTTACCTACTGATGAACCTATATCCAATGATAGTCCCACATTATGTTCACTATACCCTGCCGGCAGGGCATATGCAGGCCCCATTTCATTATATAACGAAGCTTGCTTCGCATTATTTCTATATCCACTACTTAATATAAAATTTGTTATCCCATCTTGCTTGGCTTGGTCGACCATTCGTTGAAAACGAACCACGACTGATTTTGATAGTTTTACATCATCACTACCAACTTGAAATCCACTCTTTTCATGGATTTCTTCTACAACTAACACAATATCATCCGCTAATCCTTCATTGATCATCTTATGGTCTCGGTTAACTAAAATTAGATCACCTGCATATTTCATATTTTCATCTATCTGTAAGACATCATATCCACCTTGGCGAAACTCATTATTCTCAATTTCTATTAGTTGGACTTCACGTTCCTTAAAACCAACAAATAGATAGATAAGTACAGCAGCTATACATGACGCAACAATTGCTTTCTTCATCTTTATCTTCCCTTCATTACGACGTACATATATCATAATGAAAAGATTTTAATAAAAAAGATCGGAAATTCTTAAGTATTTCTTAAGTTTCCGATCCTATTGGCAGTTTTACTGTAAATTGTGTAGCAGTTATATCACTTTGCACGACAATTGTACCGCCATGCTGTTCAATAATATTTTTTGCAATGTAAAGGCCCAACCCAGTACTTCCTGCTTTCTCAGTACGAGCACGATCACCACTATAAAACATATCGAACAGAAACGGTAGCTCTTCCTGTGGAATAAAATCACCATAGTTTCGAACTATAATTTGGATATGATCATCTAAAATATTTCCAACGATATCAACATATTGTCCATCATTTCCATAGCGTGCTGCATTAGCAAGCAAATTCTCAAATACACGAGCAAGTAGTTCTCCATCACCATGAATTAGAACGGTTGTCGGAAGATCTAATCTAGCTTCCAACTGCTGTGATTCGAAAATAGGATATAATTCTTCTGTCAATTGAACGAGCAATTGGATTAGATCAATCGGTTTCTTCTTCAAAGAAAGATTACCATAGTTCATTCTAGTAATCTCAAATAATTGTTCAATTAACGTTTCTAAACGCTTAGATTTTGTGTAAGCAATCGTTGTATAATGTGTAGACGTTTCTTGGGACAACTCTTCATGCTGTAAAATATATTCTAAGTACCCAATAACCGAGGTAAGCGGCGTACGTAAATCATGTGCTAAATTCAGTACCAGCTGATCTTTACTACTCTCAGCAAAGTCGCCTCTAGTTACAGCTTCTTGTAGCTTCATTCCTGCACGATTGATATCTTCAGCAATGCTCTGAAATTCGTCTCTTGTTTCAATGACGACCTGCTCTGAAAATTCCCCATTAGCTAGATGATGAATCCCTTTAGAAATCGATTTGAAATAACCCGAGTATGGTATCGTTAATAAATAGAATATGAGAATCGCAAGTGGAATAAATAGGATTAGAAAAAAATTAACATCACCAACTTTTAATATCCACTTTCTCCACAATGCTATTTGGTCCTCATAATATACATAGTTATGATAATAGTATTGTAACCCTCGATATACGCCATAAGTAACAAGGGCTGAAGTAGCTATACTGAGCATAAATAATACGAGCATTTTAGTTCGAAAACTTTTTATCGCTCTACCCATTAAACGTATACCCCACTCCCCAAATTGTTTTAATCCACTGATCTTTATCTTTACCAAGCTTTTTGCGAAGTGTACGAATATGCACCATGACAGTGTTAGCAGAATCCTGATATGATTCTCCCCATACTTGTACAAAGATATTTTCAGTACTAAATACCTTTTTCGGTGTTTGTGCTAGTAAATACAATATTTCAAACTCTTTCGGAGTGAGCTCTATCACTTGATCATACAAAGTAACGATATGAGAAGATGGATCGATCTGCAACCCACCTTGAATAATAAGTTGTGATTCCTTTACCGATAAGCTCTGATTAAGTAGTGTATATCTCCTAAGTTGTGCTTTCACTCTAGCTACTAATTCCATTGGATTAAATGGTTTGGTCATATAATCATCAGCCCCCATAATGAGCCCTGTAATTTTATCCATATCGGAAGTTTTGGCGCTTAGAAAAATAATAGGCATACTATATTTCTCTCTAATTTTCCGTGTCGCTTCAAGTCCATCCAATCGCGGCATCATAATATCTAGAATAATAAGATCAATTTGTTGTGACATCACAATATCCAAAGCTGCTTGTCCATCATATGCAAAAATCGTCTTATATCCCTCATGTTGAAGATGAATCGCTACTAATTGAGCAATGTCTTGATCATCTTCGGCAATAAGTATCATCGGCATTTTTTCACCTCTTCAAAAGCTTTCTACTAACGATAGATAACTACGTACACGCGAACCTACAATGTTTATGCAAGAAACATACATCGGAAGATTACGCTATACTTTCCAAGTTCGCTTCATATTCGATGTCGAATATACTACGAAGTCAATCATCGTTATCAAAGCCCATTTTTTGAACTACCCCATTACAATGAAAGTTCAAAAAATGGACTTTCAGAATCGAGAAGATGAAGCGTTACTTGAGAAAGGCGGAAGCGCAAGTGTACGTTATTGGTACACGCGAACCGTACTTTCCAAGTTCGCTTCATATTCGATGTCGAATATACTACGAAGTCAATCATCGTTATCAAAGCCCATTTTTTGAACTACCCCATTAATGAGGCTACGATTTCAAATGAACGGAGTCTAGCCGCATGGTCATAAATATATGCAGTTACCATCACTTCGTCTACTTCTGTAGCAGCAATTAATTGTTCTAGCTTTTTTTGTACGGTTTCTTTACTTCCGATAATGGATGAACCAACTTGCTGTTCTACCATAAATTTCTCTTGCTGCGTCCAGATTTGAGCCATATCACTAACTGGAGGGGCAAGCGGCGCAGACCTACTACGAACAAAACTAAGGAACAACTGATACATCGAAGTTGCTAAGTACTGTGCTTCTTCATCCGTCTCTGCTGCAATAACATTTACCGCAACCATACTATGTGGCTTTAGATAAGTGGTGGATGGTTGAAATTGTGTTTTGTAAAGGTTCAACGCTGGTACGATATATGTTGGTGAGAAATGTCCGGCAAAAGCAAACGGAAGTCCTTGCTCTGCTGCCAGCGCTGCACTAAAATCACTGGAGCCTAACAACCAAATCGGAACATTACTTCCTTCTCCAGGAATTGCTCGAATCGATGGACGAGAAGTACCGTATGTTGGGTCTATATATTTTCTCAATTCATCAAGTTGATCAGGGAAATTTTGTCCATGTGTCCCCCGCTCACCACGCAATGCCTTCGCAGTTAATGGATCAGTACCAGGTGCTCTCCCAAGTCCAAGATCAATACGTCCTGGAAATAATGCTTCTAGTGTACCGAATTGTTCTGCAATGGCTAATGGCGCATGATTAGGCAACATCACACCACCTGACCCTACACGTATGGATTGTGTTTGTGAAGCAACATGTCCAATAACAACGGCTGTAGCTGAACTAGCAATGCTCGGTGAGTTATGATGTTCCGCAAGCCAATAACGTGTATAGCCCCATTGCTCCGCATGTTGTGCCAAATCAACCGTACGCTTTAAAGCATCACCTACAGTACCACCTTGTATAATTGGTGAAACATCTAAAATTGATAATTTATTAATCATAAGAGTAACTCCTTTTTTTGTCTGATCATTATAGTATCGTATTTATTTTGTAATCATTTCCCCCTATGCAATAACAGAGAGAACTTATCACCATTGTAATGGCGGATAGAACTTATCCCATTGAATAAGCGAAGAGAATCATTTGCTACTTGAATAGCGGAGAGAACTAATTACTAGTGGAAAAGCGATAGCGGTCGTTTTTGTCCTCGGATTTATACCACTAAACAATTACAATAAATCCGAGGCCAACGGCGATCAGAGATTAGTTCTTGGAGCGGTCTCTGATTGGAACAGTTATTAGTTCTCGTAGCGAACTGCGATAAGTTCTCGTAGCGCCCTATCCTCTAATAGTATCAAGTTATTTCACGTTAAGCAAAACTTCTTAATAATGGTATACTACCTATATAAATAATCGATTCGTGAGGGAAATTGTTCATGCGTAATGAAAACCATTCAAAAGCGGAGCAAATGCTCCAATTGTTTCAATCATCCGATCATACTAGAGCCCCACAGCGACTTACACTGTTTCCAGTTCATCTACGCTGTGTCATTATGGAGCAGCACGATCAATATATGATGTACATCGAAATACTTGCTGGAATTAAGAAGCGATATCAAGTCGCACAACCGAAAGCATTTCTCGAAGCTATTGTTAACCGGGAATATTTTCCTATTTCCAAAACTAGCTATTATGATCCTGATCAACATTATGTATCACAATCTATGAAACAAATAACGATTGCTCTACTACAAATATTGGAGTTAGATCGAACTTCGACTCGCACAAAGAACATTCCATTACCTGCAGCTTGGTATCATCGAATTGCACCAATTCTGCTATCATATGAACACGTCAGTGTTGAATACTATTTACTTTCAGGTCCACTGGATGAACAACTCCAAAGATATAATGCGATCGAGGTAGCAGAAGGTAAACTTCCACTTCCTTTAACCATTTCCGAAGAGAATGAACAATACTGGTTACGTTGTAATACTATTCATCACTTAGTAGTGATGCCATCTTATGAACTCGCTATAATGTATGGTCAATGGTTTAAATTAAGTTTTGAACACGCTAAGCAACTTCAAGGCATTCAACAACTACTTATGGAAGATGACAATTATGAAATACTTATTGACCCCCATATGCTATCTTCTCTATTAGATGTTGCCCTGCCGAAGCTTCATCGTATTGCGCATGTCGTTATTTCAGATGACATTTCATCCAAAGTGATGCAACAGCCACTTTCAGCTCAACTATTTCTTGATCGAGTTCGTGATCGTCTGCTCATTGGACTAGAGTTTCACTATGGTGGTCTCATTATTAATCCACTATTACCTGAAGCTGATCAAGTACAATCAGATTATATAATGCTTAGAGAACGCGAGAAGGAAAAATATATTCTCGATATCATTGATCAAATACCTAGCTTACAAACAGAGGGCGGCTGGATAATTGAAGGTGATGAAGATGAATATAGCTTCTTTCACGATGCTTTACCCAAACTCAAATCTTGCACGACTGTGCTAGCCACGAGCGCTGTTCGCATAAGATATGTTTCTGAAGATGTATATCCTGAGCTAACACTTAGCTGGGATGAAAAAAGCAATTGGTTACAGTATTCTTTCTCAATGACAGGCATTAGTAACGAAGAACTTCGACATGTCATTCAATCGTTGCAGATGAAACGTCGCTTCTATCGACTTTCACAAGGTACTTTATTATCGCTTGAACATGAGAAATACGAACAACTAATCAAAGTGATGAATGAGCTTGGGCTAGAACACCCTACTCTCTTTGATGATCAAATTCCGATTAGAAGGAGTATTGGCTATATTCAAAGTTTACCAATGGATAGTCCAATTAAATTATCTCGATCATTAAAGAAATTCATCGATCATATCCAACATCCAGAGCTATATGAGGTACCTTTACCAGAAGAACTAACCGCTACTTTACGTGATTATCAAGTCGATGGTTATCAATGGATGAGGATGCTTGCGGATTATAATCTAGGTGGATTACTAGCAGATGAAATGGGGCTAGGTAAGACGATTCAAGTTATTGCATTTATTACTTCAGTATTGGATGATATCCGTCAAGGGCAGCACAAAGTACTAATTGTAACTCCTGCTTCATTGCTCTATAACTGGCAAGCAGAATTTCAACGTTTTGCTCCAACCGTTCGAACTTGTGTCATTGAAGCGTCGGATATTAAAGCTGGCATTATCGCATCTCAAGACCAACAACAAGCCGACGTTTGGATTGTATCGTATCAAGCATTACGACAACATATTACTATATTTATGGGCATGAGATATCATACGCTTATTTGTGATGAAGCCCAAGCCTTCAAAAATGATTATACACAAACGGCCAAAGCTGTTAAAGCAATTGATGCAACCTATCGATTTGCTTTAACAGGAACACCTATTGAAAATCGCTTAGACGAATTATGGTCCATTATGAATCTAGTTAACCCGAACACATTTACAGAGAAACATCATTTTATGGAGTGGCCAAGAGAGGTTTTACTTGCTCGAATCTCACCTTTTCTATTACGAAGAAAGAAAAGTGATGTTATTGAAGAACTTCCAGATAAGATAGAAACGACACTAGTTGCTCCATTGCTACCAGAGCAGAAAAAGATATATCTCGCTTTTCTTGCTAAGTTACAAGAGGATACACTGAAACATCTTGATCCTAAGCAACGTGGCAAAACAAGAATCAAGTTACTTGCTGGAATTACAAGATTGCGTCAAATCTGTTGCCACCCATCACTCTTTATGGATAATTATGATGGTGGATCAGCCAAATTAAATCAATTACTAGAGCTTGTAGAGGATAGCTTTAGAGAAGGAAAACGATTACTCATCTTCTCTCAGTTCACTTCTATGCTGCGCATCATTTCTCAGCAACTCGCTTTACGTGGCTATCAGTATTTCTATATTGACGGTCAGACACCTCCACTTGAACGAGTGCAAAACTGTGATCGTTTCAACAATGGTCAACGAGATATGTTCCTCTTATCGTTGAAAGCTGGAGGAACTGGACTTAACTTAACCGGAGCAGATACTGTAGTCTTGTATGATCTCTGGTGGAATCCAGCTGTCGAACAACAAGCAGCGGATCGTGTCCATCGGATTGGACAACGTAATGTCGTCAATATTATTAAATTAGTTGCCGAAGGTACATTGGAAGATAAAATGCTGCAATTGCAACAAAGGAAGCAACAGCTTATTGATGATATATTAGAAGCTGATGAGGATAAGGAAACGGTATGGGATCCTGAGCAGGTCTTAGAGTTGCTCTCACCTTCGCATGACTTTATATCGGCAGAAGCAGAAGAGGAATAATAATTACGATCTACAAAAAATCGCTCAAGGACATTGACCTTGAGCGATTTTCATTATACTGCTATTCATCCGCATCTAGCGAGCCATCTTCATAAAGTGATATAAACGATGCTACAATTTCGGGATCAAAATGTTTCCCACTTTGCTCAATGATTAATTCGATAGCAGCTTTTTGCGTCCACTTTTCTTTGTATGGTCGTTTTGTTGTTAATGCGTCATACACATCAACAACACTTACAATTCTCGCTTCAAACGGAATATCTTCACCTTTCAACTTGAAAGGATAACCTTCACCATTCCACTTCTCGTGATGATGCAGTATGACGTTTTTAGCTACTGAAAATTCATTTTCAAATAATTCATCATCTAGTTCACCATAAATCTTTGTCAAAATATCAACGCCGATTTGCGTATGCATTTCGATAATGGTTCGTTCATACGGAGCAAGTGAACCAGGCTTATAAAGAATACCTTCAGGTATTGCCGATTTGCCGATATCATGCATAATACTTGCGTTAACCATTTGCGAAGTGTAGTGATGGCTCATCTGAAGATTCATTCTTTCATTATGTCGTACAACGAGTAGTTCAGTTAAATCTTGAACACGTATAAGATGATTCTCAATCCCTGGATCACGAATCTCACAAGATATCGCTAACACTTTCAATAGAGAACCTTGTAATTGACGAACTCTATTCTCATCTAGATAATACCCACGTTCGAGATCCTCTAATACACGAAAAACACCGACAAAATAAACTTCATCGTCAATTAAATACGGAGTAATTGTAATAGATGAATGCCATAGCTCTCCGCATATTTTCCTGTTTGTGAAAACCCCAGACCATGGTTGGTGCATGTTCAGAGATGATTTCATCTGTAAGTAAGTATCAGCAGGAGTAAGTTTAGTTTTCAATATGCCAGCTTTTTTCCCAATAATATCTTGTTCCTTATAACCTGTTATCTGCTCATAAGCGTCATTGACAAGACAAATTCTATGGTTAACATCTGTAACGATAACTGCATCCGCTAGAGTTAGTAGCTGATTGAAATGGCTCATTAAACTCTCTTGAGTATTGTTCATTAATATCACTCTCGCTGTTGTAATTTATATGTATTTTGGAGATCTGACTATTACATAATATGAACTCAAAGGATAGAGTATCTTAACTTTTCAAAGCTATCTACTTCACCATGTAAAGTAATATTACTTTCACGCTCTACTTTTCGATGGTTGAACCATATCATATTCCACCCTGCACTTGTTGCACCAATGACATCATTGCGCCAAGAATCCCCTACATACGTGCATTGCTCTGGTAATGTTCCTGTCTGTTCATTAATATAATGGAAAATTTTTGTATCTGGCTTGTCCCATCCATAGCTTCCTGACACAAAAATTCGCTCTATTGGAATTAGTTGATCAATTTTTAATGCTTTGATCTTACGCCATTGATGTGCTTCTGCCCCATTCGTTAACACTCCTACAATAAATCCGGACTGTTGTAACTCTATAATTAACTCACATGCATCTGGGAATAGCTCAATATCAAATTGACATTCGAAATAAGTTTGCTGAATTCGCTGTGCTTGAATCGCATCAATCGCAATATCAAAATCATTTAACGCAAATTGAAATCTATCCCTTTTCATCGCTTCTGTAGCTGATCCTTGCTCCATCTGCCCCGCTCCACCAAGCTCTGCTGAAATTTTGTCGCTGTAATATCTCATACGATGATAGGCTTCTTCATATGGAAATGACTCGATATGGCTAACATAAGGCTTTACTGCTTTTTGGAAAGGAATTAGATGATCATAAAGTGTGTCGTCTACATCAAAAAATATCGCTTTTGTCATAAAAATCTCCTAGTATCTATTTCTTACTTTATTGTAGCAGATAATTAGAAGATTAACGACTGCAATACAAGTATAGTTAAAGTGTGCTATTAAGAAGTTCTTAAATGAATAACAGCCCGTAACCGCCCACAAATCATGGGATTACGGACTGTTAATTTCTAAATAATTTCATGTGAAGCTTGATTAACCTACAATACCGCTTCTTTCAATACTTTCAACAAAGTAACGTTGAACGACTAGATATAAGGCTAGTAAAGGTAAGATAGCTAGTAATATCCCTGTATCCACAACCATAGCTACATGATTCGGATCAGCCTTGAATCCAGAACTATGCGAGTAGCCCATAAGCACTGGAATGAATTGATCAGCCTGTGACGGTAATGTCGCTACTTTCAGAGACATTAATTCCATTCCGCTCATAAATAAAGTCGTATAGAATGTATCATTATACTGCCAGACGAAGCAGAACAACACAACTGTGATCATTGGTGGAATAGCATTAGGTAGCATAATCCGGAAGAAGGTTTGAATGCCACCTGCTCCATCGATGAAGGCCGCTTCCTCGATTTCCTTAGGTAAACCCTTGAAAAACTGTCGGAAAATATAGATGAATAAACCAGCCTTCAAACCTATCGCTGTTGCCGAGGTAATAATTGATGGCCAATAGGTGTTAATCAGATTCACCCCTGATTTCCCATTAAATAAACCGATAATTCCAAGAAAATCAAAATTTTTAAAGTGCAAGTAATACGGAAGCATTAAGGTTGTCGTTGGCACCAGTATCGTAATAATAACTACACCAAACAAGATCCTATTACCTGGAAAATTAAATCTAGCAAATCCATATCCGGCTAATGCACAGCTTGCGGCCGTAAATAGTGTCGTTACGACAACAAATACTAGTGTTTTCCCAAGCATCGGGAAGTAATCCAAAATACTCATCGCCATCGTGAGATTTTCCCAGGTGAAGTTTACCGGGATCATGTAAATTGTTGGATTATAAATATCCGCTTTATCTTTAAAAGCTACTGCTATTTTTTGGATAATGGGATAAATGATGATGAAGGATATCCCTATAATGAGTAAGCTTCGAAAGATGACATACAATAGATCAAATAGTTTCTGTTGTTCGCGTTTTTTACGATAATAACGTGCCTCTGCGATTTCTTTGCCCATTACGATCACGCTCCTTTCATTGCGTCATTGAAATATCAGTTGTAGTGAATTCGCTTGGCTAGGACTACACCGATTATAGCTAGGAATCCGGCTACAACTATAGTGTATATCCAAGACATCGCTGCGCTCAGGCCGAAGTTTTGTGACGTAAACGCTGTGGAGTATATAAGTGTCGTAATCGGACTTCCACTGAATGAATCGATTACTGTATAGATAATATTTGTCAAAATTAACGGGCTAATCATGGGAAAAGTGATCTTCCAGAACGATTCATATGCTGTGGCACCTTCCATTTTCGCAACCTCGTACATCGTATTTGGTACCGACTGTAGTGCAGCTAGGAAGATTAAGATTTGCACGCCAGAGCTTGTAATAATCGAATAGATCGATAGAATAGCCGTGACAATATAATCTGCAAAAGTTAACGGAATACCGATATCGAGCAAAGTATACACGATAGAGGTTACGTTATACGAAGAAGTCGCACCTTGCATTTCTTCTAGATAGCTCGCACTACCGATTAGATTAATTAATCCACTTTTTTCCGCTGCTTCAATTGCATTGGAGGCCAATATAACAGGCAAGAAAAAGATTGCACGAGTTAAGGTACGACCACGAAACTTTTGATTCAGTAACGTTGCTGAGAACAAACTGAAAAATAGAATCATCGGTACCGATAATATCATTTCCCAGACTGAACTCGTAAGAATACGATTGAAATTCGCGTCTACAAACACTGCATTTCGAAAGTTTTCCCAACCAACTGATAGTAAGGAATAACCTTCTGGTTGAATTTCTAACTTCGTAAAACTGAATTTTACCGATTGAATGAGTGGCGTTAGATATAAGAATAGAAATCCAATCAGCCATGGTCCTATGAAGAAAAAGCCTAGCATGGAGCGCTTACGATATAGAGATATTCCTTTTAGCTTCATGAGCGCCCACCACCTACACTGTAATTTCTCGATGCAACCTGTACACCATTCACTGCAACCTCTTGATCCGAATAATTGACAAAGATGCGTATCCCATTATCATAATGAACTTCAACTACACCTGGCTCATGAACAATGCGTTCAATAATCGTAGCATTGCTAACTTCTGCTAATACTTGATTAACTTCCTTATACATCGCTACGGCCTCTTCTAACCAAATTTCATATTGTGTAGAGAAATACTGATCATAATTTGTAAATTTCAATTCAGAGGAATCGTCATAACTCCATACGAAATGCGGATATGCCCCTTGCTCGATCGCAACTAATAGCTGTTCCTGTACATCTTGTTCATCAGCCAAGTTAATGGCTTTACTAGCATATGGAATATATCCATGAAGAACCATTTGATAGAAGGGAACCGTCTCATCCGCAATGTTGAATTGACTAGATGAAGCTGGTGCATCCACAATATGATCTGCGTATGCCCAAGCATAAGCATGACCACCAGTAATTAACGTTTCCTTCTCATCAGCTATTTTCTGTAAAGAACTCTGAGTAATTTGCTTTGCCGTTTCACGATGTACAACACGAGATACGCGATAATCGCCGCCAACTACATCTCCAAGATCTCGTAATGATATACCTGTAAGCTGATAGCGTTTATAGCTATCAAGAAACTCATCTACGAAATAAGGAAGCTTTGAAGCTGACAACAAATAATAGCTTCCTAGATCCGGACTCATCCGATTAAGCGCGAGATTGATCGGATGCAGCTTTACAACCTCTCTCGTTACAAAACGAGCTGCATCAGAAGATGGTGTAAAGTTAATGTCGTTATCGTAAATGTACTGGAAGGCAACGTCTGGGAACAGGTTTCCACCACTTGTTTGCAACTGAGTAGCTAGCTGCTCCATTTCTTTTTTATTCCCTAACTTAGAATCCAACCTGATGCTTGTCGGTGTGCTATGTCGCATCCCTTTATTAAACCAACCCATATAGCGCATATTCACTCTTTGAACACCCTGTTGATTCAAATGCTCAGCAATTTGACCAGCTTCTTCAAAGGTTGTTAAGGACTGAATATCAGAATATGGAACACCAAGCACAGTTTCACGCTTGTCATAGGATCCCAATATGTCCAGATAGAATGGTACGTTTGACTGTTTCTCAAGTTGTTGTAATGTCCCTGCCTCAACCAAATGTTCTCGATAGCGTCCTGCCATACCACTATAATTCGCAGCATCTCCACTTAAGAAGCTATAGCGAACCTCAAGCTCACCGTTATAGCGTTCTTCATTCAAAATTTGAATTTCTTGGTAGTTGCTGCCCGTGTACATTTCAAGCCAATCTTCACCGCGTAAACTGAAAGAGGCATAAGCATTATTATAAGCATTTTTCATCCCACTGATTGAACTGGTAATACTGCCAATCCCTTCACCAGCAGTCATCTCCGCTAACCATGCCTTGTTATTTACTTTCATACCGAATATGGGCATTCTTGCACTTTCACTTACCATACCGCGTAACCAACGCGTATTATTCGGATCATTACCATATACACGTTGTACATATTGTTCTTCTTTCACTTTACCGTTGTTCAAATATATCAAACTACCTGAACCATCTGGGGTTAAAATATACCCCTCATCTTCTTTACCAGCAGCACCGAAGAATGGTAGCACATCAATACTTCGAATAAGATAGCCTGTTGCTTCTTGCACAGAAGCGACAGGAATCGTAGCTACGAGTTGATCCCCTGCAAGTGTATACTCAATGGCTACGGTGAAGGTTGGTTTTTTCGTCCCATTCCCTTCTACTGCCCCATGTTCTGCTTCATCAATAGCCAAATCTTCCTCGGTATACCCTGCTTCTGTAAAGGCTTTGACCATTTTATTCAGAACTAGTTGCTTCCCTACCTGAGCATCCAAACGCTCCATTACTTTAGGATTGTCCTTCATCTCCATATAACGGGACTTTACGTAATTCGCTGTAACTTCTGGTAAATTAGCAACGATTTTTGTTTCGAATCTTTCTTTGCTTATATATTTAGGAAGTGCATCAATTCCTTTAGAAATATCTCCCAATGTATAAGTCACACGAAGCCCATCTGTTATCGCCTCTGCCGTAAATTGTCCAATTTCAATACTCTGTTCAAAATTAGTAAACGTGAACAAGTTACCGACCAGATCACGAAATTGCACGATAAGCTGTGAAGCTAGCAATGTCTTTTCATAAGCAGAAGCTATACTATCCTCTTCAATATTTTGTGGATTGCTATACCAGGTCTCCCCAGAAGCAAGATTCACAACTGCGATTTCAGTAGATTCCGTATTGTAGAATAATGCTAATTCACCATTATCCGCAATAAGCTTCATGCCTTCAACCTGTGCAGAGCTTTGAGCTGTTATTGTGCCTAATTCTTGCCCTGATTGTCGTGACTCGTCCTGAGAAAAAGCCGTCAGATCTATCACAGGAGCTCCTTTATTTAGGAAGAATAATGTGCCGATGATCAATCCTGTGACGAAGAGAGCACCTAGCACCATAGGTAATACTTTTTTATTTTTCATGGTCGTCTCCTCTTTTATGTACGGAACAGGATTTCTCGATAAATGTTATAGATAAACTCATAAATTTGTTGAATCATACTTAGCACAAGAGCACCTAGAAAGACGATTATCCCCATGACTACAATTGTTAATCCAATTGTGACAATCGTCTTTAGCACGGTATATTGATGCACGGTCATAATTCCAATAAAGAGTAGCCATACAAACCACAATGACGCAATCGAAATAAGTAAATAGTAGAAAGCAATCTCCTCTTCTGCCATAAACCGACTTATAAAGGTCATTGGTAAGTATATAAGGACAATTGGGGTTAGCGAGTACCCTGTCGCCTTTACAATCTCGATAAATTTCCCTTCACCACCCATTAACGTTGTAATGGACCAGTTGGCGATACACCATAATAAAAATGGAAAAACGACTGTAACAATGTCCGTCACACTATTAAGATATCTCGGATCAGAATAATTCACGAGGAATCCTGCATATTTTTTCTGTAAAATAATTGCCATAATGGTTAGAATGACTAGAAGATAGACAACGATCAGCTTACCTTTATTGTCATACTTCAAATCCCAGAAGCTATCGAAAGGCTTGAAGATAACTTGTAGTGGGAAGTTTATGAAATCCTGTTTCATAACGCTTGATCCCTCCCTACGGTATGACTGTTTCTGAACTTCATGTTTTTCCTGCGTAACTTGCGCCACATGAGTAAGCCTATCGTTGCAATTGCACCGATTACAATAATTGTCATTACCGCACTGAAATGTTCTTTCATCTCTTCACGACGGAAACGCTTAAAGGCTACGGAATATTGTTCACGCTCCATTCCTTGTTTGAAATAGAAGATTGCTTCTTCATTTTGTTTTGCCATAACTAGTGAGCGCCCAATCCCGATATAAGCAACATCGTAATTACTATTTAGGGTAAGTACTTCTTCCCAAATAGGCACCGCCTCTTTGCTAAAGCCGTTATAATGTAATCGTGAAGCTTCATTTACCAGTTTGCCAAATTTCGTAGGTTTGAATATCGAAATATTCGCTTTGGCACGATCCAGCACATAGTGACGTGCCCCATCGAATTCTAGTGCTACCGGTGTTTTGAATGTCCCTTCCTGATTCCCAATTGCACCGAAGATGTAGAGTAAATTCCCTTCCGCATCATAAGTGAATATTTTCCCTTGGTTGCTATCTAATCCACTATATAAGCCATCATTCAAATATTTGATATCCACGAATCGCGATGGACCTATGGAGCCACGGAAGAATATATCCCCCTTCACGTCAAAGTATCCATATCTCTTTAGTACATCTACTCCTGATGGATTCAGACGTTTAATTGGCGTTTGTGTGCTTATATCAATATTAGTGGCATACAAAAATCCCTTTTGATCCAAATCCAAGTTTGAAAATTCTGTTGGAATAAAAAGCACTGACTTACTAAGTTGCTCCTTCGTTGAAAACATCCGCCACATAATCTCGTAGTAATCACGCTTTACTTCATTCGTCCCGATATATCCTAAAAATGATCCATCGGTGTCAAACTGCATAATTCCCTCGAACACACCACTCGCTACGACATAGATACGTTTTGCTTCGTCTACAGCGATTTTTAGTGGCACGAATTTGAATCCTGCTGCAATAATATCTGATTGCGGATTGTCAATGACTAGCGTTACTTTATATTGCTCATCAAACGCAATGACTTGACCAAGAACAGAATCGGCTACATAAAGTAAATTATCATGATCTACGAACAAACCCGTAGGATTCTCAAAGTTTGTCATTACTCCTGCTGATGACATATAGCCTTCAATGATTTGTTCGACTTTCCAATCTTGACTCACCACAATAATTCGCTTGTTGCCTGTATCCGAGATATACTTGCGCCCATCACTACCGAGTGCAAAATCGTTCGGTTCAAGCAATGATCCTATCCCCAAATCTAACCCTGTAATTACTTTATCGGGTATATAGGCGGCAGGTGAGGCTACTGCTTCTTCCCAGTAATTATAGTTATAAGCTTCATATGGCGTGCTCGCCTTCACAGTATCGATCAGACTACTTGAGAAGAGAAGGGACGCCATTACGATGGCCGATATGGATTTCTTAATGAACATAGTTTCCCTCCTACTCTTTCATACCCGAAGATGCCATCGTCTCTATTATTTTACTTTGTGAGAATACGAATAACGTAATCGGCACACTCATAAGGATTAGTGCCACAGCTGCTGCTGCGCCTGCTCTTGCAATACCACCGTAAATAATCTGATTCGCTGCAAAGTGAAGACTTTTCAGTTGTTCACTGTAAATGAAGCCGTTACCGTCACTGCCCCAAAGAATTTGGAACTGTAATATAATTAGGGTTAGCCACGCGGGCTTTACATTCGGCATGACTATCGTCCAAAAAATCCGATATTCACTTGCCCCATCAATTTTTGCTGCTTCTAGTAGGGCATCTGGCATTTGCTCCATAAATTGCTTCATTAAATAGAGTCCTAATGAATAAGCAAATGCAGGAATGATAACTGCCCAATAGGAATCAATGAGTCCAAGCCAGCTCATTACCATATAGTTCGGAATGGCTGTAACTGCCGGTGTAAACATTAATGATAAAACAACAATTTGGAACAAAATCTTCTTGCCTGGGAAGCGATGTTTTGCTAGTGGATATGCTGCCGCCGAAGCAAAAATAACATGACCTACAACACCCATTAATGTAATAAATACCGTGTTGAAGATGTAACGACTGAACGGAACCCATGATTCTCCCAATAAATTAAGTAAATCACTAAAGTTGTTGAAAGTCGGATTACGTACGAACAACGTCGGTGGGAACAGGAATATTTCATCTAATGGCTTAAATGCATTATTAACCGCATACACCAAAGGCAAAATCATAAATGCTCCAAAGCAAGCCAGTAGTGTAAACAAACTAAAGCTTCCCCAGAACGAGCGATTCACCCTTTTTGTGCGTAATTTGAAAGAGAAGGGCATGCTCATTCACCTACCTTACGTAATAATTTTTGCACGATTAGGTTTGTACATAGCATAATGATAAATAGTACGGTAGCTATTGACGAAGCATAGCCCATCTCAAATCGCGTTGTACCATAATCAATTAGATGGGTAACGATCGTTTCTGCTGCATAGTTCACACTCGGGAACCCAGCTAATGCTATCGATACTTCGGCGACCGCAAGCGAACTCGTTAATTGGATAACCGCACCAAACATTAATTGTGGACGCATCGAAGGCAGTGTAATATACCATAATTCTTGCCAACGATTACGAACTCCATCAACTGCACCTGCTTCGTAAAGTGTACGATCTACCGTTTGTAGACCGGCAATAAATGCTAAGAAGCCTGTTCCCAGTGATAACCATAACTGAACGATAATTATTATAGGTAGAATATATTCTTCCTTCTTCAACCATTGAATAGGCTCGAGCAGTATGCCTACTTTAATGAGAAAACCGTTAGCAATACCGTAGCGATCTCCTGAGAAAATCATTAGCCATATGAAAAACACATTTCCTGAAATCGATGGTGCATAGAATACTAGCGTCATCAACGCTCGCATTTTAGGTGTAAGCTCATTAATAATCCAAGCGAATACAAAGCAAGCGATGTAACTTATTGGACCAGTAATCACTGCAAATAATATTGTATTTTTAATTGCTACTAAGAAAATATCATCCTCTAAAAATAGTCTGGAGTAGTTATTCCACCCAATAAATTTAGGGAATTCTAGCATATTGAAATACGTAAAGCTTAGTATCATCGAGATCATGACAGGTAATATCGTAAATACTGCGAATAAGATCATATAAGGCGCAAGCAGTACATAAGATTGTTTATTGTTTTTCATTTCTTGCACTTTTAAGCTCCACCAGTTGGACATGCTGTTCTCCCCTCCTTATTGTGGCAATCCAAACTCTTCTCGTTTATTATCAATTTCGTCTTGAATATATTCTGTGTAGTCCATCAATGCTTCTCTAGCTTCTACTTGCCCAATCACAGTCTTATAGAATGCATTGAATAGATGACGACCTGTGAAATAACCACCAGGTACTTCTGGAATACCTACCACGTATTGGAATTGCTCTTTTAATTGCTTGTAATCTTCAACCGGCCAAGGTAAACTATCAAGCGCATTAATGTTAGCTGTTGGATAACGAGCAGCCGCTCCCATTAATCCTTCCATTTCACGACCAAATTTCGCTTGCGTATCATCACTAGTCCACCATTTCATAAATTGCCACGCTGCATCTTTGTCCTCTGCTTTTTCTAGCATCATTACGGATGAGCCACCACTTGGTACCTGGCGATTAATTGAACCATCCTCTTGCACTGTACCTGGCATTGGAGCAAATCCCCAAAGTCCGCGAATTTCTGGTGCAAAGACAGTGAGCTGATTATAAAGCGTGTAATCTGCAATTCCGATTGGCATTTGACCTGTGCGGAAACGGTTAGCAAAATCATATTCACGCTCTAATTTATAGTCGGTATAATACTCCGTCCATATCTTGAATGTTTCAATCGCTAGACGTGAATCAAGATCTGTTTCTTTGCCATCG
Source organism: Candidatus Pristimantibacillus lignocellulolyticus (assembly GCA_023639215.1). Lineage (NCBI taxonomy): Bacteria > Bacillati > Bacillota > Bacilli > Caryophanales > Paenibacillaceae > Pristimantibacillus (SeqCode) > Pristimantibacillus lignocellulolyticus (SeqCode). Next base: position 340,166 of record CP097899.1, read on the forward strand.
TTTCGATAGAATTGACCTCCATTTTGGAACAGTAACGCTGCAAAGATAGAGTTTGGAGGAATATTTTGCCCTTGAATTGCTGCTTGTTGAACTTGAGGCAACCCAAACTCCATATGATTTTTACTTAATACAGCTAATAAAGTAGAAACCTCATCCCATGTCGTTGGAACCTTTAAACCTAACTCTTCAAGCACATCCTTGCGATAAAACATCATATTAAAGGTCTGTTGTTCAGGAAGAGCATATACGCCGTCCGAATATTGATATGGAACAACTGCACTAGTACGGAATCGAGTCGCTACCTCATCAAAATCTGTAAATTGAGTCAAATCAACTGAAGCATTACGCATGGCGAAGTTTACGGGAATATCATTTTCAATTTGCATTGCTACATCAGGACCTTGACCTGCCAATGTTGCAGGTAGGAGAGTATGCATCTGTACAAGTTTCAAGTTAACGTTAATCCCCGTCTCTTCTGTAAAGGTTTCATCGATCATTGCTTTCATCGTATTGGCTTGGTCACGACCGCTACCAATCCAAACCGTAATGGTCCGTTGATCTTTATCCTCTGAGACGTTACCGATACTGTTGTAATCAATAAAGAAGGAGTTCGTAAATGTCTTCACTTCATGAACCGAATTGGCCCAGAAACCTAAGCCTTTTGCTTTTACATCCTTATCAGGTGATGATAAGATAATCGCGTCAATCTCGAGTGGATGTTCTCTAGCTTGTTGAACCCATGTACCTAGACCACCCGTATTGGTTTTATATTCGGTTAACTTACGGTGAATATTTTCAGGTTTTTTAATCATTTCATCAAGTTGAAGCGTCATCGATTTTAAGAGTGCTTCTTGGTCACTAGAACCGTCTGCAAGTAGTTTTAATTGTGCTGCGACAGCAGAAAGCCGCTCTCTCTCAAAGGTAAACGTCTCTATTAAATTAGGAATTTTTTTTGTAAGCTGATAGTCTCGATACTCATCAGGTTTTGTCCCTGTAATCATAAGAATATTTCGATACATCGAGTTAAGCTCATATAGAGAGTCTTCTACTTGGGATATTAGTTCGGCAAATGGTCCAAGCGTAACTTCCATACGAATCGTATGTTTACCTTCGGTAAAGTGATATAAGTACGCTTCATTATCCTTTGCAAGTGTTTCTAATCGATAGCCACTCTTATATTTGAACCCAACTGCGTTCATTTCTTGGAACGGTACCACGCCATCAATAGATAATTTTCTAGTAGAATAAATGCCCCTAACCCAGTTTTGCTGGGTAATAAATGATAGATTGTACAAACCATCGGCAGGCACCTCTACTTCCCATTCCACCCATTGACCTGGGATACGCCAATTGAATCCACCAACCGTATTTATCTTAATTAGAGAAGCGCTATATGGTGATACCGCTGCACTAGTACGTTCACTCACTGGATAAAGCGTTGGTGAAGATTTTACAACAGCGGATTCCCCTTCAAAACGAAGCTCCAAGCCTGTTGTCTCAGTAATGCCTTCTTCCTCATACTGTTGTACTAATGTTTCATAGGTCGGTACCGGCTGTTGCTGCTTTAATCGAAGTTCTTTCAGGATCATCGGCTCACGCGTGGCCTCGAAGGAAAGTTTATGAGTACCTTTACTAAAGTAAAATTGGAATGGCTCTGTTATGTAACCATTAGAATCTTGCACGAGCTTTGTCGTCCATTTTGGAACCTCAATCTGTCTTGGGCGCAGTTCATTGCCTTGATTATCTACTTTAATTTCTGATAATTCATTGTCCCATAATCGATCAAATTGTATAAATTGTGCTTCTTCAAATGGCACCACACCATCTATTGCTACAATTCTTTCGATAGCAGAACTTTTACCTGCTACAGGATAATACAATGCTTCTAACTGATACAATCCTTCTTGCTCTACATGAAATTTCCACTCGACTGTTCCTGTCTCGCCAGTGTACAACGATGAACCTTCCATGCCTTCATACTGCTCTAACACTTTAAATCCTGTTCCTGCGACATGATCATATTGTGAAGCATCAATCACGATGGTTGCATCAGACTTCGATGTCGTCTCATAGCGAGACAGGTAGGAGGCGTAGCTATTAGCCCCACCCAAAGAAGTACTCAGAATATCTTTGCCATTCATTAGTTGTTGATCATCTTGCTTTGAGAACGTATTTACAATAAGGATGATTGCCACAAGTAGTAGCACACATGCTCCTAATGTAACGGTCGCTGTAGCCTTATATGGCTTCCGATGCTGATGGCTCACCAAGTTTCCTCCTCATTCCTGCTATTACTATGTACATTTAGTGGTATAAGAAAAGGGAAGGCATAAATGACTCCCCTTTTCTTATAGTTATTCCATTTACTTATTAAGCATTTGCATTGAAGCCTCTGCCTGTGCTTTGTATGTCTCAGCTGCTGCCGCAGGAGAAACTTTATTAACAATAATATCGTTAACAAATGGCCATAAAGGGAAGTCAGGGAATGCTTTATCAAGTATAATCAATCCAGTACCAGAAATATGTTCACGAAGCATTTCGACATCATCTTCAAAACCATAGATACTTTCTAAATATTCTTGACCTGAAAATTCTTCGAGCATTGGGATATCTAATGTTTCTTCATAGATTTTGTATACTAGAGCCGCATCCTTTACACCTTTACCGATAAATTTCGCATTTCTTAGATAATCAGCATATGTGTAGTTTGGTAATTGATTAGGACCTTTAGGAATTGGTACAATACCAAAATCGAAACTTAGATCTTTCAGATTCCATTCAGCTGTCGTGAACATAGCTACATCACCATCTTTGAATGTATTATATTCATTCCATTCCATTGGATCACCAGTGCCAATTTTCACAACTTTGTCAACGTTATACAATTTATTCAAGAACTCGCCTGTTTCGATAGAACCGGCACTAGAAAGTTCTTCGACTAAATTCTCCTCGTCAGCAATACGTACTCCGTTAGAAGCTGCGAACTGTCTGTACGCGTCAAGCCCCCAAGTTGAGAAGCCATACACATCAGTTTTACCGTCATTATCCGTATCTCTTGTAGCTAGTTTGGCAATTTCCAAAAATTTATCCCATGTCCATTCGCCATTTGCATACAATTCCTTTGGATCTGGAAGACCAAGTTGTTTGAATAAATCACGGTTATAGTGAACGCCTGCACCTAAAGAGTTTGGACTTTCAAACGCATAGTATTCACCCGCGATCGGTGGATATTTTTCAACCAAATTACCCTCATTGTTAATATTGTTAGTAGAATCCGTAAATTCACTAATAGGAAGAATTAGACCTTGCTTAATAAGTGGTAATGCTGCATCGTACTCCAGTTGCACAATGTCGGCAAATGGCTCTCCACTAAGAGTACTATTTGTAAAGTTAGGAATCATTTCATCATACGGTACATTTACAAATTCAATCTTCACATTGTATTTTTTCTCTACCTCTGCAATTTTCTCTAACCTGTTAATTTCTGATTGCGTTTCTCCTTGTGGAGTTAGATCCCACCAAGCTGCAATTTTAATAACACGGCCATTAAGATTAGGAATTTCCTCTAGTTCTTCGGTTGGACTCGCTGTTGTTTCTGCAACATTAGCAGGTGTTGGAGTTGGTGACGTATTAGTTGAACCACCATTTCCTCCGCCACAAGCTGTAAGTACCATGACTAGACATAACAGTAAAAATGAGAACCCTTTCATTTTACGCATTACTATACCCCCATTTTTTGTTTGCACCAGTAAAATAGACAAATGATGTTGTGTGCATGACGTATACTCTCATAACAAGTAACTTTTCGTTATGCTTTGCTAGATCATTAGTGCCTTTTGATATTTCATTATTAACATGATTAATCGTACACTAACGAATAGTAGCCCTACTATAACAACTATTTAAACTCCATAACAATATATGAACATTTACTAAATCAAGGTTTTGAGTCACTATAATACAAAAGGATTGAACCCTATAAGTACTGGATTCAATCCTTCATGTTCTTCTATTAATTATTGAAATCTAGCTTCACTTCATCTACCATTATAAAGTATCATTGTATCTAACCATACGGTGGTTCTATAATAAAGGGAATGGAATTCGTTACCAAACAAGAGATAATCACACTAGATTTTCTGGAGGAGTTATAGAAATGAACACTGCAATATCAATTTTCAGGAAGTTGCTACTAGGTGTATTACTCATGTTTTTCTTAATTATACTTATTTTTTGGATTATCTTTAAGCTTAATGTAAATGACATCCAGGATGAACTTAAAAAAAATAAAATGTCTGAAATTGAGTTCATGACATTTCAACTTTCAACTCAATTCGAGCAAGTACTTATGAATACGATTACAATGTCTGAGGATCAGTCGGTTAGAAAGTATCCTTATTCTCTGCAGTTCGGCGACCAATATTCCAAATATGAGATGAAGCTAGCTATTATTGATAAACTGACTTTGAATAGTGCTTCTACTTATTGGAATAATATAATTACTTTATACTACCCAGATTTTCTAGAAACGATTTCATCTGATTCTGCTTATAGCGATACGCAATATAACCCTCCAGATCAGCCATTCAATAAGTGGATTCTCAATATGAACGAGGATGGCACAGGTTATTATTCAAATTTAACACAAAGTCATATTGCCCCATTATTTATCGAAACAAGAGTGTCCATAGATAATCTACAAAAAATGATGAAGCAATATACATCTGGAACACCGATACTCTATGATTCTTACAGTAATGTGATCATCCAAAACGAAACTCGTGCATCACTGGATGATTCTATTAACCGAATCATTCCTTTAATAAAAGACGAGAGTGGTTTTTTGACTGTAAGCGAAAACGGTACAGAGTATATGCTTAGTTATATGAAATCCGAGTTGCTAGATTTGTATTTTATTGATTATTATCCTAAACGCAAATTTATTGAAACGCTTTCTCGTAATAACACTATTTTCATTGTTTCAATTATTGTTTTATTAATGATTTCACTTATTTATAGTCTTATCCTAAGAAAACAAGTCAAAACACCAATTGTTACATTAAGAAAAGCTATTGGTCGATTTGAGCGCGGCGACTTTTCAAGTCGCGTAAGTGATTCTAATACTGAAGAATTCAGAATGCTGGGTAATTCATTTAACCGAATGGCAGAAAATACGCAAAAACTCATTGAACAAGTTCTTTTTGGTGAGTTAGAAGTCAAGGAAGCTCGATTAAAGCAATATCAAGCTCAAATTAACCCTCATTTCTTATATAACAGTTTGCACTATATACAAAGTAAAGCTGCCATTGAGGATTATGAATCCATATCTGCTATGACACTCCATCTTGGAGCTTATTATCACTATAATCATAAAATAGATAGTATTGATTCAACGATTAAGGAAGAGCTCAATTTCGTGGAGCATTACTTATCTGTCATAAAACTACGTAAGCGTGCTTTGTCCTTTACTATCGATTTCTCAACAGATATTAGTAACTTTCCGCTTCCTAAGATGATTGTTCAGCCACTCGTTGAAAATTGTATTCAACATGGAATTGAGACATCTATAAATCCCGGACACATCCAGATAAAAGCCGAAATACACGAACAGACCATTCGTATTATGATCAGTGATAATGGTATCGGTATGACTGATGAAAAACTATCTTTAGTTAAGCAACGCATGGCAGAGTCCGTCATCTCAGAAAGCGTATCTGGAGTAGGCATTCGAAATGTCCATCAACGCCTTAAACTCTATTTCGATGCGAATGCTGGACTAACTATTACGTCTGAATTACGAGTAGGTACATGTTATACGATTACCATCCAAAAGCAGGGAGACCCTCCTGCTTCTAATCTTATTAGTTGATGATTGTTTTTAAGCAGCAAAAAGAGCACCGTAATTGGTGCTCTTTTTGCTGCTAATTATATCACTTAATAGTGTCATACCATTCGTTTACTTCTTTCTTAATCTGCTCTCCTCCCGACGAATTATAATTTTCAACAAAAGTATCAAATTCATCGATTGATGCTTTCCCGTAAATAATTCTGATTATTACTTCCTTCTCTAACTTATTAAGTATATCTCCTTTTGAAATCTGTGTTGGGGTTGGAGAACCGGTAAACATATTCATTATGACGGAATCCTGCTGATCAAATACAATCTTTGCCGCATGCATTTGTTTAGGTAAGGTATAGACTAATGTTCTTTCATAATGGGTTGACGGCTCCTCACCATTAGCTAGTTTTGCAAGTCCATTAATACGCAACAAAGGAACTATTGCCCCATTATAGGTTAGCGTGTACCGAATGACGTCGACCCATCCTCCAGGAATTAAATCCGATTCTTTTTCACCTAAAACTTGTCCGTTTATATCAAGATCGTAGTCATATCCTCTTGCAAATCCCAATGAGAATGGTCCTTCACCATCTTGGTTCGCCCAATACTCATACAGATAATTTTGATAAACGAAAAATGCATCTTTATTTTTCATATTTTTATTGATGAGGACAGCACCACCATTGATTGATGTGCCGTGATGTCCAACCTTACCATCAGGACCAGCTGGTAGCGGGTAAGCGTTATACTCTGAATTAGGAACATTTAAATTAAGATTAGATAACGGCCAGCCAGTCATCCAATATGGACCGACTATGATTCCTGCAGTCCCTGTTGTGAATAACTCTGTTGCCTTTATTTCATCGTACAAACCAGCTTCTTCGGATATATACCCCTTTGTCATCCATTCTTGCAGTTTTTTAAGTGCAGGCTTCATCTCTGGTTGAACAGAACCATACTCTAAACTGCCTTCTTTTCCTACATTCCATTGGTTAGGCATTGCACCGAACATTCCAAACAACCAACTGGTATCTGACATCCATGTATTTAAATTATTTTTGAAGCCCAAGGAGAGTCCTATCGTATCCTTCTTATTGTTTCCATCAGGATCGCCATTAGTAAAAGCCTCTAAAACGATTTCAAGCTCTTCAAGTGTTTCCGGAGCTTTTAGATTCATATTATTGAGCCAATCCTCTCGGATATACATAACAGGATCATTGTTAAATGCATTCTCTAAAATAGGAATTGCCATTCTTACGCCATCACGAATATATCCATTCCACACCGTACTATCCTCTGCCATTGCTGCCTTATAACTATCCGATGCGTATTTATCGAACAATGCTCCAGCATCGCTAAACTGACCACTATCGATTAAATCATTGATTAGTTTAGTATCTCCCCGTAAAGCAATGATATCTGGCATCTCCTGCCCTGAGGTTAGCATCAGACGAATTTTTGTTGAAAATGAATTATTCTGTTCATTTACCGTCCATAGATAATTAATATCAATTCCAAGTGTTTCTTTTGCCCATTTCGTATGAATATTATTTTCAAGATTCTCACCATTTTTAAATTTCACATTGTTTGAAACTGGAAAAACAGTCGAAATCGAAACAGGCTCAACATATTTCCCATCCTCAAACTGGGCTGAATAAAAAGAACCGTCAGTACTACTTATCTCATTTTTAGCACTTTCTCCTTCACAGGCTGCAAGCGATGCGATAAACAATGTAGCTGTCAAAACAATAGCTAACCGTTTTCTCAATATCATAATCATTTGTTTTTCCTCCATTGCATTATTGAATCACTATTGTTTTAGTTTTAGCATACTTATCATTGCTCGCATCATCATTTTTGTGGAAGAAACATGATATTCCTTGACTACCTTCGGAAAAATCTATCTTATTGAGATGAGAAAAGTGCCTCTATTAATTCCTCTTTCCACTTAGCTGCTGAGCGGTCATATACTCCATATCCAGCTCCAAATTCCCAATAAGCCCATGAAATTCCAAGGCGTTCTGCTTCTAAACGTACCGTTTTTGTCCAAGCCACTCGGGAAGCAAGATCCGCTGTGCGATAAGCACCAAATTCGCCCAAAAACAATGGACGATCATTTGTTTTCCCCCACTCTGCTGCACGCTCCAAATCTCGAATTATTGCTTCTTTACTCGCTGGATTATCGCTTGAAGTTTTTGTATTATAATCATTAAAGAAATTGCGAACCCAATCGATCTGCTTAGCAGCTTCATTTGGTTCAACAGCAGTTTCCGGAGGTCCTGGCCATACTAGACCAGTAGTACCATATTCAGCCGTCATCCATTCAGCTCCTTGATGGGTGAATAGCATCGGACCATAATAATGGAATGTAGCTATAATATTTCGATCTTCTTCTGGAAGCTTAAGTTTATAGAGTCCATCAATACCATTCCAATCCACACCACCGATAATTAAAGTGCGATGAGGATCGTACTCACGAATTACCTCTACCGCCTCTAACAAATATTCATTCCATAAATACGCAGTTATTAACCCATTTGGCTCATTAAGGATCTCATAATAAACATTTTCCGGTTGACTACTATATCGACTTGCAATCTGCTGCCAAATGGAAAGAAAACGATCCTTATTAGCGGAAGGGTCCGATAACATTTCGTCAAAGTGATGTAAATCTATAATGACATTTAGGCCTTGGTTTAAGCTTTGTTCTACAACCCAGTCTACACGTTTCATAAAGGTATCCTCTACTGTGTAGGGAGAATCCTGTGTCGTTTTATTTGAGAAACGTATAGGAACTCGAACAGAATCAAAACCTTTCTCCTTAATCAACTGAAAATATTCTTCCTCAATCACGACATCCCATGCACCTTCATAAGGAGCTTCTAGTGCATTGCCGAGGTTGACTGCTTTACCAATCATTTTTGCCTTTTCATAAACATTCACATTCATATTTGCATTTACATTTACATTAGATTCCATTTCATTATCCTCCTTAAAATTTGAATCCGCTTCCATATTTAATGAATTCAATTCACTACCGCTTTTATTCCCGACATTACTATTTTTTTCAGAGATAGAGCTGCAAGCCATTAATGCAAATACAAAAATCATAACTATTAGAATTATTACTTGAAATAACCACTGCCTAGCCATATATTCATCCTCCTATAATTAACTACTTCTTCAATAGAAAAAAAGTTGCTAGTTAAATTATAGCCTTTTAAAATTCGCTCCTAAATAACAAAAGTATTCACCCTATAACAATTTATTAACTTTCCAATTAGACCATATAAATTATAATTTGACAAATAAGTGCACCCGTTATAATGTTCAAAGTATTAACAATATTTCACTTTGACTCTACCAATATATCTTTCCACCCAAACATCCGATCTAGGAGACGTATTTATAACGCTCCGAATTGATAGAAAGAGGTAAAGTATGTTACAAATATTGCTCGTAGATGACGAATCATATGTTGTGGACGATCTGTCTATTACGATTCCTTGGCAAGAACTCGGCGTCGATCAAGTACATATCGCATATTCTGGAATGGCAGCGCTCGAAATTCTCCAACAGCATCCGATCGACATTGTCATCACCGACATTAATATGCCGCAAATGTCCGGTATACAATTAATCGAACAGATTCGCAATAGCTGGAAGCATATTAAGTGCGTTCTATTAACGGGCTATGCAGATTTTGATTACGCTAAACAGGCGATCGAACGTCAGGCAAGTGGTTATCTGCTAAAACCAGTCACAACTGAACAACTTATTAATTCAATACTCAACTTACGACAGGAAATACAACAGGAGTGGGAGAATTTAGCTTCTTATCAACGATCTATGCAAACACTACGCGAGCAATTACCGCTATTACGGGACAAATTTTTGAATGATTTGTTGCAAGGCAGAAAGATATCAGATTCCCAATTTACGGAGAATGCAAATAAATTCGATCTTCCTTTTTCGGTTGGAGATACATCAGCTTTGCTGATCGTTCGGCTCGAGGATTTCTTCCAAAGACAGGATATGAATAGTCTTTTGTTATTTGAATACGCTATCGTAAATATTGCAGATGAATTACTTCAGGAACACTTCCATTTTTGGTCTTGTAAGGATAGTCACAATTATCTTGTATTTTTAATTTCTCCGAAATCTTCTATTATTGCAGGTAACGAGGATAATCTTCTAAAAAATGTTGCATTTCAATTGCAGAGAAACGTAAGTAATATTATTGGTGGAGAGATTTCAGTCGTTACGACTGGCTGGGGACCAATTCCGTTAAAAACACGTACACTTTATCAGTCGGCAGTTACCACGGTCCATCAGCGCATTGGACCAGAGACAGGTGTTTATCTGTCTAGCATTGCGGAAGAAGTACGCCTTCCCGATATACCAACATTGCAATCTTTGTACGAACCACCTACGCTATTTCATTTATTTGAAACTAATAACTGGGATGCACTTGAAGAAAAAATAGCAGCCATTGTCTTTGAATTAGGAAGTCGAGAAGAACTCTCACACGAGCATGTTCAAGAGTCAAAATATTTACTAGAAGCTGCTTTCTTTTATTTCGCTCACCGTAATAACAAGCTACTTGGAGAGATAATAGGACTATCTAATCTTGAGCATCGAAATATACATACACCAGAGCAGATTAAGGACTGGGCTTTATTGGTATTAGCACAGCTGAAAAAACATTTCGACTCAGACCGTAAGGATCGACGTTCATTAATCATATCCGAGGTAAAAGGCTTTGTAGATGATAACCTCCACTATGTATCACTTCATTCGATAGCAGATCATGTAGGGCTACATCCCGTATATTTATCAAAAATCTTCAAAACTGAAACAGGTAATCGTATCAGCGATTACATCTTTTCATCGAAAATGGAGAGGGCTACCTACCTTCTTACTAACACTTCGTTCAAAATTTATGAAATATCTGATCAGTTAGGATACTCTAATGCACATTACTTTATTAAACTATTCAAAGAATATAGTGGACTGACCCCTCAGGAATTCAAAGACGTTAGGAAGCCTCGAGGTAATTTGTCTGACGCCTAATGATATTTTTCGTGAACCTCCATTATTCTATTTTAAAAATGACTGCCAGTTACCCACTGGCAGTCATTCTTCTTTCTAATCCTTCCTAAGACATCTCTAAAAAATAAATTTCTCAGTAATTCTACTAGTTTAACTCCCTGATGTAGGTCCTTCATTCACTAAGCTAATGTTATCGATGTATATCGATGCTGCCCCATCATCAGAATCGATTTGTCCCAACTCAAAAGTAAGTCTTCCGATAATGGTACTATCTGGCTCTACATTAAAATAGAAAGTGTACAACTCATACTGAGTACCCAGATTAATAATCTGACTGCCATATCCATTCCAAGTGTAGTTATTCACTTCGTCCAGCCAACCAACACTAATATTCATTTTGCGGTCAACTGTAGACTTAGCTTCAAATGTAAGCTTGTACCTATCCCCATTATTATATGGCAATCCCTCGTAGTAAACTTGGCGATCCCAGCTATTGGAACCCACCGTGCCTACATCAATTCGCAGTGCACCATTTTCGTGCTGGATAGATAATTCTTCATTTTCCGTCGAATAGCTATTCCAGCCTTTTATTCCCGTCGTAAAATCACCGTTTGGCATTAAATCGCCATCATCCACTATACCTACGTTTACCGGATTAACTTGAATCAGAGAGATATTATCCAGAGTAACTGTATGTTCACCCTCAATGCTACCTATCTTACCCATACTGAATTGTAGTACAGCGGAAAACTCGTCGGCAGGCATAACAAAATAGTATTCAAATTCAGTCATTTCTGGAGTCAGTTCCATCTGGTTTTCCAGATACGTCGCCCAATTTCCATCATGTGTACCATCATGCTGCACTAGGGCAACAATATCTCGTGATACATCAGATGCTGCTTCAAAATACAGTCTGTATACCTTTCCTGACTGCATCGGAATACCAGGTTGCTTCAACTGAACATGCCACGGTTCTGTTCCTGGACCTCCTAGATTAACCTTTAATTGTCCGTCTTCAACTTCCATAACTGAGTTTTTAACAGGATCTGTCTGTACCCAATCCATCTTAAACAATTCCCAGTCATTAGAATTTTCTTGGAAACTGCCGTTAACAATTAAGTCCTCTGACAGCTCAAGCCATGCAAGGTCAAAGTCAGTTCCTTCTATCTTGAAGATAAGTTCGCCATCGGGTAAATCAATCTTAGAAAATAATATTGTTTTATATGCTTCATCTTGATCATCATCGCTTATGCTTGCGTTAACAACAGCTATTCTCTTTTCTTCATTCCAAATACTCAATGTGATTTCTGAACCAACAGTATTTCCTTTCACTCGAGCCATCGGTATATAAATACCACTGTTTACTTTTTGTTTGTATTTCACATAAGCACCTGCAGCGAAATCGGTTATATTCATACCCCCTTCACTGCCAGCTTGAAGTGTTACACCATCTATAGCCCAATATGAATGGGCTGCCATATGCAAATAGCTTTTGACTTCATTCTCGGAAGGAGAATATCGTAGAATTAGTCTAACATTATCAATGGCTACAGTACCTACATGTTCTCCTAGCAGTAACTCAAGATTAGATGAAGATGCATTAGTTCCCTCCAAAATTTTCATATCGATCGTATAAGATTGCATTTCCGTTGTTAGATTGATCTCTGAACCATTCTTAAACTCTACTCCTTCAGTCGTACCTGTATCTAATGCAATGCCAATCGGTCGATTGGTATCCGCTTGAGCGTCAAAAGTAAGTGTATATGACGCACCTTCCTTAAGCGGAAGGTCATTATGAATAAGCTTCACATCACTAAGCGATGATCCACCTTTTGCAATATTCACCTTCAAAATCCGTTGCATATATGGTAAGTCCAAATCATTTGTTACAGATACTAAGGATTCAGCTTCATTCGATGATAAATATTGCCAAAATGCTAATCGATCTTTTCCTAAATCAAAGTTACCATTATAGATCAAGTTACCATCTTTAAGAGCTTTACGCGGTTCTTTAACTCCGTCTATTTCTGTCACCTTTACGTTCGTAAAGTAAGACGCAATAGTGCTTAACCCAAGATTGAACTCAAATCGGGAGTTATTGTCAGTCATGTCCTCCATTTTAAATGTATATTCATAACTCTGCCATTGATCAGATAGCTCGAATGTACGTTCCTCCGAATAAGCTTTCCATTCGCCTCCAAACTCAGTTAGCTTAGTCATTATGGAACGATTCGTATCCGCCTTGGCGTCGAATGTCGCCTTATATGTCTTACCTTTCTTCAAGTACATCGGTTGCTGCGTCAATTGTATCGAATAGATTTGATTTCCTTCGTTCGTTACTTCGACTTTTGCAGCCTTACCTTTGACCTGATCATCTACAATTGAGACACTTCCGTCACCGTTTTCATTTAATATAAACTCCCAATCCTTAGGGGCATAATTATTCGTGCCCCCATTGAACATTCCGTTATAAATCTGATTGCCATCAGCAAGCGGCTCGCGCTGTGGTGTAATACCATTTGATGGATCTGGTCTGTTACCTGTCACATCGGGCCATGAATCAAGATTTTTATACTCATAGACACGAACATAATCGATATACATCTTATCACTCTCAAAGTCATCCCTTGGATCTCCTGGCCAATCTCCTCCTACAGCAAGATTCATAATCATGTAAAAAGGACGATCAAACGGTGCTGGGTACGTATAATACTCTGGCTGTCCTTCCCTTTTAGTTCCCCAATCACTACTTTCAAAAAACAAGTGTCCATCCACATAATATCGAATCAGCCCTGGTAGCCATTCCATTGTGAATTCATGATAATCGTCATTAAATGTCTGCCCATCAGGCAGTACATATTGTTTTGTTTGCATAGTATGAGGGCTATCATAATGAATAGAACCATGGACAGTACGAGGGTACTTATCTGCATGATCAGGATCAGCTGCAACTGGTCCCGTTAACTCCATTATATCCATCTCACCACTTCCAGGCCAAGGTCCATACTGTTCGAACTCGTCTGTGGGCATCATCCAAATTGCTGGCCACATGCCTTGTTGCACTGGTAGTTTTGCTCTAACTACAAATTTCCCGTAAGTCCAATCGCCTTTCATCTTTGAAGTAACCTTACCAGAAGTGTAGTTACTTCCACCAAAATCCTGTTTAAGTGCTGTTAGCTGCAACACGCCTTTATCTCCATCCTTTGCTATACTTACATTATCAGGATGATAGTATTCAAGTTCATTGTTGTATACAGTTCCAGTATCCTCAACATTCCACTTTGTTGTATCGATAGCATTGTCATTAAACTCGTCGCTCCATACCAAATTCCAATCACTCGAACTATTACCCGGACCGGTAACAGGAGGTACACCAATAGGATTATTCAGGTTTGGCTCGTTCGGTTGAAAATCTGAACCTTTCTCTAGCACTTTACCATTCAATGTTGCACTTTCGGAATTGACACGAAGGCGACCAATAACCCCATTGTTATAAATTTCCGAACCATGGGCTTCACTATTAATCTGTACATTGTCAACTTTGGAGCCCAGTGATACCTCGAGTACAGATTTTCTCTTCATCACGATCCATTTCACGGTAGAGCCCGCATCTAGCACTAGTCGAACTCCACCCCCTTTTTTGCTCAACACGGCACCCTCTAGATGCGATTCACTGAAATGAATGGAATTGGAACCGCCTCCCTCAATAAATGTCGTTCCTTTAACCGTAACTCTATCGAAGAAGACATTTCCTTCACCAACGCCTTCTGTGATGTAAAGATTACCATGGATAACTGTATCACTAAGTCTGATATCCGCTTTCTGAATAACTGCATTACCTTGAATCTCTGTGACATAATTGTTGCCTGATTTGTAACCGAACCAACGAAATGCTCTATCCAATAGGACAACAGCCTCTCCCCTTGTTAACGCAGTTAAAGGATTAAGCATACCGTTGATATCTCCATGCAAATACCTTTCAGATACTACTTTTTCGACAGCAACTTTTGCATATTCCCCTATGTCATTAGCGTCCGAGAACCCTCCAAGATCTACATTATTGGAATACTCGTCCAGATGCATGGCACGTACCATCATAATTGCCGCATCCTGCCGCATAATGTTATCCTTTGGTCGAAAGTTTCCATCCAAATATCCGGTTATAATCCCGGCTTCATGTACTTTCGCTACTTCATCAGCATACCAATCCGTAGAGTTGACATCTTTAAATGACTGAAAGCTTTCTTCAACATAACCAAATATGCGGAACAGCATCACCGCGAATTCAGCTCGACTGATCGGTTGATCTGGATTAAACTTTCCATTTGGTAAGCCTTTAATTATGCCGACCTCTCCGAGATTATATGCAGCCTCAGACGCCCAATGATCCGACATATCTGCATACCAAACTTTTGCAGTTGCCAAATTCTCTTCGTTATGAAGTAACTTTGACATATTTACCTCGTTATTTGCGTATGTTCCAGCTGAAAATAATGAGACACCCATACATACCATTAAAATAATAGACATTATACGATACAAGCTGATCCCCCCCATTTAGTGCGACGACTTATGCCGGCGCTTATATATTAGTATAAAATTGCTGAACAAGAGTCTATATACCAATTGATTAGTATCGATACCAAAGTTCAAACTCAGACTAACAGTTGGGTCGATGCTCAATTTATCCATAAGAAAAAGGCTACTGCCGGTTTCCCGTATCAGTAGCCATTGTTTCATAGATATTTAGTGAAATTATAGTAATAAGATATTACTAATATAACTATTTCTTTCTAATTGTCACCCTAAACTTGCGATGGAGATACTTGCAGTTTAATATAATCTACCATTGATTTCACTTCTACTTTACCAGCATAATGACTGTCACGATTAAGCGTTGTAAATGTCACTGTATATGGCTGCCCTGGTATGAGATCAAAATAATTATCTGACCATATACCGTCAACTTCCGAAGTTAAGACAACTTGTTTGGCTAATGCCTTTGATTGTAATGTAACAATCGTTGCACCGCTTTCTACCGTCTCGATAACTTCAATGTATGGTTGCTGTAGTAAGAGATTTTTATTTTTCACAAAATAGTATATCGTTTGTGCTGTCTCTCCGCTGTTCGCTGTCCAACTTCCGGTAACAAACACTTCGCCTTCCTCGTATCCATGAAGTAATTGCGAGATTGTTAGACGCTTTACAACTTCTGACGTATTGACTGGAAGGGCTACTTCAGTCAGTTCTTCATACAATACCTTACCTGACATATGGCGCAATTGAACTTGTAATATTCCACCTTCTGATTGGAGCTTGTCAGATACAAGATAGATTGCTAATTCCTCACCCTCCACTTGTGCAGATAATAATATATTCTCAAAACTACGTCGTGCATAATAGTTGAGTGCTTTCCAGCGACCATAATAGTCAATTCCTGCCCATGAAGCAACAGGCCAACAATCATTCATTTGCCAGTATAGTGAACCCATGCAGTATGGCATTTTTCTGCGATGTGCTTCAATAGCCATTTGCATGGCATCTGCCTGTAGAACTTGACTTAGATATAGAAACCCTTTGAAATCAGTAGGTGGTGACATATAAATATCCATATATTCTTTAATAAGACGATTTCCATCACCATTTTTCTGATGAGCCTTCATCACTGTTGAATTGATTGTCAGATCTGCTTCTTCTGCAAAACTTCGTATGGTACGGTACTCTGGGAAGGATTGGAATCCATATTCACTCATAAAGCGCCCTAGCTTTATTTGATAGTTTTCAAATGGTTCTACATTATGCCACACACCCCAGTAATGAATATCTCCTTCATTCGTTAATGGATGTGCATGCTGTAATTTATTATTACTTACCGATACAATTGGAGATGATGGCCAATAATCAATTGTTGCATGATATTCACCTACAACATCAGGTAATATCTCATGAAAAATTTTCTCGTAGTCTGCCCATATCTTTTCACGAATGGCAGGTTCATATTGTTGCTTCCAGCCCCAACCTCCTGACTCATCGTAATGAGCCCATGCAGAGTCAATTTCATTATTCCCACACCATAGTACGATAGATGGATGATTACGAAGTCGCTTTACATTATCTATTGCTTCTGCACGAACACTTTGTAAAAATGATTCATCACCTGGATACATACTGCATGCAAACATAAAGTCTTGCCAAACCATAATGCCATACTCATCACATAGATCATAGAATACATCTGCCTCGTAAACTCCACCACCCCAAACACGCAACATGTTCATATTGGCTTCTACAGCAGAACATATCTCTGCACGATAACGATCCTCCGTAACTTGCGAGATAAAGCTATCGTTAGGAATATGATTAGCTCCTTTAGCAAACACGGCAACTCCATTAAGTTCAAAGTGGAATGTTGCCCCTGAGCCGTCAGCATCTCGATCACGCACTAATTTGACAGTGCGTAATCCAGTAGTAATCATAGCATCCGATGAATAAGATAAATCCTCGTTAAGCATAGTAACCCGTGCATTAAACTGATATCTATTCGGTTCACCGAGCCCATTACTCCACCATAACTTAGGTTGATCTATTACGATTGGTAAAGATAGTACATGTTCTCCCATCTCGACATCTGTTGCTACATCCCAGCTCATATTATCTGATTCAATTTGTAGTTGTAACGAGCCCCTTTTCTCTACAGTTACTGAAACTCTCGCAACAAGCTGAGCGGATTGCTCCGTAACCGATAATTGATCAATAAATAAATCTCTCACAATAACCCCTGACCAACTGATCAATTCAACTTCACGCCAAATTCCACTTGTAACAAAACGTGGACCCCAGTCCCAACCATAATGGTAAGGTGCTTTACGTGCAAAAATACTAAGTTTCTGTTCACCTAATCCACCTAATTCAGATTGATCATTCGAAGCTGGCAGGGCATAGCCTAAAGCGTCTAATTTCGGTAAATCTTCTTGAATAGGAGAACGGAATAATATTCGAATATGATTCTCTTCTTCATGTAATAAACCAGTGACATCAATATTCCAAGATCGAAACATATTATCCGCCGAAAGAACTAGCTTTTCATTGACATATACATCTGCATACGTATCTAATCCTTTGAAGTGAAGTTCCTGACGTTCTTCTTGTAAAAAACCAGCGGATGGTGTGAAATATGTCTCATATTCCCAATCTTGTTTGTCAATCCATTGTAGATCATGCTCATTCGTACCATAGAAGGGATTAGGTATACGATCATTGTTTAATAGATCAGTATGCACACAGCCCGGTACAGTAGCAGGTAACCAAGCATTATCGATCACAGATTTAAAATGCCACGAACTTAATAACATCGTTTGGTTCATGATTCATCCTCCAGTAATTATCTAGTTTACCGTCCATTAAAAAAACACATTTTTAAGTAATAAACAATCCTCAGTTGGCTCAGTATTGTACCATTGCACTCTTATATAACGTACAATATTAAGTTTTCTTTTGTTATTATGTTCTCATTTATTTCCATAACAAATATTAACATCTAAATAACGGTTTAATCAATGTTAGTAAATGAAAAAGAGGAAGCAGAGGCCGGCCCACTAAAGGCCAGCTCTGCTTCCTCTTTCTATTTATGTTCGTTATGGCAATACGACTTCTTGTGCAACGCACGCCAGAGTCCTGACTACTTCAAAGTATTAGTCGAGAAGACGCTCCGTTAGCCAGCTCAATTGTCAGCATCAAGAAGATACTCATCGTGATTACAATCGAGTTATACCATAACGCGACAAATATTGTTACTTAGCTCAACCGGATCCTCAATTGATAATCCTTCAATCAATAGAGCTTGGCTATACAATAGTTGTGTGTACAATCCGAACTTCTCTTGATCATTACTGTAAGCTTGTTGTAGTGCACGGAATACATCATGGTTGATGTTGATTTCCAATACTTTATCCGCTTGAACGCCATTTGCATCTGGCATTCCTTTCAAAATTTTCTCCATCTCGATGGACAATTCGCCTTCAGAAGATAGACATACTGGATGACTCTTCAGACGTTTTGAAGCTTTAACGGACTTCACTTTGCCATCAAGTAAACTTTGCATACCAGCAAACAATTCTTTTGTTTCCTCAGTCTCAGCTTGCTCATGATCTTCGCTGTTATTCACATCGAAACCTAGATCGCCACTAGAGATAGAACGGAATTCTTTTTCATTGTAGCTTTGGATTACTTTAAGAGCGAACTCGTCAATATCATCTGTTAGGTACAATACTTCGTAGCCTTTATCAAGTACTACTTCAAGTTGTGGTGATTTCTCAATTCTCGCTACCGATTCACCAGTTGCATAATAAATATATTTTTGATCTTCAGACATACGTTCAACATATTCTGCAAGAGTAACTAGTTGTTTGTCTTTGGAAGATGTGAAAAGTAGTAGATCTTGAAGATCGCCTTTGTTCATACCATAATCGTTGTATACGCCAAATTTCAATTGACGACCGAATGATGCATAGAATTTCTCATATGATTCACGCTCATCTTTCAACAAGCTTTGAAGCATAGATTTAATTTTGTTTTTAATATTTTTCGCAATTAATTTCAATTGACGATCATGTTGTAATAATTCACGAGAAATATTAAGAGATAGATCCTCTGAATCAACCATACCTTTTACAAATCCGAAATAGTCTGGTAGTAGATCAGAACATTTCTCCATAATTAGTACGCCGTTAGAGTATAGTTCCAACCCTTTTTCATATTCCTTCGTATAGAAGTCATACGGTGGATTTTCAGGTAAGAATAGGATGGCATTATATACAACAGCACCATCAGCACTAATATGAACATGTTTCAATGGCTTATCAAATCCGTAGCGCTTGTCCATATAGAAAAGATTATAGTCATCGTCTGTTAGCTCATTTTTGTTACGACGCCATAGAGGAACCATACTGTTAAGTACTTGCTCTTCTACAACTTCTTCAAATTCGCCTTCGCTATCCGCTTTTGGTTGTTGTGAAGCAATATCCATCTTAATAGGATAACGAATAAAATCAGAATACTTTTTAACAATAGCTTTCAAGCGATATTGTTCAAGATATTCGTCATACTGCTCATCTTCAGTGTTTTCCTTAATATGCATTACAATCTCAGTACCAACTGTTGCTTTCTCGGCTGATTCGATAACATAACCATCTGCACCATCAGAAATCCAACGATACGCTTCATCACTACCAAGTGCACGTGATGTTACAACTAACTTATCTGCAACCATGAATGCAGAATAGAAACCAACACCGAATTGACCAATAATGTTATGTCCATCTTGAGCTTCATTCTCTGATTTGAATGCAAGCGAACCACTCTTAGCAATTACGCCTAAATTATTATCTAGCTCTTCTTTAGTCATACCAATACCAGTATCAGTAATCGTTACTGTGCGAGCATTTTTATCGATTGAAATTTTGATGAAGTAGTCCTCTTTATTGAACACTAACTGATCATCAGATAACGCCTTATAATAAATTTTATCCATAGCATCACTTGCGTTAGAAAGTAATTCTCTAAGGAAAATTTCCTTTTGTGTATAGATGGAGTTAATCATCATCTCCAACAGTCGTTTGGATTCTGCTTTAAATTGCTTTTTAGCCATTGTGATTCCAATCTCCTTTCAACTACAATCCATATTATTTATTAGCACTCTATCACCTAGAGTGCTAACCCTACTTGTTTATATACCATATTTTAAATTCTAATGTCAATATTTTAAGCTGTTTTCTCAGTGAAAAATTGAATGGTACCACTTACTGATGATGCCATACGACGCATTCCTGCCGAATGAAAAGACATTTTACCTTGCAATCTGGGAATACAACTCATTCAACACGATTATGTTGTGCTTACTTTAACCTTAAATTTCAAACATCCAGTTAATATCTTGCACTAAATTCGTCATAATCTCTCACAACTCAACTGTAATGTAAGTAAGGAGACAATCCCCTTGCTCTATAATAGAGTAGGGAATTGTCTCCTTTCATGATTACTACTTCTTGTTTATACGTCATATCAATTGTTAGATGAAAACTCTCTTAATCATTTCGTAATAATCCTTAGTCAACTAATTATTCCATAGAATAGACGGGATATTAATGAGATAAGTCTCTGTAATTCCATCCCTTGTATACTCTAATTCGAACTGGATAGAATTAGTCCCCGGAGATAGATTGTATATATATTCTACACTATCATTGGGGTTCATTTCCAGAGGTCGCCACTCATCCCCTTCTTTCACACGTAGCCACATCTGATCGGCGTCATTTTTCCTATTAAATCCCATAAAATTAAGATATTGCTCAGTAAAATTAAGATTATCTATTGTAATGACGTAATCATAGTAAGAAAATCCCTCGCTAATTCTATAGGGGGCTGTTTGACGAAGTAAATCATTTCCATCCAGAGCGCCCCACATTTCGTAAATATTGAATGGTTGAACAACAGTATCCACACCCAACTTGAATACTTTGGTGCCTAAAGTACTATGTTCCACTGTTATTGTGAAAATCATCTCAGCTCTCTGTTGTTCCAACTGCGTTATAAACCTACCAGCATTCGGATTTTCAATAGTTAGTCCATTTTGATTAACTTCTACTATTGTTATGTCTGAATCAACTGATGTAAATTCCAAATATACATCATCTCCGTTCACCGGTATTGATCCTTCAATTAATTTGTAGGTGAAATCTTCGTCAATTCCACCCTCACCCTTATAATAATTTAAAGACTTCTGCTTTCCGCCTGTCTTAAATTTAAGATCGAACGGTTTCTCTATATCTGACCATGTAAGTGGAGGTATAGATACTGTAGTTGCCGCATTCAAATTAAACTCTCTCTCTCCTAAACTGCTATGTTTCACCTTTATTGTGAAACCCATCTCAGCATGTTGTGGATACAAGTATGTTGTAAAAACTCCATCACCATTACCGTCATTGTCATCATCTAACTCATAAATGGGCTCACCGTCACGCGTAACTTCTAATAGCTCTATTGATGGATCTGTTGAACTAAAAATAAGTTGTGAATCATCACTGTTAACTACTATTGGTTCTTCAATTAATAGATTAGTGATATTTTCTTCATTGTCCTCGCCATTTTTAATATAATTTACAGCTGTCGAACTATTACCTGACTGGAGCTGAAGATCGAACGGTTTAGTTATCGTTGACCATGAAAGTGGAGGTGTAGTATTCCCACTATTAGAGCCCCCATTGCCTTGTTTCTCTTCATCTAATCTATTTTGCTTCTCACGCTCATATTTCTCTCTCTCTGCTTGGCTAAGACTATCAAGATATTTTTTTTCTAACGCATCAAGACGATCCTGCTTCAATTTATCAGCTTTAGCTTTTTGCTCGTTAGCATTGAAGCTATTAGTCAATGCATCTTTTTTCGCTTGCTCAGCGCGTAATTTCTCCAGACGTTGTTGCTCCGTTAGTTGCGCTTGTTCAAAATTCCAGTCTACATTACCTGTATTTTGATGTAATTCATTATTAGCTAATTGTTGTTCTTTAATTTGTTTTTGTAGTTCTAACAAAGTATTTCCATCTATTTTATTAAGTTTGGAAGCCTCTTGTGCTAATGCAAGTAATAAATTATATACGTTATCGGTATATTGGTTTTGTGATAATGGCAACTGATTAATTTCCGTTGGAAAAGCTGAATTTGTAAATTGATTCATTAAATTTTGATTTTCACTAATAATTTTTTGAGCACTTTCCAATATTGCTTTCATAACTTCGGCACTTGTTGAATTCAGCATTTGTGCTAAAACTTGATTATCAATTGGGATAATCGGGGTCGTCTGATCTTGGTTCTGATCACCTACTGTTATTGCTGAAGCTGGATATACATTAAACTGATTCGTATTATTGCCACTACCTGTAACATTAACATTTCCAGATAATACTGCTATTGATGGTAATCCAGTATTAGGATCTACACCTACAAAGAAATTCGTACCGCGTACGCCCATTATAGCAGTAGGAGTTTCCAATACAAACTCATCATCTTTATTTTTGATCGATTTAACATCAACCCAAACTTTGCCTTTTAACATACTTACTTTCGTTGTTGTACCACTCTTGTTTGACAACTTACTAAACGTTACTGTTGTACTGCTCTCCAATACGAAAGTATCATCTTCTGATGTTCCATTAGAGAATTTCAATACAACTGAACTTTTCTTACCCGTCGTTACGACATCGCCTTGATTCAAACTCATTCCTTTGAATCCTTTTAATGTCTTTTTGCCACCAGACTTTTGAACTTCTACGGTACCTTCAATCTTTGATATTATCGCTACTCTTGAAGTCGCCGCTTCTGCTGATCCGACATGACTAAATATCGATACGACCAAGAAAATAGCAACAAATGTAACTAGACTCCATCTTTTCAATGTATTCCCTCCCTCACTCATTATTAGTTGAAGATTAATTGTCGAATGACAACATTATTGTTAGCTTGATCCCACTCCACGTTATATCCAAGTTGCTCTGCAAAGAAACGTACAGGCATTAACACTCGATTTTCCTTAACGATGGCCGGACTATCCATTAGTAATTCACTGCTTACTCCATGATCGATGATTTTCATAATGTTACTAGTAGCAGAGAATGTATATGAAAGATTTTCATTAACGATAACTTCATATTGATCCGTCGCAGACAAATAATTCACTTGTAAACCTAACTTAGTAACAATTGCTCTTAACGGGACATACGTGCGATTTTGTTGCATAATAGGTGCTACATCAGTTTCTAACAACTCATCGTTAACGATAATATGAATCTCACCATCTTGCTCTACTGATTCAGGTATTACATACGATTGAACAACTCGAATTCTATTGTTGGATGAATCTGCTATGGCGATATCTCCATTATCTAATTCTATGACATCGGTAGGCTCATTCAATGCTGCGGAGGATAGTACGCCATCAGCAAATCCATATTCGCCGCCAATACCCGCTACTGTCGTAACGTTACCATTATGAATTGCACGAATGACATGATTAAGCGTATCCGCAACAAGGATTACTCCTGATTGCGTTATAGTTATACCTGATGGAGAAGAAAGTCGCGCAACCGAAACTGCTCCATCGACATAATCACCTTCCACATACAGCTCGTTGCTACCATACGTTCCATTTCCCGCTACAGTGGATACTGTATTGTTAGAAAAATCGATATAGCGGATACGTTGATTGCCTTTATCACTTACATATAAATTATCTTTCGCATCTATCGCTAGACCAGTAGGTTCATTGAACATAGACTTAGACAAAGGACCATCAGCAAAGCTTCCACTAAACTCCAATACCCCTGGGACATACTCTACAACTCTCTCTGATGCTTTATTTAAAGTTGTGACTTTACCATCCTTATCAATTTTACGAATAAGGTGATTAAGTGTATCTGCTACATAGATATTACCTTTACTATCGACCGCAACATCTGATGGATAGTAGAATCCTGCTTCCGAACCTACACCATCTTGATCTCCAGGCGCCCACGAACCCGCAATCGTTGTAACAACACCTTCGTTACTAATGCGTCGAATACTATGATTATTTGTATCTGCAATATAGATTTGACCTTGTGCATCTAGCGCAAGACCACCAGGTGACTGGTACAAAGCTACATCAACAGCCCCATCTCCGAAGCTTCCAATTGGAAGGGATGATTCATCAAAATCAACAATATGACCACTTAGTGTCGTTAAGTAATCGTTAGCTAATACTCTAATTTTATGATTTTTGGTGTCACTAATTAATAAGCTACCATCATGCTGCTGTAATAGTGAAGTAGGATAGAAAAGTGACGCTTCTGATCTAGAACCATCATTAAAATCAGACTTTGATTGTCCTACCATTGTTCGTACTTCAAGTAATCCTTTTTTACTATTAAGCACGCTACTAGCTTGCACAATAAATGGTGCAGCTACAGCCATAGCGCATACCGACGTAATAATAATATATTTTTTCAGCGACTGACGTTTCAATTTGTTCACCAACCTTTTATTATTTTACTTACTCTAACAGCAACTATATATGTTTATGTATGCCAATTCAGTAATCTAGCTCTCATTTTTCAAAATTATTTAATACTTAACAACTCATAGATAGCAATCACCTGAGATTTACCTTTGAACATCTTCTCTTCGGCATCTCCATATTCAAACAGATCACTTGTCGCCTTATAAACCTCCTCTGACACCATAATTTGACCAGCTGCAGTACCAGATTCAATCCGAGATGCAATATTAACGCTATCACCGATCGCTGTATAATCCATGCGTAAGTAAGATCCAATGTTACCTATAACTACATTTCCTGTATGAATCCCTATACCAATATTAACTTCAACGCCATATTTTTCTAATAATTGATCGTGAATTGGCTTCATATTTTGTTGGATCTGATAAGCCGTTAAGACAGCCATCTTTTCATGTTCTCTTACATCAAGCGGTGCATTAAATAGAATCATTGCGGCATCGCCAATAAACTTATCAATTGTACCATTGTTTTCTAACGCGATCTTCGTAATCATTGTGAATTTCGTATTCAACACATCAACAACTTCGGCAGGAGTTAATTTCTCAGCGAGTGAAGTAAAGCCACGAATATCGAGAAACAGAATAGTAATCCGTTTTGATATTCCACCGATTTGAATATCCATTCCTTGCTTTACAATATCCTTTACAAGATCAGGTGAGATGTATCTACCAAACTGCCTCGTAACAAAGTTTTTCTGGGATTGTTCCATATAAGATTTCAAAGAAACATTGAACACATAAGCAAGTAACATCCCTAATAATACATAGACAATACTTATATGATAGTTAAATTGTTCGTAACTATATTGCTGAGCAAAATAAATAACAACTATGCTCACAATAACAATGCTAAATGTATATAAATTTTTCAATCGCCAAGGTAATAACATGAAAAGTACATAAGCAATAATAATTAAAGATAGTTCAAGTAAGTTAGGTGCATACTGAATGTAACTTCCTTGTAATAATTGATTAGCAATATTTGCATGAACATAGACTAGCTTTGCATCACGCTCAAGTGGTGTCGGCCCTGAATCTTGTCCACTATCACCTGAAATCCCCGTTGCCGTTGCACCTACAAACACGATAGCATTTTGGAAAGTTTCTGGAGGAATCTCACCATAGAGCACATTAACAAATGGAACGGTTAAGAAATCATCCGTAACCAGTTCATAATCAATGGTCATCGTATTTTTCGCAAGTGGATCACTTGTTTTCTGACGATCAGTAAATTCATCGTAGAAAGAGATATCCACACCTGCCATTTTTACTGCCTTGTAGGCTAACGAAGGAATAACTGTTCCATCAGGCGCTTGAATGTTCAACCATGCTTGCCTAATAACGCCATCATGGCTTACAACACGATTGATATGAGCAAATTGTGCATGTCGTGCAAGCAAATCATATGGATAGAAAACATGATTTGTTTGTAAATATTGATCTTCACGGACAACTGATGTTTGGAATACATCTCCTGACGTAACACCTACAACAGGTAATATGACATTATCATATGCCGATAGTGCTTCCGAAAAGATAAGATCACTTTCTTCATTGCTTGCATCGCTAAATGTAAGGTCAAATGCAATAGATGCTGGTTCATACCCCACTTGATTCACCATTTCGAGAAATGAGGCATATACCGCACGATCCCAAGGAAATTGCCCTAACGCTTCTATCGAATCATTGTCAATCGCAACAACGACAATATGAGGATCAGGATCATGACTCGCAGATTGTTTCATATTCATATCTAGCATAATCGTTTCTAACTTTTGAAAGCCATGTAGTTGATAGCTAAAAATAACGATAAAAAGAAGTAAAATGTTGACAATAATAAATGTTTTTCTAATGGTTGATTTCAAACCATCCCCACTTTCCATAAAAAGGTCCTATATCTATATTAAACTAACGATAATTAACGTCAATAGTTTTGATAGATTTATATACATTTAATGCAAAATAAAAATCCTTATATACCAATGAAATTATCTAGGATAATCCATTGATTTATAAGGATTTATAGGAATCTGCAGAAAATTGAATTGTTTGTTTACGATAATTATAATTGAACGATAACTTCGATTTCTACAAGCGCATCTTTCGGTAATCTTGCAACTTCTACAGCACTACGAGCTGGATAAGGTTGTTCGAAGAAACTTGAATATACTTCATTAACAGAAGCAAAATCGTTCATATCTTTCAAAAATACTGTAGTCTTAACAATATCGCCCATTGTACCTCCAGCAGTTTCAACAATAGCCTTCACATTTTCAAGAGATTGCTTCGCTTGTTCTGCTGCAGTAGCAGGGAAGATATTATTTACAGGGTCCATTCCTAATTGACCAGAAGTGAAAAGTAGGTTGCCTACTTGCACAGCTTGAGAATATGGTCCAATTGCTTGTGGTGCTTGCTCCGTATGTATTGCTTTCTTCATCTAACATCTTCCTTCCTAGTTCTGTTACAATCTACATATATTTGATCATTTTATTTTATCTATTCTTATCTTATATAGCAAGTTATTGGTTACGATTATGCGCGATTCTTTTTCGGTGACAATAAGGGACGATACATCATACGCGCATTGTTTTCTGTAATGAATTCATCGCTTAATGTGAAGCCCTCTTCATCAAACATTTTTCTGAATATTACATTATGTCTAATATAGAATCCTTTAGAAGTTTGCTTAATTAGATGTTCCCTCTCGTATATCTCATATCGATAAGGAAGTTGTTCATCTGAGCGGATTTGTCCTAGAAGCTCCTTCTCAGTTAATTGTAGATGTATTTGAAAACGATAGGGGGTATCGTTCTTTAATTGTAAATCTTCAGTATTATATATACAGGTTGCTCCAATGCCAAACGGACGTGATCTTGCTTTGTCTGGAAATAAATCATAAGGGTGACGATGTCTCTCTATAATCGAAAGTGGGGTATGTAATGCCATCCAATATATAAAACTAGAAACTTGATTCAATCCTCCACCTATCGTATGCGTCATTTTATCATCCTGTAATCCATAACTTTTCTTATAACCTCTTCCACGACTAGGTGCACCTATAAGTTTCCAAAATGAAAATATTTGTCCTGGTTCTATTATTATTCCATTAATACTCTTCAGTGCTAACTCAAGATTGTGTTCTGTATTGAGATCATGTTGAAAAATATTAGGCAAAAAACTCTTCTTTAATAATGTGCGGTGTTCAAATAAACTCACATCTAGTAATGACTCATTATATAGTTTTGCATAATTTCCACTATTCATGTACCACTGGAAATAACGTTTTATTTTAGGTAAAGGTCTTAATATCAGTAACGTTTTCTTCTTCTCCATAGATATATGTTTCATTTATTCCACCCTAACTTAATACATTATCTTACATTTTTATACATTAGTATCATTGTAGTGTTTTTACAGGATATGTCAACTCATTTATAATGATATTACCCGTATACCTCTATGTTTGAATCAGTTTTTATTAGGACTAGATCGCAAAGAAGACCATTCAAAAAATGAATGGTCTTCAAATACATATTTATAGATTTACACATGCATCTTATTACTGATCTACATCATTATCATTATTTAACTCTATATAAGCTTGCTCAGTAGTATGAAGTGCTTCCGCATGTTTCAAAATGTTATTTGTCAATGTCGTAATAGCAAACAAGATCACAACAGCAATTAATACTTTTTTCAATACGCTATGTTTGACTTCAATCATGAACCGTCCACCAAGCAAGAAAAATGCAAAGATGAAATGCCCCGCGTACAAATACATATCATACTTAAACACAGCAAGACCGAATCCAACAATAATATGAAGAACAATTGCAAATAAAATGTAAGATACTAATATCCAAGACTCTTTAGATTTAATACCTTTAACAAACCCTGCAATAGAAAGCAGAATAATACCAAAGCCAATAATATGAACATAGATAGGATAAGGACGTGTAAGATCAGTTACGAGAGCGACAATTCCTGGATCAAGCATTGTAATGTCTGGTGTTAATATCGGACTAATTACAAGCATATATACTGCCTTCCAATGTTCACTGAACAAGAAATCTCCCGTATAACTGAAACCTCCACTGCTTAAACTTTGTATCCAGTTATTAATCCACGAATTTCCCTTGAATAAGAGAAACTGAATTAGTGTAACTCCTGTAACCATTAACAAAAAAGCTAAACCAATCATTATTAATTGTTTGAATGTTTTTTTATTGCTTCTATCAAACATATTGAAAAATAATGAGCTGAAAAAAGGAACGATATTGGTCGAAGTTAAACCAAAGTTGATCAGTGCCAATGAAGCATTCGGCAATATTGCGGTTTTCTCAACTGTTCTAGAGTATTGCAAGTACAACACTGAAAAAATGATTACAAATTGAGCATATGGATAAGAATCCGGTATAAATGCTGTGAAAATACTGTATGAGCTAATTCCGAAAAATACTGCAAATAATAACGGAATGATACTGTTCGTATCACTTCTACGTAAATAATAATAGATCATAACTACGCTAAGCGCGTTGATGCACGATTGAATTACCAAGAAAAACAAGTTATCAAATAAATATTTAGAAATGTAGGTAAATGATCCCGTCATAAAGTTTATAAAAGGATGTACTACCGAAGTATTGCTGAATCCATAATACATGGATGGGTCAAAGTTAAATAGATTCAGCATAAAAGGTGCACCGTAAAAAGGACTATGTGCGGCAAGATTAGCAGCATTTTCCTTTATAAAATTAATGAACGGGTAATTCATAATTAAGTAAAAAATAAAGAAACTGATAAACAACATAAGAGCTTTCTTATTATCCCTCTTATACTGTAAAATGTAGCTCAAAAACCCCATATTAATCCACCAATCCATTAGAATTTTCTATTTATTATGAGATTAAAACAATTAATCCAGAAATAATAAAAGCAACTCCAGCAATTTTATATATTCCTATCGTTTCATTAAAAAACCATTTGGCAAAAACTAAAGTCCAGATGAACGTTAGTGCATTAGCAGGTAGTACAACGGTATATGGTAATTCTTTTAACAAGTAAATATTAAGTAGCGCTCCTGTACCGTAAAAAGCGAAGCCAATTAATAGATAGATCAATTTCTTCTTGTTCGTGTAGAACTTAAAATACACACTGCCTAATGAACCAGTTAATGTCATAATTAGAAGCATAAGAATAAGCCACTCATTTTTCATAGGATGTCAATGTCACTCCTATTCCTAATAGTGCAACGGCTATCGCTTTTTTCAATGTGATATCTTCTCCAAGAAAAAAATCTCCGTAAAAGAGCGCGAAGATATAACTCATACACATTAAAGGGTACGCTACAGAAAGCTTTTCTAATGAAAATGCTTTTAACATAAACACCGCGCCTAACCCGTAGCATAAAAATCCGATCATCATATATAGTAGATTAGTATGCCCCCATTTCCAAAAAAGCTGTCCAGTAGCTGTAAGGAAAGCGGAAAAGATCATCAACACTTTACCAAGGTGACGGCTTGTTACATTTGCCAATTTAATTCCTCCAACCCATCGCTACGTTTGTTAATTAGATATCTAGTCTTAACTAACTGAAACATAGGCATATCTGTTAAGGAGTCTGAATACGCAGAAGACTGTTCATAATCAATTTGTATATCTTTATCAGCTAAATACTGTCTAATGCGTACTACTTTCTCTTCACCCTTACAATTATAACCTTCAATAACATTAATATAGCGTCCGTTTTGTTGAACTAATTCAGTTCCAATAACAGCATCCACATAGGGTAAGTTATTAAAGTATTTCACATAAGCATGAGGTGAAGCAGAGACAAGAAGCACATGATAATCTTGTTCCTTTTTGTTCTGTAATTCTTGCAAAGCTTCTTGATATATATTGGGTACTAACACATCGTTGTAGAACTTTTCTAGTTCAGATTGTTCAAAGAAACGAATCGCGTAAAAAAATGATCCTTTCACTTTTTCTACTTTCATTAACTTCAGCTTGTATAATGCCGTAACTACTACAATTGTAAATAAGTTAAATAAAGTCCACGGCTTCTTTTTGAGTCCATATAAGACAAATAGAAACATCGAATCTTTTTTAATGATTGTTTCATCGATATCAAATATTGCAATTTTCTTTTTCATAATCATTCCCTCTATAACGTTCTGTCGTTCACTCAAAAATTGCTAAAATACATACTACACTAATAACATACAATATTACGGTAACTAATATATGCTTATCCTCAAATAAAACTCTGTCAGGAGAACCACCTTTTTTCTCGATATGAATCAGATAGAGATATCTAAAAATCCCATAAATAACAAATGGTATTGTCCACATCAAATGAATTGTACGTCCAGAAGTAAATGTGAATAAGGAATAACTAATAATAGTTGCTGAAGTTACAATGCTATTAAGCTGATCTAGTAAAGTAAATGAGTACTTTTCTAATACTTTACGGTGGGTTCCCATCTCATTTTCTAATAGAAATAGTTCATGCCTTCTTTTACCGATTGCCAAAAATAAAGATAAAAGCATCGTACAAATTAAGAACCAAGGTGTAAATGGAACATGAATAACAAGTCCCCCTGCAATCGCACGCAGTACAAATCCCGTAGCAATGACCATAATATCAATAATAACGACATGCTTTAGGAAAAATGAATAACACACGTTCAAAGCAAAGTACGCTATGAGAAGAAGTGTGAACAGTGGATTCAAAAAATAGGAAACTATTAAAGATGCTATTAAGAGAAAACTACCGAAAGTTAATGCCAATATAGGATTGAGCGCACCTGAAGCCATTGGTCTAAATTTTTTAACTGGATGATTCTTATCAGCCTCTCGATCTACATAATCATTAATGATATAGACACATCCAGAAATAAAACTAAAAAGAAAAAATCCTAATAATGTATTAATTATCGTTGTAACATTGATCATTTCAAAAGAAAAAAGTAGAGCAGCAAATACTAATAGGTTTTTAGTCCATTGCTTTGGTCTAAGTTGCTGAAACAAAAGTTTGAACACATTACTATGCGCTGCTCGAATTTCTTCATTCGTAATATTAATATTAGTTGAAGTCATTTGTTAATCTCCTGCCTGATAGTTTGTTATAAATTCCGCCTTAAAATCCGATTCAAAAGAAGCGTACTAAGTCTACCATATTTACAAATACTGTACAATCACATAGGAGTTATTTACCTAGGCCATTCATAACAAAAAGAGACCCGCTCATCAGAGTGGTATCTCTTAGGTTCATTAGAATTAATTTCAGATACGCTTATAAATAATTCTGTCTACTTCTTCCTACGAAAAGCTAATGGAGCAATAACTACCCCTAGTACCAGTAAAACTATTCCGAGTAGTAGAAAGAATCCATACTGTTGAGTCCAGAGCGGTAATTGTTTCAATTGTTCAAAGATGGCTCCACCAATTGTAGGTCCTAGAAAACCAGCCAAACCAGTAATTGCTGAAAATACAGCAATATATATAGGTCGCTCTGCTTTCGGAGATGAACCAATCATAAATATAAAAATTTGTTGGTTATAGCTACCTAGACCTATTCCAAGACAAATAAAAATTAATACTAGAACAAGCAGTTGCGGTAAAAACGATAACGTTCCCCATAATAGTGCCGAGACTGCAAGAAAAGGTAATGAAGCTAATAGTAATGTTCGTTCACTGTACTTGCGAGAAAGTTGCCCACAAATATAGAAACCCAACATCGATGATACCGTTTGCAAAATAACTAGATTTGCTACGGTTTGATATCTTACGTTTAATACATCAAGCATGACATAAGAGAAAAATGGATGAGTCATCGACAATATTAATGTCCATATCGTTAAAAATAGTAGCCCCTTAAAGAAGATATGATCCTTAAACGGTTTTAGTACAAATGTTCCAACTTTCATTTCCTGTGTTTTTTCAAATGCTGGATTCGGGTATCTAGCAAAATAAATGATGTTCATGATTACAGTAACGGCTGCAAGTATGAACATAATATTGAATCCGAGTGCTCCATCATACCTATCGATAATAACCCCAGTAATATATAATCCAATACTATTTACCGCACTAGTTATGACATTACGAATACCGAAGTACTTCCCTCGTAATTGATCAGGTACCATATCAGAGATTAATGAAGTCCAGATAACCCCTGCAAAAGCGTTTATTGATGAGTAAAGTAAAAAGATAACGATAAAGACAGCTAACCAAATCTCTTTTGGAAATATAAATGGAATAATACCTGTCATCAATCCTATTAGGCGATGAGCTGAAGCGAGAAGTACGAAATTGAGTTTTCGATTTTTCAGTTTTTGCATGTACATGGCAGCTAATATTTGTAGAAGATTTGCGATAGCTGGCACTGCGAGTACTATACCAATTTGTTGAGAATTCGCCCCTAAGTAAAGTAAGTACGCTGTTAAAAACGGACCTGAAAGCATAGTTAGCAATAACATTGCCCATATGCCTTCCATTACTGCCATCTCCATACCATGTCGATATGGAGACTTCATTCTGTCGACTTGCGACTTAGCTGAAAAACGCATGCACATGCCCTCCTGAGTAGGTCAACTATGATTGGTCATTAAGTTCCAAGCGCATTTGTATATGATAAATACCATCTTCAATATAAGGTTCTGACACTACAACGAAGCCTACTCTTTCATAAAAGCTCGTTAATTGTTGCTGCGCAGAAATTGTAATGGCATCTCCTTGCCAATGAGAACCAACAAACGCGATGGCGCGCTGTAACATCTGTTCTCCGAAACCAGTCCGTCTTAACGAAGGAGTAATGATCACGCGACCAATAGAATAAGTTTCATAACTTACTCCTTGATTCAATAATCTCAAATATCCTAATAACTGCCCGGCTTCATCTCTTAATTGCAAATGATAAGCTTCAAGATCTTTATTGTCACAATCCGCATATATACTTTGCTGTTCAACTACGAATATATCGGTACGTAACTTTATGATTTCATATACTTCTACATTAGATAATTGCGAAAAATGCTTTATACTCCACTCCATATGAACTAACTCCTTCAGTAAATACTTTCTCGTTGAATTGTCCTACACTTTACTTAATTGAATTACTACTATTACATTGTATTGCTAACATCATACTATGGAATTCAATAAAAAAATATGGCATTTTAATTGTATTTTATATTCAATTTTGCCTTGATAGCACTGATCACTTATACTTAACTTGATACGAATAGATTAATAGGAGTGAGTAACAACATGTTATTAAAATCTTTACAAGGAATTAGAAATACACTGAAACTTTCGCTCTTTCTTCTCCTGACTACATTAAGTTTGCTATTAGGCGGTTGTAGTGAACTTATTACTGATCAAAATGTAGCATACGATGCTAACTCTTCTATACCTAATGCTTCATCAGCATTGACTAGCTTTGAAGATGTTGCTTCATATATTCGCGATAATGGAAAATTACCTGATAACTTTATTAAGAAAAAAGATGCTGAAAATCTAGGTTGGGTCCCTTCAAAAGGTAATCTTCATGAGGTAGCCCCCAATATGAGCATAGGTGGTGATAAGTTCGGCAATCGTGAAGGACTATTACCAAAAGCCGATGGACGAACATGGTATGAAGCAGATATCAATTATACAGGTGGTCGTCGTAATGCCGATCGTATCGTATTCTCTAATGATGGTCTTATCTACATGACCACGGATCATTATAAAAGCTTTACAGATATTACGAAAGAGGTGCGGTAAAAATGAGCGATATTATTGAATTACGATTGTCTGAAGCTGAAACCTATGATGATGTTCACGAATGGTTAGCAGCTAAATTAGATTTACCTGCTACCTATGGTCGTAATCTCGATGCACTATGGGATTGCTTAACTGGCTACATTAATCTTCCAGTATCCTTATTGTGGATTAATGACAATGAAAGTACGAAAGATTATACCGCTATTATTGAATTGTTTGAAGAAGCATCTAGTGAATGCGATCAATTAAGTTTTGAATATCTCGTAAACGATAAAGACGAATAATATCACCATTGAAATAACAAAGGGAACTGTTCACTCATCTCCATAATTATGGATTGAGCTTACAGTTCCCTTTTTAGCATAACTTCGTGATCACAAGTGATTGGATTTAAACATCATTCCAATAAAGTTCAAAGAGATTGCTTGTCAACACCAAGAAGATGACATGAAGCTAGGAAAGTGAGTAGCGCAACGTACGTTATTGGTACGTGAGCATCGGAGCAACCGATGAATGCCATGTTCGACGTCGACTATGCTTCAGCGCATAACTTCGTGATCACAAGTGATTGGTTTTGAACATCCTTTTCAATAAGGTTCAAAAAAATCGCTTTTCAACACCAAGAAGATTACCCCTTAACTGACCCTCCTAGTAACCCCCTAACAAAAAACTTCTGAAGGCTGAAAAATACAGTCAATGGCATAAGCATGGAAATAAACGCTGCAGCCGTTAGTAAATGCCAATCTGAGCCACGAGAACCTGCCATATCGGCAATTCTCATAGACATCACTTGCACATCAGCCTGAGTTCCAATAAAGATTAAGGATATGAGATAGTCATTCCATACCCAGAGAAATTGAAATATACCAATTGAAGCAATCGCAGGTATTGATAATGGCAATACTAGTTTCGTAAATATTGTGAAATTAGATGCACCATCCATAAAGGCTGATTCGAACAAATCTTTCGGTAGCTGACTAATATACGAATACATAAAGTAGATTGTGAGCGGTAACCCAAAGCCAGTATGCACAATCCAGATACCGAGGTAAGTACCATTTAAGCCAAGTAAAGTGTAATCCTTCATAATGGGAATAAGTGCAACCTGTAGCGGTACAACCAATAACATAATTACTGCAATAAACATCGTTTTTCGCATGGGGAAACGAAGCCAAGCAAATGCATATGAAGCAAAGGTTGCAATGAGAACAGGAATAACGGTAGCAGGTATTGATACAATTAATGTATTCATAAATGCTTTGGACATTCCTTGACCCTTTTCGGTCTTAACCGTTCCATCTGCTTGTTGAATTTTATATAATTTACCTGTCAATACACTTTCGTAGTTAGAAGTAGTAAATTCCGTATCCATCTTTAAGCTTTTGTCCTGCACATTGACAGTACGAGCACGTCTATTTTCCCAAATTAATCGATTACCATCCTTTGTAATAGCGCCTTCGCGAAGCTGATCATCACTGAAAGTTTCACCATTTATCGTAATCGGTTCACGAAGATCTGTATCCTTTGGCAAAGTAATCGTGTCTTGTGTAGCATAATCCTTGTGAGGAAAGACCTCCCACCAACCGCTTTGCAAAATATTTACCGCAGGACGGAATGACGAAACCAAAAGTCCAAAAGTTGGTATAATCCATATCAAACAAATAAAAGCTAGAATTAGATTCACTATCCACTTTTTACTTTTACGTCGTTTACGCTTTGCCATTAGAATCCCCCCTGCTTTTTGAACTGGCGTAAATTAATCCAGATCACTGGAATAACGCAGATTAGGAGAACAATGGCTAACGTCGAGCCAAATCCTGCATTACGATACATAAAAAATTGACGATAGAACTGTGTCGCTACAACTTCAGTATCATATTGACCACCTGTCATTACCATAACAACATCGAATATTTTCAAAGTAAATACGACAATGGTAGTCGATACAGATAAAATCGTTCCTGATATAAAAGGAACAATAATTTTGAAGAAGATACGAGTTTCCCCAGCACCATCTACGCGAGCAGCTTCAAGGAGTTCCTCTGGAACCCCTTTCAGTGCTGCTGAGAACAATACCATCGCAAATCCTGTCTGCATCCATATTAAGATAACTATGAGAAATAGATTATTCCACGGCTGGAACATACTTGTAAAAGCTTGAGGTTCAAAACCTAATGAAACCAATAACGCATTTAGCAATCCAATCTGTTCTGTACCTGGTTTATAGAAATAGATAAACTTCCAGATTACACCCGCAGCAACAAATGAGATCGCCATCGGCATAAAGATTATACTTTTGGCAAGCTTCTCAAAGCTACTACGATCAGCTAACACTGCGATTAACAAACCAAGGACGATACAAGCAGTAGCTCCGAACACAACCCACAATAAGTTGTTGCGAAGTGCACCTAATAATATTCGATTGGTGAAAACCTCAACGTAGTTTGCAAAACCTACAAAATTAGTAGTCGTAGAATCAAAGAAGCTCATATACAGTGTACGGATCGTTGGCACAAGAAGTAGCCATGCCAGTAAGGCAACTGCTGGTCCTACGAAAAGTATAGGTATCATCTTTT